>NZ_CP115465.1:600000-920782 GCF_027912535.1 Brevundimonas sp. NIBR11 | reverse complement strand
GGCGTCAGGCTCAGCGCATAGGTCCGCGTGTAGTCCACGCCGGTGATGTCGAAGACCAGCCGGTTGTCCTGCAGCGACAGCTTCAGCCCATACGGCCCGCCCTCCGAACCCTCCGGTTGGAAGGAGTTCTTCTCGATCAGGTCGAAGATCGCGACCCGGCGCTCGTGCTCGATCTCGGCCGTGGCCGATGGCAGGGTCGCCTCGTCCAGATCGACGGACGCCAGCCGGTGATCGCTCAAGCTTTCGCCCCCTTAGGAGAAGTGTCCAGATGGGTCGGCGCGACCCGGGCGGGCCAGCGCTCCGACAGATCGGTGACCACCGCGTCAAGGCATTCGACGTCGACCCTCAGGTCCCCGCCGCCGGCGAACATCAGGATGGCCTTGCCGCCCGGCGCCTCGCCCTCGAAGAAATGGATGGCCAGAAGCTCCAGCGGCGTGTCCGGCAGCCGCGGCAAGCCCCGGCTCTTGACCGCGATCACGTCGCCGAACTGCATCGCCGCTCGCACGCGGGTGCCGCCGCATTCCCAGCAGAACCGGCTCAGCTGGATGGTCAGGCGGCGCGCCGCCTTCTCCCAGACGATGTCCGCCGGCCTCAGGATCGCGTCCTGCAGCGCCGCCGAGATGATCGCCAGATCCTCGCCGTCCTCGGCCAGCAGGCGCAGGGGCTCGTTCGCGCCGCCGACCGCGCGGATCGCCTCCTGCTCTTCCTGCTCCAAAACCTCAGTGGTCATCACCCGGTCCTTCGACGGGCGGGCCCTTGACCCGCCGGATATCGGCTCCGCATGCGCCGAGCTTCTCCTCCAAACGCTCGAAACCGCGATCCAGATGATAGACCCGGCCGATATTGGTCTCGCCCTCGGCGACCAGACCCGCGATCACCAGGCTGACCGAGGCCCGAAGGTCGGTCGCCATCACCGGCGCGCCCTTCAGCCTTTCGACGCCGGTCACGTGAGCCTCGCCGGCGTGGACCGATATCTCGGCCCCCAGCCGCGCCAGCTCCGGCGCATGCATGAAGCGGTTCTCGAAGATGTTCTCGTGGATGACGCTGACGCCCTCCGCGGTCGTCATCAGGGTCATGAACTGGGCCTGCAGGTCGGTGGGGAAGCCCGGATAGACCTCGGTCGCCACATTCACCGCCTTCAGACGCTGCGAGGGGTCGCGCTTCACGATCACCCCGTCCTCGGTCGGGATGATCTCCACGCCGGCCTCGATCATCCTGTCGGTCAGCGAGGTGATCAGCTCGGCCCGCGCCTTGGTCAGCCGCACCTCGCCCCCCGCCATGGCGGCGGCGCAGGCGTAGGACCCCATCTCGATCCGGTCGGGAATCACCGACCACTCGCCGCCGCTCAGAGAGCCGACGCCTTCGATCACCAGGGTGTCGGTGTCGATCCCCTTGATCTTCGCGCCCATCATGACCAGGCACCGGGCGAGGTCGCCGATCTCCGGCTCGCGGGCGGCGCGCTTCAGCACCGTCGTACCCTTGGCCAGGGTGGCCGCCATCAGGGTGTGTTCGGTCGCCCCGACGGAGACGAACGGGAACTCGATCTCGGCCCCGATCAGCCCTTTCGGAGCCGTGGCTGAGACATAGCCCTCCTCCAGCTCGATCAGCGCGCCCAGACGCGTCAGGGCGTCGATGTGCAGGTCGACCGGCCGCGCCCCGATGGTGCAGCCGCCCGGCAGCGAGACCTTGGCGTGACCGGTGCGCGCTAGCAGCGGTCCCAGCACGTTGAAGCTCGCCCGCATCTGGCGAACCAGATCGTAGGGGGCGAAGGTCGACCGGATCTCCCTGGCGTCGAACAGCGTCTCCTGCCCGTCGTGACCGTCACGCTCGTCCACGGCGATGCCGAACTGTTGCAGCAGCCGGCCGAGGAATTTGGTGTCCGCCAGACGCGGCATATTGGTCAGCAGCAGCGTTTGATCGGTCAGGATCGAGGCCGCCATCAGCTTGATGGCCGAGTTCTTGGCCCCGCTGACCGGAATCGAGCCGTGAAGCGGGCCGTTGCCGTGAACCGTGATGCTGTCCATGTCGTCCTTGAAGCCGCAAGGAGCGACCGTCCCGGCGATCCGGTTCTCTAGCGCGGGCGGCGGGTGTTGCGAAAGGGCCGAGGTCGCTCAACTTCGATGACGAACGCCTCTCTCCCCTCCAGGGACAGAAAGAGCGATTCTAATTCTCCGCCTTCACAGGCTTCGGCTGGACCGCCTTGCGCCGCCGCAGATTGTCCCGCAGCGCCTTGGCCAGCCGCGTCGCCCGTTCGGCCCTGGCGCGCTGCACCTCGTTCGGCGCGGCAGCCGGGGTCCCTTCCGGGGGTTTGGACGGCGGAACGTCGATCGGTTCGGTCATGCAATCAGTCAGCCCCGGGAAAAGTTTCGGAGCAAGGAAAAACGGGCTTCCCCCCCGGCAGTTGAGTGGCTATACGGCCGCTTCCTCGGAACGGGCCGCCGTAGCTCAGTGGTAGAGCGCATCCTTGGTAAGGCTGAGGTCGTGGGTTCGATTCCCCCCGGCGGCACCATCCCGAAACGAGTAAGGCCCGGTCGCGAGACCGGGCCTTTTGCTTTCCGGGACTGCAGCAGCCGTCGTCAGCGCGCCGGCTGAACGCGCCGCCGGCTGGCCATCGACAGGCCGCTGATCGCGAGCACGCCGGTCAAAAGGATCATCGCCCACTCGGTCATCGTCGGGACCGGCGCCGGGGGTGGAACGGCGATCACCGTGTCGATGTCCGTCGCCGAATTATTGCTCGCATTCGGATCGAAAGCGTCGCTGGCGGTAAACGCGACCGTGTTCGACACGGTGGAGCCGCCCGGAGCGGCGGCATCGACACCGACGGTCAGCGCGAAGTTCGAGTTCGTCCCGACGGCGACCGTGCCGGACGAGCATTGTACCTGGCCCGAGGCGCCGACGGCAGGCGTTGTGCAGGTCCAGCCGCCAGGTGTGACGAGGGATGTGAACGTCAGCCTGGCGGGCAGGGTGTCGACGAAGGCCACGCCGCTCGCGGCGTCCGGACCGTCGTTCGTCATCACAATCGTATAGGTGGTCGCGCCGCCGGCCGTGACCGACGTCACGCCATCGGTCATGGCAAGCCCGATATCTGCGGTCTGCGCAGCCGCGCCTCCGGCCAACAACACCAGGCCCGCGCTGCATCCAAACGCAATCAATCGTTTCATGGCTTAAGCTCCGTTCACGCTGGACGGCTCTCACGCGCGGGACGCGCGGTCAAGGGATCGGGAATCGCCGCGACATACAGGCTTCCGGGCCGCTCAGTCCTCGGCTGGACGCCCCGAGACGCGGCGGCGGTCATCGTCGTCGCGCAACCGATCCTTATCCCAGCTGAAGCCCAGGGAAAGGAACCGGGATCGACCAGACCCCGCGTAGAAGGGGTCGTTGACGCCGAACGACCTTGAGCGCCCGATCGGCAGCAGTCCGCCGGCGCCGAAGTCGCCCGGATACCCGAAGGCGCCGTATCCGAAGCCCGGATAGCCGAGGCCGTTCTTGGTCTGGCTATAGGCCAGGTCGAGACGACCGTTATCACCGACCGGCAGCGAGACTCCCACCGAAACCGAACTGTAGTCATGGGTGCCGATGCCGGCGCTGACGAAGCCATGCATCTCGCGGTCGTCCTCGGGGCCAGTCGCTTCGGCGAACGGGGTGGCGCGCTCCGCCCTCGCGGAAATCCAGCGCTGGATCTGCTCGCGGGTCGTCAGGTTGTGCGGCGTAGCGGCGACGACCTGGGCCGCTTCGGGCCGGGCGTCCGTCGTCGGCGCCTCGGCCCCCACCAGAACCGCGCCTTCGCCGATTCGCGGAGCGGTCGCGACCACGCCGTCAGGGTCCTCATGGACAAGGACGGAAGCGAGCGCGAGGGCGATCAGCATGGGCGAGACTCCGGACTGGCGATCATCCTAACCCGGATTGAGGCCGGACCGTGATGCGATCTTTTCATGCGCGTCACGCGACCCCGTCGCCGCGACCCAAAGGATCGGGCAGAGGCCGCCCCTCCTCGACGAATTGCAGCGCCACGGAGTTGATGCAGTAGCGCAGCCCGGTCGGCGGCGGCCCGTCCGGGAAGACATGCCCCTGATGGCTCCCGCAGCGGGCGCAGGTCGTCTCGGTCCGCACCATGCCATAGGCGCGATCCTCGATGGCCGTGACGTGGTCCTCGGACACCGGTTGGGTGAAGCTGGGCCAACCCGTGCCGCTCTCGAACTTGGTGGTCGCCCGGAACAGCGGCAGGCCGCACTCCCGGCAGCAGAAGACGCCGGCCCGCTTCTCGCCCAGCAGCACGCCGCAGAACGGCGCCTCGGTGCCGTGCGACAGCAGGACCCGCTTCTCTTCCGCGTTCAGATCCGCCTCCAGCGCCACCCTCTGCCCCTCGGACGGCGGCGTCAGGTCATATCCGGCGGCGGACAGGTTCGGGCGGGAGTCGGTGATGTCGGTCATGGAGAGGAAAGTGGGGCGGGATCGGCGAAGTTCCAAGGGCTCGAAAGTCTGCCGCCAGGCGTCGAGCTTAAGGTCACTTCCGACCTGCTGAGGACGTTTGAGATGCAAAACTATCTTTTCACAAGCGGCTCAGCTTGACCAAGGGTTGCGAAAGAGCGCCACCTCTCCATTCCACAATCGGAGCGTGTCGTGCTGTTTATCGCCCTCGTCTCGGCACTTGCTCTTCAGGACCCGCCCCCCGCTTACCCGCCAACCCCACAGCGTTTCCCTGACCGCCAGTCCGCATTCATTCAGGGCACCTTGAACATTGCGATTGGTGAGCGAGCCACCCTTCGCGCGAATGCTGACGGAACATACGATCTGATAGGTGTCGATCGCATCCAGATCGGCGACGTTATGCCTCCGGCGGCGGGTTCAACGGCCACCATAAACGAAGCGGAGGCCGGGACCCTTCGTTTCAGCCTGCACGCCAACCAGGACGTCGGCTCAATACTGAAGGTCGAGAACAGCCACTCCGAAGGGCTTGCTTACTCGGGCTTCGTGGTCCGCTTTGCAGGAGGTCAGGCACAGGGCCCAGAGGCCACGTCCGTCTGCACCGTGCCGCCTGGGATGGCCAACTTCGAGCACTGGCCGGAGCCGGTGATCCAGGTTGTGATTGGAAGTCTCAGGAAATCCGAAGACACTGTACCGACGTGCCCTCCGCACATTGATCCGGCGCCCGAAGCGGAGGTTGATGCGCTCACCGAAGAGGGAATCCGGCTGGGCAGATTCTCAACATTGTTTGCATTGTGCGCGCCCTATTACGGCACGGACCTCGCCGTGGGCCACCGCCTCGCCGACGATTTCGAGCGGCGAACGCAGGAGGCGGGATGGGCCGACGGACGTTTGAACCGCCTCTATAGCCAAGGGCGCGACTTGGAACGTGCCGAAGTCGGTGTGGTCATGGACGCATCCGGCGTGACGCCCCAGCAGGCGCGGCGCCACCTGCGCGAGATGTTCCCGCGCCTGAAAACGCGATGCCAGTATCTGGCTCAGCAGGTCCCGGGTTCGATTTCGGACGTCCGCGAGGGTGACCGGCGCCTGGACGCGACAGCCCGGCAGTACCGCTAGCGGATCGATCGCCTTTCACTGGGACGGTCTAGGCCAAAGCACAGGCCAAAGAAAAAGGCCGGGCGAGGTCTCCCCCGCCCGGCCCGATCTCTGCGCTCAAGCAGCCGACGACCGCGTCGTCGGCGTTAGCGCATCAAGGATGTTCAGCCGCCGAACAGCGTGCCGACCCACGTGCGCACGGCGGTCTCGTCCGCCGGGTTGCCTGTATAGACCAGGCCCTGGGCCGGGGTGAACGGCTGGTTGTTGGCGCGTTCGCGGCTGGTCCAGGCCTTGTGGCCGTAGCTCAGGTCCGAATAGTTCGACGGCAGACGGATCTGCGTCGGCTCGATGAAGATGGTGTCGGTCGCCGTCGTCGATCCCGCGATGCGGACGTTCGGCAGCTTGGACAGCAGGTCCAGCGTATCCAGGCAGCCGCCCGAGCAGCCGGCGTCCACCAGGACGATGACCGGACCCTGAACCGGGTTGGCGGCGCCCGTGTCGGCGACGGCGGCGCGTCCCGGCAGGGTGAAGGTCTGCTGACCGGCGGCGATGGCGGCGTCGAAGGCGGCGACGATCTCCTGGGTCTGCGTGATCACCGGACCGGCTTCCTGGACGAAGCGCGGATCGGCCTGCATCCGGCCGAGCGTGTCGGCGTACCAGGTGCGGTTGCCCGGAGTGGCGCGATAGGTGATGGCGCCGGCGGCCGGCTGGCGGCTGACGGTGAACTCCGGCGTCCAGATGCGGTTGGCCAGGCCATAGCCGCGCGCCGTCGACGTATAGGCCGAGGCGCCCGAGGCGGCGCGCAGGTCCAGCACGAAGCCTTGCGGCCCTCGCAAGGCGGCCGCCTGGCCTTCGACCTGCGAGTTGAAGGCGTCCCAGCCCGCCGAGTCGGCGAAGGAGTGGACGTGGACCCACGGACGACCGTTGACCGTCTCGATGTTCAGCGGGGTCGCGCCCGGCATGTAGACGGTGGCGCGATAGGCGGCTTCCAGATCGCCGGCGACCAGCGGCACGGGCCGCAGTTCGACGGCGCGGGGCCGGGCGCGGGCGTCGCGCTTGAACTCGCAGGTCGACGGCGTGCCGGCGGCGAACGGGTTGTTGCGGTTCCACAGCAGATAGGGCGCCGAGGTCACGCGGCCGGCCTCGGTGTCGAGGTTGCCTTCCCAGCGATCGAGCTTGGCGCGGGCGTACTCTTCGATGGGCGTCAGGTTGCAGCTGACCACGATCTCGCCGAGGCGCGGCGCGTTGCGCGTGCCTGGCTTCACATAGGTGACGACATACTGGCCGTTGCGCCAGCCGGTGGCGATGCCGGGCCAGCTGGTGCCGAAATAAGGGCCCATGCCTTCGAACGACGGGGTGATGGCGATGTTCGAATCGCGGAAGCCGCCGGCGTAGTAACGCATCAGATAGGCGTGGGCGTCGCCCGAATTGACTTGACCGATGCGGCCGTTGGCGTCCGCCAGACCGGCGTCGAGCCAGCTGCGGAAGGTGTCGCCCGGCGCGCCGGGGATGACGGCGGCAGGGTGGTTGTCGCGGAGCGCATCGTGCGCGGCCTGGAGGTCGGTCCGGGCCAGGGCGCGGAAGTCCTGCGCGACGGCGGCGGTGCTCGTCAGCATGCAGGCGGCCGCCGAAACGGCGGTCAGAAGGCGGATCATAGCGAACTCCAGGCGGGGGATGCGAATGGCTCGGCCGCGAGTTAAAGCCGATGAACCCTGATCTTGCCAAGCGAGAACGGCGCCCGTGTGACCGTTCGTCCCTCGGGCGAGCATGACGCCCGCCGTTTACACGCCCGCGACGCCCGCCTATCCGTCCCTCATGTTCAAGAAGATCCTGATCGCGAACCGGGGCGAGATCGCCGTCCGGATCATCAAGACGGCCCGCCGCATGGGCATCCAGACGGTGGTCGTCTATTCCGACGCCGACGCCGGCTCCATGGCGGTGGAGATGGCGGATGAAGCCGTCCACATCGGCGGCTCGCCCGCGGCCGAGAGCTATCTGGTCCAGGACAAGATCATCGCAGCCGTTCGCCAGACCGGCGCCGAGGCCATCCACCCCGGTTTCGGCTTCCTCAGCGAGAACCCCGTCTTCGCCCGGCGGCTGGAGGCCGAGGGCATCGCCTTCATCGGCCCCAACCCCCACGCCATCGAGGCCATGGGCGACAAGATCACGTCCAAGAAGTTCGCCGCAGAGGCCGGCGTCTCGACCGTGCCCGGCCACATGGGCCTGATCGACACCTCCGAACACGCCGTCCAGATCGCCCGCGAGATCGGCTACCCGGTGATGATCAAGGCCTCGGCCGGCGGCGGCGGCAAGGGCATCCGCGTCGCCCACTCCGACGCCGACATGGCCGAGGGCTTCGCCGCCGTGAAGGCCGAGGCCCTCACCGCCTTCGGCGACGACCGCGTCTTCCTCGAGAAATTCATCGTCGACCCGCGCCACATCGAAATCCAGGTCCTGGGCGACAAGCACGGCAACATCGTCAGCCTGTTCGACCGCGAGTGCTCCATCCAGCGCCGCAACCAGAAGGTCATCGAGGAGGCCCCCTCCCCGCTGCTGGACGACGCCACCCGCAAGGCCATGTCCGAACAGGCCGTCGCCCTGGCCCGCGCCGTGAACTACGATTCGGCCGGCACGGTGGAGTTCGTCGCCGGTCAGGACCGCAGCTTCTACTTCCTGGAAATGAACACCCGGCTCCAGGTCGAACACCCCGTCACCGAACTGATCACCGGCGTCGATCTGGTCGAACAGATGATCCGCTCGGCCGCGGGCGAGACCCTGCCCTTCAGCCAGGACCAGCTCTCCATCAACGGCTGGGCCATCGAGAGCCGCATCTACGCCGAGGACCCCTATCGCGGCTTCCTGCCGTCCATCGGCCGCCTAGTTCGCTACGACCAGCCCGAGGAAGGCGAGCACGACGGCTACGTCGTCCGGAACGACTCGGGTGTCCGCGAGGGCGACGAGATCTCCATGTTCTACGATCCCATGATCGCCAAGCTGAACACCTGGGCCCCGACCCGGATCGAGGCGGTCGAGGGCATGGCCCGGGCGCTGGAAGACACCCATCTGCAGGGCGTCGGCCACAACGTGCCCTTCCTCGCCGCCGTCATGGATCAGGAGCGGTTTCGCTCGGGCGCCCTGTCGACCAGCTACATCAAGGACGAGTTCCCCGACGGCTTCAAAGGCGCCGCGCCGGACCGCCGCCGCACCGATATCCTGATCGCCGCCGCCGCCGCGATGAACGAGATCCTGACCGAACAGTCCGGCGACCCGAGCGACCGCACCGACTGGATCGTCCTGATCGACCGCGACGCCCACGGCGTGTCGCTCGGCTATGACGAGGATGAGGCCCTGACGCTCGACCTCGCCGGTGAGGACCGCGCCCTGCACCTCTCCGACATCGACTGGCGCCCGGGTCTGGCCCAGTTCCGCGCGGTCCTCGACGACATCCCCTTCACCGCCGAGGTCGCCCGCGTCGCCGACGGCTTCCAGATCCGCTCGGGCGCCGTGAAGGCCCGCGTCCGCGTCCTGACGCCCCGCATGGCCGAACTGTTCGCCCGTCTGCCCGAGAAACAGGCCGCCGACACCTCCAAGCTGATCCAGTCCCCCATGCCCGGCCTCGTCGTCTCCATTGCCGTGACGCCGGGTCAGGAGGTCAAGGCCGGCGAAACCGTCGCCGTCATCGAAGCCATGAAGATGCAGAACATCCTCAAGGCCGAACGCGACGGCGTCGTCAAAGGCGTCGGCGCCAAGGCCGGCGACCCGGTCGCGGCCGACGACGTCCTGGTGGAGTTCGCCTAGAGCGCGCGCGCCCTGCGCCCCTCTCGCCCGCCCTCCAGCATCACAGACGAGACAGGCCAAACCAGCGCGTCCGCCGGATCCAGCGACAGGCCTCCATCGTCCTCGGCCCCGATCGCCATCAACTTCTCCAGCGCCCCGAACGCCCCCGCGTGCGTCACCCGCCGCCTGTAAATTGAGCCGGCCCTTCTTCTCATTCAGCTCCTGAGCCGATCCGTTGATGGGTTTCAGCGGATCTTCGACGTCGGTTCGAGATCGCGATGTCCCGTTCTGGACGACTACCGCAAGATCGCTTTCGACCCGTTGCGGCCCCTCGTCGTCTCCGGAGCCACGGAAAGGGCTTCTCAGTATGGATCAGCCCGCGCGGTCCGCCACAGGCGGCTAGGGGATCAGCAAAGGCCGACCCGGTATGCCATCCTACATGCGGCAGCGCCAAAAGTCAGTCGCCGCAGCCCGATGCCATTGACAAATCGAGAAAAAATCGACGTTACATCATAGTGATGGGGCAGCCCCATTCTTACAAGGGGGGACATCATGCTCACGAGATTTCGCGCACTGTTAGCCGGGCTGATTGTGCTGGGATGGACCAGCGCAGCAGCGGCCCAAACTGCCTACATAACGAACAACGGGGCCAACACCGTATCTGTGATCAACACGGTCACCAACACGGTGACGCAGACCGTCACCGTAGGCGCGAACCCCTACGGCGTCGCGATCAGTCCGGACGCTGCCTCGGTTTATATCACCAACTCTGGCGGCAATACCGTCTCTGTGATCGATACGTCGACAAAGACTGTCTTGGCCACGATCGGTGTGGGCGCTTTCCCTGTCAGCGCGGCTTTCAATCCGTCGGGATCACGCGCCTACGTCGCAAACTACAATGGACAGACTCTCTCGGTTATCGACACCGGCACGAGGTCGTTGATTGCGACGATCGCACTAGGCGGTCGACCCGTCGGCGTCGCCGTCACCCCGAATGGCGGTCGGGTCCTCGTGTCCATCGATAACACAAGTTCGGTGACGATCATCGACACCGCCACCAATGGTGTGGTCGGCAATGTTCCGGTTGGAAACAACCCATTCGGCCTCGTTGTCAGCGCCGATGGCAGCACGGCATATACCGCCAACATCGGCGCCGGAACGGTGTCAGTCGTCAACGTTGCGGCTGGAACGCTAACCTCGACCTATACCGTCGGGACCAGCCCTATCGCGCTTGCGATCACACCAGACGGGTCTCGCCTGTATGTATCGAACCTCAACGGTAATACGGTGTCGGTCCTGAATGCCGCCACTGGGGCGCTCATCGCAACAGTGCCGGTGCCGAGCGCACCTCTCGGGGTGTCTATTACCCCGGACGGAAGTCGAGCTTACGTCGCTCGTCGAGACGCCAACGCTGTGGCGGTCATCAATACAGCCACAAATACCGTCACCACGTCGGTTCCCGTGGGGAATCAGCCGCACGCCTTCGGACAATTCATTGCTGCCGCGCCCCAGCCTGTTCCAACACTGTCGGAATGGGCCCTGTTCGCGTTTGGGACGATTCTCGCGGCGGGCGCTGCGCTCTACATCCAGCGTCGCCGCCTCATTGCCTAACGATTGAAGCCTGAAATTTGGACGGCCCCGCCAGCGACGACGGGGCCGTCTGCATGTCCGCTAACCAACCCTGGCTGACCTGCTGAACATCCGCTTCTCGCCCTAATCCATCACCGCCTGCGCGATCCCCGCCAACAGGCTGGCCGCCGTCACAGGCTTGGCGACGTGCAGGTCCGCGCCGGCGGCCAGCGCCTCGTAGCGGTGCTCGGCCATGGCGTTGGCGCTCAGCATGATGATCGGCGTACGCATTCCCACGCGTTCGGCGGCCCGGATCGCGCGCGTGGCGGACAGGCCGTCCATGACCGGCATCTGCATGTCCATCAGGATCACGTCGAAGCGCGATCGCCCGGCCGCCTCGACGGCCAGGGCGCCGTTCTCGACCGTCACCACCTCGGCTCCCGCCGAGCCCAGGATCAGTTGAACCACCCGCTGGTTCGTCGGATGATCCTCGGCCAGCAGGATGCGCAGCGACCGTTCGGGCATGATGAGCGGGACAGGCCCGGTCGCCGTCGGCGGCGCCAGGCCGTCGTATTCCTCAAGCGCCACGACCCTTTGCAACGGCAGGGTCAGGGTGAAGACCGAGCCTTGCCCCGGTGTCGACCGCGCCCCGACCGATCCCCCCATCAGCTCGGCGAGAGACCGGCAGATCGACAGCCCCAGTCCCGTGCCCCCGAACCGCCGCGTGATCGACGTATCCGCCTGATTGAACCGCTGGAACAGGGTCGCCCCCGTGGCCGCGTCGAAGCCGACCCCGGTGTCCGATACCGCGAAGGTCAGGACGCCCTCGCCCACCCCCTCGCCGGCCACGTCCCAGTCGACCGTGACCGTGCCCTCGGACGTGAACTTCACCGCATTGGACAAGAGGTTGCCGACGATCTGTCCGATCCGGGTGCTGTCGCCCATGAAGACGCCGCGCGCGCCCGGACCCTGACGCTCCTCGAACATCAGCCCCTTTTCGGCGGCGCGGCTGTGCGACAGGTCGATGATCCCGGCCAGGGCCTCGCCCAGGTCGAACGGGCGGGATTCGAAATCCAGCCGCCCGGCCTCGATCTTGGAAACGTCCAGAATGTCGGAGACCAGTCGCTCCAGCGTGACCCCGGCGTTCTGGATCAGGTCGACCATCTCGCGCTGTTCCGGCGTCAGTTCGGTGCGTCGCAGGCTGTCGACGATGCCAATCACCCCGTTCAGCGGCGTACGGATCTCATGGCTCATATTGGCCAGGAAATCGGTCTTGGCCTTGCTGGCCTCCTCCGCCGCCGCCTTGGCCTCGAGCAGGGCCCGGTCGGCCGCGACGCGGTCGCTGACGTCGCGCGCCACGCCATAGATGCGGTCGCCGAAGCGATGGGCGCGCCATTCGACGGTGCGATAGCCGCCGTTCTTGTGGCGGTAGCGATTGATCTGCCCCCGCACCGGCGCCCCGGCGCCCCGCGTCTCGACCTCCCGCGCGCTCGCCAGGGTCTCGGCCAGATCGTCGGGATGGACGAAGTCCAGCAGACGCCGCCCCTCCATCTCGTCCGGCCGCCATCCCAGGTGGGTCTGCCACGACCGGCTCGCGCGGACCACCGTGCCGTCCAGCGCGCGGATGACCAGCATGTCCAGGGAGACGTCGAAGAAGGTCGTCAGGTCGCTGGAGGCCGAAGACGCGATCGGGGTCTGTGCAGCGAGCGCTGCCCTCGATCCGTCCATGACACAAACCCTCGACTCAGTGGCCAACTGCACGAAACCGTACAGTACAGGCCTTAAGTCTCTATTTCGTAGGCGCCAGATTCGCCGCTGCGCCAAAAACGCGCAGGAAGCTGGCCTTCAGGGCGGCGTCCGCCTCGTCCATCGTCGCCGTGACGCCGAGATCGAGCAGACTGGTGACGCCGTGCTCGGCGATGCCGCACGGCACGATGCCGCCGAAATGGTCGAGATCGGGTTCGACGTTCAGGCTGACGCCGTGAAAGCTGACCCACTTCCGCACCTTGACGCCGATCGCTGCGATCTTGTCTTCGCGCGACCAACCCGAACCCTTGCGCTCGACCCAGACGCCGACCCTGCCGTCGCGGACGTCCGCCTCGACCCCGAACTGGTCCAGCGCCCCGATCAGCCACTGCTCCAGCCCGCGCACGAAGCCGCGCACGTCCTTGCCGCGCCGGTTCAGGTCCAGCATGACATAGGCCACCCGCTGGCCCGGCCCGTGATAGGTGAACTGCCCGCCCCGCCCCGTCCGGTGCACCGGGAACCGACCCGCGTCGATCAGGTCGTCGTCCTTGGCCGAGACGCCGGCGGTGTAGAGCGGCGGATGTTCCAGCAACCACACCCGCTCGGCGGCCTCGCCGGCCGCGATCCGGGCCACCCTCGCCTCCATCTCGGCCACGGCCTCTTCGTAGGGCACGTAACCGGGCGCCACGACCCATTCGACGGGGCGGCCGTCGCTGCGAATCAGCGGGGAAACGGCAGGGCTTAACGGGTCGGCAAGCATGATCGCCCCAATGTGTCCCCGAGGGCCGCCAATGCAAGACCAGTCGTCTGTGCCCTCCAGCGTATCCGGAGAGACCTTGAGCCAGATCGAAGCCGTAGACGTCGAATTGTCGGTCGTCCTGGGTCGCTCCGTGCTGCCCATGTCCCAGCTTCTGAAGATGGGTCGCGGCGCCGTGATTCCGCTGAACGCCTCCGAGCACGACGAAGTCTGGATCCTCGCCAACAACCACCCCGTCGCCCGCGGCCAGATCGAAATCCGCGAGGACCGCATCGCCATCACCGTGACGCGCCCCGCCGATGTCTACGACTTCATGGCCGGCGCCGCCTAAGCCCCTTCCCTTCCCCGTCACACTCCGCTATCAGCGCGCCTCCGATGCGAGCGGTCGTGGCGGAATTGGTAGACGCGCAGCGTTGAGGTCGCTGTGGGGCAACCCGTGGAAGTTCGAGTCTTCTCGACCGCACCATTGTTCACGCACCCGGCGGAGCACTACCGGCCCTGCCTTCCCGGTGCGTGAAAACAAAAATCGGGATTGGGCTGACCAATCCTGCACAAGGGATACAATCGGCGCGATCGGCTGATTCACATCGAGAGAGGGGGGCGACTCCATGAGCGAACGCACCGCTGCTCTCGATCCCGACGTCATCGAAGACCACGAAGCGCTCGACGAGGACTATGTCCTGACGGCGTCCTTCGTCGAGAAGGTGGTCGACGCCGCCGACGACGGCGACGGCATTCGCCTTCGGTCCCTGCTCGAAGATCTGCATCCCGCAGATGTCGCCGATCTGATGGGCTTCCTGACGGCCGAGCATCGCGCCGTGGTGGTCTTGTGGCTGCCGCCCGAGCTACTGGCCGACACCCTGCCCGAACTCGACGACGGCATCCGTGAGGAAGTGCTGGAGCGCGTCCCCAACGCCACCTTGGCCGAGGCGCTTCAGGAACTGGATTCCGACGACGCCGCCGCTGTGGTCGAGGACCTGGAAGACGATCAGCGCGAACAGGTTCTGGCCGCCATGCCGGCGACCGACCGCGCCGCCATCGAGAGCTCCCTGGGCTACGCCGAGGACACCGCCGGCCGCCTGATGCAGCGCGAGGTCATGGCCGCGCCCCAGTTCTGGACCGTCGGCGACACCATCGACCACGTCCGCGCCCAAGGCGAGGACCTGCCCGAACTCTTCTTCGACATCTATGTCGTCGATCCGCTGAACCGCCCCGTCGGCGGGATCCCAATCTCGGGTCTTCTGCGCGCCGCCCGTTCGGTGAAGCTCCTGGACCTGATGGAGCCGGTCAACGAAATCGCCGCCGACACCGATCAGGAAGAGGTCGCCTACGTCTTCGAGAAATACCACCTGATCTCGGCGCCCGTCATCGACGCGGCCGGACGGCTAGTCGGCCAGATCACGGTCGATGACATCGTCAACATCATCCAGGAAGAGAACCGCGAGGACATCCTGCGCCTCGCCGGCGTCTCCGACGAGGACCGCGGCTCTTCGGTGCCCGAAATCGTGCGCGGCCGCGTGCCTTGGCTGGCCATCAATCTGTTCACCGCCGTCATCGGCGCCAGCGTCATCGGCTGGTTTGAAGGCACGATCCAGCAGATCGTCGCCTTGGCCATCCTGATGCCGATCGTCTCGGCCATCGGCGGCAACGCGGGCACCCAGGCCCTGACCGTCACCGTGCGCGCCCTCGCCACCCGCGAGTTGAACAGTTCGAACGCGCCCCGCACCTTCGTGCGCGAACTGGTCGTCGGCATGGCCAACGGCCTGATCCTGGCCCCCCTGATCGGCCTGGCGACGGCCCTCTGGTTCCGGGACGAGAACTGGAAGATCGGTCTGGTCATCGGGACCGCCATGGTTCTGAACCTGATCGTGGCCGCCACCGTTGGGGTGCTGACCCCTCTGACCCTGTCCAAGCTGAAGTTCGACCCGGCCGTTTCCTCGGCCGTCTTCGTCACGGCGACGACGGATTTCTTTGGGTTCCTCATCTTCCTCGGCCTCGCGACCCTCGTCCTGCTGTAGAAACGAGTTCGACCGGCGCGGTGTTTGCTCGCTCCCCTGTGGGGCGACCGCGCCCTGTCTCGATTTGGGTCATTTCCGTTGTCCGACGCCGCCAGACAGAACCTGAAGGTCTCCCGCGAGGGGATCGTCCTGATCAAGAGTTTCGAGGGTTTCCGCCCCCGAGCGATCCAGCGCGAGGAGGGCGGCTGGGTCATCGGCTACGGCCACACTGTCTCCGCGCGCGAAGGCGCCACGGTGTCGGAAGCCGACGCCGAACTCCTGCTGCGCTACGATCTCCTGCCGGTCGAGAAGTCGGTGAACGAGACCGTCCCCGCCGCGCTGAACCAGCATCAGTTCGACGCCCTGGTCAGCTTCGCCTTCTCGGTCGGGGTCGACGAGTTCGTCGCGTCCGACGTTTGCAGGCGCCTGAACGCCGGATCGCCGGGCGAGGCCGCCGACGCCATGATGGGTTGGCCCGAGCCTGCCCTGCCGGAAACGGCCCTGCGCCGTCGCGCCGCTGAGCGCGCCCTGTTCGTGGCCAATCCGGGCGCGCCCGTCGCCCTGTCCGACCTCCTCAGCGCCCCCCTGCCCCCGCCCGGCGTCGGCCAGCCCCTCGAGGCGACCGCCGACAAGCCGGCGGTCGAGATCGCCTTCCAGCCTGTAGCCGAAACTTCCGCCGCCCATGCGGAGCCGATGGACGTGCGCGGCGCCGCCGTCGCGGCCCTGCTCGGCGAAGCCCCCGCCCGCCTCGTTCAGGGCGAGACCTCGTTGGCCGACGCCGAGACGATCGCGCCCGGGACGGTCGAGGCGCCCTCGCCGTCCAACGACAATCCGCCCGCCGAGGCTCCTGCGTTCGAAGAGGCCGCCCTAGCGCCCGAAGAGGGTGTCACCGCCAAGGCCGATCAGCCCTCGCCGGAAGCCGACGATGAAGCCGTCGTCGCCGAAACGACGCCTGCTGACGAAGCGACCGACGACTCGGCCCCAGAGGTCGTCGCGGAAGACGCCCTGCCGCCCGCTCCGCCTGCACCGGTCGAAGGCTCCGCCTGGGCCGCCGCACGGTATGCGCCGTACAACTCGGTCATGGTGGGTCCCCTCCCCTATCTGCGTCCGGCGACGCCCGTCGAGGAGCCGATCCAGCCCGACCCCGTCTCGATCGCCCACGCCGTGGCCGAAGTCGCCCTGCCTGAACCGGAGGCCGCCCCGCCGCCGGAGGTCGAACCGGCGCCCAGCGAAGGCGCCGCTTTCGAAACGGAGACCGCCCCCGTCTTCGCCGAGGCCGCCCCGACCGAGGTCGAGACCTGGGTGGAGCCCCTCCGCATCGAACGCCCGCCCTACTTCGCCGCCCAGGTCGACGCGGCGCCGATCGCCGAACTGGTCCTGACCCCGCTGGAGGACGCGCCCGAGCCCGCCTTCGAACGTCCCTTGTGGACTCCCGAGCCGCGCGACGAACCCGACGGCTCAGAGAACAACCTCTTCGGCGAGGACCTGACCCTGACCGGGGGAGGATCGATTTTGCGCCACGAGATCGAGTTCGAAGCCCCGGCCAAGTTCGACTGGAGCGAGACCGGACCCTTCATCTTCATGGGCGGCGTGGGCCTGGTGTCCTTCGGCGCCTCGATGGCGGCCTTCCGCCGTGCGGCGGAACAGTCGGGCGGCGGCGACCTGACCATCATCGGCTGGGTCCTGGCCCTGATCGGCCTGGCCTGCGTCGGCGTCTCCTCGGTGAACCTGTACCGCAAGTTCGGCCTGCCGGGCGGGGACTGACACCCCTCCCCAGCCGACAGGGGATCGTGCTACCTCGCTCGCCATGAGCATTCCGAACGCACCCCAATCGATGGATTTCGGCCTCGGCGAGAACGCCGACATGATCCGCGAGACCACCGCCCGCTGGGCCGCCGACCGCTTGGCCCCGCGCGCCGCCGAGATCGACGAGACCAACACCTTCGCCCGCGACCTGTGGCCCGAGATGGGCGAACTGGGCCTGCACGGCATCACGGTCGAGGAAGAGTACGGCGGCCTCGGCATGGGCTATCTCGAACACGTCGTGGCGATGGAAGAAGTTTCCCGCGCCTCCGCCTCGATCGGTCTCTCCTACGGCGCCCACTCCAACCTGTGCGTCAACCAGATCCGCCGTTGGGGCAACCCTGAGCAGAAGCAGAAATACCTGCCCAAACTGATCTCCGGCGAACACCTGGGCTCGCTCGCCATGTCCGAGGCCGGCTCCGGCTCCGACGTCATGTCCATGCGGACCCGGGCCGAGAAGAAGGGCGACCGCTACGTCCTGAACGGGACCAAATTCTGGATCACCAACTCCCCGACCGCCGACACCCTGGTCGTCTATGCCCGCACGGGCGAAGGCAACGGCGGCGTCACCACCTTCCTGATCGAGAAGGGAATGAAGGGCTTCAGCGTCTCCAAGAAGCTCGACAAGATGGGCATGCGCGGCTCCGACACGGCCGAACTGGTGTTCGAAGACTGCGAGGTCCCGGAAGAGAACGTCATGGGTCCTGTAGGCGGCGGCGCCGGCGTCCTCATGTCGGGGCTCGACTACGAGCGCACCGTCCTGTCGGGCGGTCCCTTGGGCATCATGCAGGCGGCCCTCGACGTCGTCCTGCCCTACGTCCGTGAGCGCAAGCAGTTCGGCAAGGCCATCGGCTCCTTCCAGCTAATGCAGGCCAAGGTCGCCGACATGTACGTCGCCCTCAACTCCGCCCGCACCTACGTCTACGCCGTGGCCAAGGCCTGCGACGCCGGCAAGACCACCCGCTACGACGCCGCCGGCGCGATTCTTCTGGCCTCCGAGAACGCCGTGAAGGTCTCGTTGGAAGCCGTCCAGGCCCTCGGCGGCGCGGGCTACACCAAGGAGTGGCCCGTCGAACGCCTCGTCCGCGACGCCAAGCTTTACGACATCGGAGCCGGCACCAACGAGATCCGCCGCTTCCTGATCGGGCGGGAGCTGCTGGGGTCGTAGGAACCCCCTCGGCGGCGAACGGTTGGAACTCCGGAAGGAGACTGAACCATGCCCGCCAAATCCGCAGCCCAGCAGAAAGCCGCCGGGGCCGCCCTGTCCGCCCTGTCCGCCAAGCGAGGCGACACGCCCAAGTCGAAGCTCAAGGGCGCCTCGAAACAGATGGCGGAGTCCATGACTGAGAAGCAGCTCGAGGACTTCGCCCATACCAAGCGCAAGGGCAAGCCCGAGCACGTCGAGGATTGATCCACTCGAAACCGACGCGGTTCCGCTCCAGGCTCGCGCCGTGAGCTTCACGGAGACCTCGACCGGTCGTCCCCGCCGCTTCTCCGACACCCTGGAGCGGCTGGGAGCCCATGGCGGCGAAAAGCTCTACCTCGGCGAGATCGTGCAGGCGTTCGGGGACCGGGCGTTCGGCGCCGTCATGCTCCTGTTCGCCGTCGTCAACCTGCTCCCCTGGCCGCCCGGGGGCACCACCCTGACCGGCGCGCCGCTTCTGTTCGTGTCCGCCGAACTGGCCTGGGGCCGCGACAGTCTCTGGCTTCCGAACTGGCTGGCCCGCGCCTCGGTCAAACGCGAAACCTTTCGAACCCTCAGCGGCCGTTTGATGAAGGTCATCCGGTTCTCCGAGGCCCTGTCGCGCCCGCGCCTCTATTTCCTCACCGGCCGCCTGGGTCAGGGTCTGATCGGCCTGGCCTGTCTGATCCTCTCCGCCGTCCTCGTTCTTCCGGTCTTCGGCGGCAACCTGATTCCGGCCATAGCGATCGGCTTCTTCTCGCTCGGCATCATGCAGCGCGACGGTCTGGCCGTCCTGCTGGGCTGGATCATGACGGGCGTGACAGTGGCGGTTTTGATCCTCGCCTGGAAACTGGTCGTCGCCGGTTTCAGCGCCGGGTTCGGCTGGATCACCGGGATTTTCTAGTTCTGTCGCATTGTTAAGTGGCGGCGACGCAGGGTCGTGGCTAGATGGCTTTCACACCTCGCCGAGCCCGTGCCTGATGCCAGACTACGACTATCAGAGCGACACGCGGCCCTTCTCCCAGGTGCTGGACGACATCGGCGCCAAGGCAGACCCGAAGCTCTATCTGGGCGAGCTGGTCAATGCGTTCGGGGAACGCGGCTTCGGGGCCATGATGGTCTTCTTCGGTCTGATCAACGCCATCGCCTCCCCCATACCAGGATCGACCACCATCCTGGGCGCGCCGATGCTGCTGATCTGCCTTCAGCTGGTCATCCGCCGCGACCAGCTCTGGATGCCGAGGTGGGCTCTAAACTCGAGCCTGCCGCGCGACAACTACCGCGCCACGATCGGCAAGGTGAGGAAACCCCTGCTGTTCATCGAGCGGCTGTCCAGACCCCGCTTCAGCTTCCTGAGCGGCGAGGTCGCGGAGGTTCTGATCGGCGTCGTCTCCAGCCTTCTGACCGTCATCGTCATGCTGCCCATCTTCGGCGGCAACCTGTTCCCGTCGCTTTTCGTCGCCCTGTTCGGCTTCGGCCTGATGCAGCGCGACGGCGTCCTGATCGGCGCCGCCTGGGTCGGGGTCGCCGGGTTCTGCATCTTCGTCTGGGCCGCTTGGGAGCTGATCTCCCGCCTCTTTCTCGCCAGCGCCGACTGGTTCGTCCAGGCCGGCCACTGGGTGCAGGGGCTGTTCTCGTAGTTCGCGCTCAAGCAGCGAGGCTCCGCGAGCCGAGCGGTAGCGCCCTCAAGCAAAAAGGCCCGCCGGATTGCTCCGGCGGGCCCCATTGTCGGACCGCGTACGGCCTGACCGATAACTCAGCCTGACTCTGCGCTCAGGCAGCCCGAAGGGGCGTCAGCGCGCAAAGGAAGTAATCAGGCCCGGACCTCGTGGGAGGACCAAGCTTCGGTCACCGTACGGGTTTGGGACAATGAGATCACTTGATCACCTCCTTTCGACTGTTGAACAGGACCTTCAAGGTAGGGTCGCTTCGGCCCTTCCGCAAAGGCCCCCTCCGCATTTCGTGATCCCGCGCTCAGGCGCGAGACGCCGCGCGTCGAGCGGTAGCGCTCTTCGACGAACAAGAACGCCGGGGAGCCTTGGCTCCCCGGCGTCGCTCTTACGAGCGGAACAGCGACAGAAGGATCTGCGGCGACTGGTTGGCGATGCCCAGCGCCTGCACGCCCAGCTGCTGCTTCGTCTGCAGCGACTGGAGCTTGGCGCTTTCCTTCGCCAGATCGGCGTCCACCAGATTGCCGACCCCCGATTCCAGCGCGTCCGTCAGCTTGCCGACGAAGGTGCGATGGGTCTCCAGGGCCTTCGACTTCGTACCCAGACGCGCCAGCGCGGAGGACACGTTGTCGATGGAGGCGTTCACCAGACCCAGGGCCGTGGTGGCCAGGGTCGAGGTCCCGATGGTCGTGGTCGCGGCGACGGTGACGTTCGTCGACCCCAGCGACAGCACCTCGGGGGTGACCGTCATGGAGGCGGTGCCCGCCGCATTGGCCAGAGCCTGGAAGCCGGTCGCGCCCGTCTTCAGAAGGTTGACCCCGTTGAAGTCGGCGTTTGCGGCAACCGTGTTGATCTGGTCGCGGATGGCTTTGAAGTCTTCGTTCAGCGCTTTCCTCGATGCCGTCGACAGCGACTTGTCGGTCGCCGCCAGTGCCTTCTCCTTCAGTTGCAGCAAGAGATCAGAGATGCTCTCGCCGGCCGCCAGGCTCACGTCCACCGCCGAAATACCGCGGTCGAGCGAGGTTTTGACCGCGTTCAACGCACCGATATCGGCTCGTTGGCCCTGGGCGATCGCCCAGATGGCCCCGTTGTCCTTGGCGTTGGAGACCTTTTTCCCGGTGTTGATGCGGGTCTGGGTCATCGCCAGATCGGCGTTGGTGGCGTTCAGGTTTTGCAGCGCGACCATCGCGCCGAGGTTGGTGTTGACCGAGTTGGCCATGGTGAATTCCTTCCATTCTGGTCGGGGTGACGGCCTTCTGGCCGATGAACCGGTTCTGGTCCTGCGCGCGGTCTCGCAAGGACCGCGCCGGGCCGATCAGATTGAAAGAATGGAGAAAGTTCTCTGGCGGCGGCGGCGCTCGGCAATTTCTCGCCGGTCAGCGCCGCACTTTGCCCACTGAGGGCGGTCTCAGGCCGCCTGCTGACCCTGGGGCGCCAGGCCCTGCATGATCGAGCGGTTGATGTCGATCAGGGTCTCGAAATCTTCCTCGCCGCGCATCACGGCCGAGGAGTGGCGTCCGACGAACAAGCTGATCGAGATGATCTGCGCCTTCAGCGGATTGTTCAGCTGGTTGTCGCTGTCCGAGCAGTCGGTGGCCAGCACCGACCAGAGGCGGCGGTTCCAGTCCAAAGCGTCGATCCGGGTCTTCACGTCCGACTTGTCGACGGTCGCGGCGTGCATCAGGGCGCGCGTGACCTGGCCGAACAGCCGGTACTCCATCTCGCGCGGCGTCTCGGTCCGGTTCGACGTCTGGGCGTAGGCCTTCAGCATCAGGTCAGGCTTTCCTCGTAGTCGACGATCTTCCGCGCGCTCATCAGCGCCTTGTAGTATTCGCGCGACATGACGTGTTTGGACGTCTGCACGCACTCCATCATGATCTCGGGGTTGCGCGTCGCGCTCATGAACTCGGTCAGGCGGGTGACGAACTCGTCATAGACCTTGGGCGCGGCGCTCTCGTCCAGGTACATCATCATGACCGGGAAATAGATGCGCTTGGCCGGGGTCGTGACCTCCTCGACCTGCATGATGTCCTTCTCGCGCAGGACCGAGGCCTTGTTCTGCAGGATCAACACGCCGCGGCGGTCGCCGTTCTGCACGACGGCGCCGTTCAGGACGAACTTCTCCCCCGGCTTCAAAGACAGCTTCAACGGCATGAGCGCCCTCCCTGGCGTCCGGCTGGGCCTGACATAGCCGAGCGGTGACTGACGCAGCCTAAACAGCCGTGGTTAACCATGTGTTCTGGAGCATGGCCGTATTCACCCTTAACGCGCCCTCATTCTCGTTCGAGACCCCGCATGCCCGTCGTCGATTCCACCCCTTCCGAACTGGCGCTCGGCCACATGCCGATGGCTCAGGGGGCGGCCGGAGACGCCGCCTCCCCCGCCGCGATCCGTCGCCTGTCGCACGCCCTCGCCGACAGGAAGGGTCCCAACCTCAAGGCGCAGAAGAAGACCCTCGAACAGCTGAAGGCCGCTGTCGCCTCCATCCGCGTCGGCGACTATGACGCGGGCGCCCGTCGCGCCCTGGCCATCCTTCAGGTCGACGAACAGAACGGCCTCGCCTGGCACGTCCTGGCCATCTGTCGCGAGAAGTCGGGCCATCTGTCGGAGGCGCTGAACGCCTACGACGCCGCCCTGCGCATCCTGCCCGAGGACGCCAACATCGCCCACGACCTGGCCCGTCTGGCCCAGCGCCTGGGCCATCTCGACATCGCCGAGAAGCTGCTACGCAAATTCCTGGCCGTGGAGCCCGGCCATATCGAGGGCACCAACAACCTCGCCTGCGTCCTGCGCGACCAGAAACGTTATCAGGAGGCGATCGACGCCCTGCGCGACCTGATCCAGATCGAACAGACCAATCCGACCCTCTGGAACACCCTGGGCACCGTCCTCAGCGACCAGGGCCAGATGCGCGAATCCCTGACCTTCTTCAACGAGTCCCTGCGTCTCGATCCGACCTTCGCCAAGGCCCGCTACAACCGCGCCAACGCCCTCCAGCCTCTGGGCGAGCCCGCCCGGGCGCTGGACGACCTCAACGAGGCCCTGAAGGGCGCCGAGACCCCCTACGAACACGCCATGATGCGCATGGCCAAGGCCATGACCCTGATGGGCATGGGCCGACTCAAGGAAGGCTTCGAGGAATACGAGGTCCGCCTCGACCCCGAAATGCCCGAGGCGATGCACGTCGTCGTCGACGCCCCGCGCTGGGATCCGGAGACCGAAGAGATCCGTGGCAAACGCCTGCTGGTCGTCGGCGAACAGGGCATCGCCGACGAGATGGTCTTCGGCGCCTGCCTGCCCGATGTCATCGACGCCGTGGGTCCGGACGGCAAGGTCTTCATCGCCGTCGAACCCCGCCTCGTCGACCTCTACCAGCGCAGCTTCCCGACCGCCGTCGTCGGCGGCCACCGCGCCGTCCGCCTCGAAGGCCGCCTGACCCGCTACTGCCCCTTCATGGAGGAGATCGGCGAGACGGAGGGTAAGGCCGACTGCTGGATCCCGATGGCCAGCCTCTGCACCGTCTACCGCCAGGACATTTCCGACTTCCCCGACCGCGACGGCTACCTGGTTCCCGACCCGGCCAAGGTCGCCCGCTGGAAGTCGGAACTCGAGGGCCTCGGCCCCGGCCTCAAGGTCGGCCTGCACTGGAAGTCGCTGGTCCTGACCGGCGTCCGCGCCCGCTACTTCTCCAGCTTCGAACGCTGGAAGCCGGTCCTGACCGCGCCCGGCTGCGTCATGGTCAACCTTCAGTGCGGCGATGTCACCGAGGACCTCGCCGCCGCCGAGGCCGCCGGGGTGAAGATCTGGACCCCGCCGATGAACCTGAAGGACGACCTGGACGACCTCGCCGCCCTGTCCAATGCGCTCGACCTGGTCATCGGCCCGGGCATCGCCGGCACCAACATGGCCGCCGCCTCAGGCGCCCGCACCTGGCTCATCCATGCGCCCGACGACTGGCACCTCCTGAACACCGACCACTATCCCTTCTACCCCCGCGTCCGCACCTTCGCGACCGGCGGCTTCGACGGCTGGCCGAGAGCCATCGCGGAGGTCAGGGCCGCGCTGGAGGCGGAGATTAAGTAACCCTCTGAGAGCCGTCAGGCGCTCAGACTTGCGCGAAAGGGTGAGGGGTCAACCTGTCCTTCGGCGTAAGCCGTCGCACTGCCACGGCTCACGCCGACTTCGACACCAGCCCCTCACCCTTTCGGGTTTGCGGATCGCTCCGCTCTCCGAACCTCAAGCCCTCTCCCGCCGGGAGAGGGTCCAAGCGTCGATACCCATCAACGAATGCCCGAATTCGTCCAGCGAATTCAACGCCCGGCTCCATTTAAGCCCATTATCGCAGGCGCCCCTCAAACCGGGCGTACACTCTTTCCCATCCCGTCGTTGGGGAAGGCGTCCTGGGCCCAGGACCCGGACGTGCGGCGGGCCGATCGTAGCGGGGTTGTCCGAGGGGCGTGAAACCTCGGAGCCCGGCGGGCCTGAGCCCGCCGCCCGTCGCGGGCCTATCGCCTGAGGGTCCAAAGGACCCGGGACCTGTGGTCAATCCTCGCCGAGGCGATGATGCGGACCCCTCCCGGGGTGTCCGTACACCCGCTGGGCGACGCTCGCGGACCCGGTCGGGGACGGAGCCTTCGGCGCGAGCCGAAAAACATTCATCGGTCCCCGTAACGCGAAAGCAGGGGGCCATCTCGGTTCCGGGCGACCGCCCAGGCTCCGTCGACTTCCCCAACCCGTTCGCAGCGGAGGAGCGATGTCCGCTGTCCGACACCCGGAACGCCCCTCCCCGCCCCGACGTTGAACCTTCACAACAGGGAGGCTCCCATGCCCGATATCGACCAGTCCGAAGCGTTCGACGAGGACAACAACGACGCCTCCGAAACCGGCGGCGTCACCAACGAGTTCAAGACTTTCGAGGAAATGCCTGACGTGCTCGACGTCACCACCGCCGACGGCGACGCCGACGAGGATGAGTTCGACGAGGACGATCAGGACCTCGACGATACGCTCAGCGCGGACGGGGTCGAACCCGACGCCGACGCCCTGTACGGCGCGGACGGCGCCCGCATCAATGAACTCGATCTCGGCGCCGACGAGCCCGGCGAGGGCGAAGTCGAACTCGTCTATTCCGGCCTGATGGAAGACGCGCGCGGGGCCCAGGCCTCGGCCGCTCACTGGGAGGCCAAGACCCTGTCGGACGACGACATCGAAGACCTGGGCTACGGCCCGGAAGGAGAGGAAAAATGACTGACTCGACCCAACCCACCGGCAAGCCGCGCGATCCGGACCACGACGTCGACACCCCGCACGCCCGTCGCGCGGACCGTCTGGAAGGCAAGCCCGACCAGTTGAACGAAAAGCACGGCGACGCCGAAGACCGTCAGGAAGCTCTGATCGATGAGGGCATCGACGAGACCTTCCCCGCCTCGGACCCGGTGTCGGCCAAGCGGATCACCTGAAACTGATCGTTGTTAACCGGCCGCGCCCTCGGTAGTCGTGGTTCTCGAAACCACGGAGCATCCGATGTCGCGGCCGCAAGACCGGTTCGAGGGCACCTCGAACTATATCGCCACCCAGGACCTTAAGATCGCGGTCAACGCCGCCGTCGCCCTCGAGCGGCCTCTGCTGATCAAGGGCGAGCCCGGCACCGGCAAGACCGTCCTCGCCTATGAGATGGCGCGGGCGCTGAACGCTCCCCTGATCACCTGGCACATCAAATCGACGACCAAGGCCCACAACGGTCTCTACGAATACGACGCCGTCAGCCGTCTGCGCGACTCGCAACTCGGCGAGGAGCGGGTCCACGACGTCCGCAACTACCTCAAGCCCGGCAAGCTGTGGGAGGCCTTCACCTCCGATGTCCGCCCCATCCTGCTGATCGACGAGATCGACAAGGCCGATATCGAGTTCCCCAACGACCTCCTCCAGGAGCTCGACCGTATGGAGTTCTACGTCCACGAGACCGACGAGACGATCCGCGCCGCCGTCCGCCCCATCGTCGTCATCACCTCGAACAACGAGAAGGAGCTGCCCGACGCCTTCCTGCGCCGCTGCTTCTTCCACTACATCCGCTTCCCCGACGACGAGACGATGAAGGCGATCGTCGAGGTCCACTTCCCGGGCATCAAACCGCGCCTGGTCTCCGAGGCGCTCAAGACCTTCTACGAGATCCGCGACACGCCGGGCCTGAAGAAGAAGCCGTCCACCTCCGAACTGCTGGACTGGCTGAAGCTGCTGATGGTCGACGATGTTCAGCCCGAAACCCTGCGTGAGACCAGCCCCAACAAGCTGATCCCTCCCCTCCACGGCGCCCTTCTCAAGAACGAACAGGACGTCCACCTGTTCGAGCGCCTGGCCTTCCTCAATCGTCGCGAAGGCTCGCGCCCCGGAGTTTGAGAAAAGACGCAATCGCGTCATTCGGCGGACAGATATCGTCAGATCGATTACCGCGATTTCACTGGAATAGTATCGGATGCTGTTCAAGATGAAGGCCTGAAGAGGAACCCTGTTGATGCGACTGCTTCTCGCCTCCATCTGCACAGCCTGCCTGATGACGGCGGCCTGCGACGGCGATTCCGTGCGGATCTCGTCGACCACGACCGATACGGACGCCAAGGGCATCCTGAAGGTCGTCAACACCCTGCAATGCCCTGAGGCGATCGGCGTCCTCACCCGCAAGGGCACCGCTCACGCCGGCGGCGCGACCTGCCTCTACAGCGGCCCGCGCGGCGCCGAGGTCTCGCTGCAGCTGATCACCGTCAGCGACCAGACCGTGGACGCCGTCCTGCAGCGGTTCGAGAGCACCCTGTCCGCCGACATGCCGCACACCACGGCCGAACTCCGCGCCTCCGCCGATGCGGCCGCCGCCCAGACCGCCGCCGACAACGCCCAGGTCCAGGCCGATATCGCCGCGACAGAGGCTGACACCGCCGCCGCCGCCGCGGACGCCGCCGGCGACCGCGCCTCGGTCAGCGCCCCCGGCGTAAACATCCAGGCCGATGGCGACCGGGCCCGCGTCCGCCTCCCCGGCGTCCGCATCGACGCCGACGGCGACAAGGCCAGCGTCAACATCGCCGGCTTCCACATCAATGCCGACGACAGCAGCCAGAATGTCGAAATGGCCTCCTCCGACGAGAGCGTCAGCATCCAGGCCCATGACAACGCCGCCGAGATCCGCACACGCGCTCCCGGCGAGGCCACCCGCCGCACCTATATGCTGACCGATTCCCGCCCCGCCGACGACGGCTGGCGCCTGGTCGGCTACGAGGCGCGGGGTCCGGTCGGCGGCCCCATCGTCATCGCCACCGTCCGCGCAAAGGACCGCAACTCGGACGGGGTCTTCGATTCCGCCAAGGATCTGGTGACCCTGAACGTCGGCGAATAGGCGCACTGACGCTTGATCCGGCCGCCGGGATGGGTCACCTGACCTGCCGTTCGCCGTCTGGATCACCGCCTTGGCCTCTGCCCCCTCCCCTCGCGCTTCCAAGACACCCGCTCCCCGGGCCTGGCAGCGGATGCTCTCGGGCCGACGCCTCGATCTGCTGGATCCCTCGCCGTTCGACATCGAGATCGAGGACATCGCACACGGCCTGGCCCGCGTGGCCCGCTGGAACGGCCAGACCCTCGGCGAGCACGCCTTCTCGGTCGCCCAGCACTCCTGCGTCGTCGAGGAGATCGCCGCCCACATCAAGCCGGGACTGGAGCCCAAATGGCGTCTCGCCGCCCTGCTCCACGACGCCTCGGAGTACGTCATCGGCGACATGATCTCGCCCTTCAAGGCGGCCCTGGGCGTCAGCTACAAATCCTTCGAGGCTCGGCTGGAAGACGCCATCCACGTGCGCTTCGGCCTGCCGCCCAAGACGCCCCAGCCGATCAAGAAGCTGATCAAGAGCGCCGACCGGGCCTGCGCCTTCTTCGAAGCCACTCAGCTGGCCGGCTTCAGCGAAACCGAAGCGCTCGGCTTCTTCGGCGCCCCGCCCCCCGGCTACGACCTCGTCATCGATCCCCTGCCCCCCCCGATCGCCCAGCAGCGCTACCTCGAGCGCTATCGCATCCTCGCCGAGGCTGTGGGCATCCTGCCCGCCGCCGACGCCTGGCACACGGAATAGCGGCATGCGTTGGGGCGGAGAGCATGGGGTCCGGATCGGCCTGTCCGCCGTCGTCATGGCCCTGCGCTCCGGCCGCCTGTGCGTCCTCACCACCGAGACCCCCGAGCACGAATTGGCTTTGCCCTTCGGCCCGTTCGACCCCGCCGAGGATCGCACATTCGAACGCGCCCTGCGATCCTTCGTGACGGCCCAGACCGGCTTCGGCCTCGGATTCGTCGAACAGCTTTACACCTTCGGCGACGCGGGCCGCGCCGCGCCGCGTCCCACCCCAGGACCTGATCGCCAGCGCGAGGTCTCGGTCGGCTACCTCGCCCTGACCGCCGACGCCGTCGACATGGCCCCGCCCGGCGCCCGCTGGACCCCGGCGCTCGAAATCTTCCCCTGGGAGGACCGCCGCGTTGCGGCGGCCGCCCCGATCGTCGAAGCCCTGACCGCCTGGGCCGACGGCGACCCGCGTCGTGTCGAACGCATCGAAGCCCTGTTCGCCACGTCGCCTTCGGCCCGCTGGGACGAGACCCGCGTCCTGGAACGCTACGAGTTGCTCTACGAAGCCGGTCTGGTCGCCGAGGCCGCCCGCGACCGCGACGACGCCGCGCCGCTCGACCTGTCGGATCGTCCCATGGCCTCCGACCACCGTCGCATCCTGGCGACCGGCTTGGGCCGCCTCCGCAGCAAGCTGCGCTATCGCCCTGTCCTGTTCGAGCTGACACCGGACACCTTCACCCTCTCCGCCCTCCAGGCCGCCGCGGAGGCCGTCGTGGGCCTGAACCTGCACAAGCAGAACTTCCGCCGCGGCGTCGAACGAACGGGCCTTGTCGAGCCCACCGGCCGCCTCTCCACCGGCACCGGGGGCCGGCCGGCGGAGCTGTTCCGCTTCACCGGCGCCGGCCCCCGCGACGGCCAGGCCCCGGGCCTCGCCCTGCCTGCGCTTCGCTAGACGGAAAATCGTCCAGACCCGCTTGCGGCGCGGGCCTCACCCCATTAGAGAAGCCGCTCGCTGTCGACCAAGCGCACTACGGCCCCGCGGAGAGGTGGCAGAGTGGTCGAATGTACCGCACTCGAAATGCGGCGTGCCTTTACGGGTACCGTGGGTTCGAATCCCACCCTCTCCGCCACCGTCTTCTAGGTCATTGATCGACCTAGGAAAGCCAAAGAAAACAAGCGCATTTCTCAGCTGGGTGTTACGATCGTAACACTGGAGGCTTTATGTGCAGCTACCTGAACTCAGACCGCGCCGTCTATGCGTTCCGGCGATCTGTGCCTGAGCATTTGCGGCCGTATTTTCGTACGGCCACCGGCAAGCCGCGAACCGAATGGCGCTTTTCCTTAGGTACCAAGGACAGGGCCGAAGCGAAGACCCGCTGCCATCGGAAGGCCGTAGAAACTGACAACGCGATAAGGGAAGCTCAGGCGCTTTTCGACGATGGCAAGCCGCCTGCTTTGATCCCTTCTACTAACGCGGAGGAGGAGCGGTTTGAGGCTGACCTACATGATATGCGCGCGCGGGAACTCCAAAGCTTCTATGAAGACTGCGCGGTACAGGATCGCGAAAGGGATCGAGAAACAATCCTCAACCGGCTTCGCGGGCCGCGCGATCAGCTGTCACGTGCCGAGGCGGCGCTGCGGGATTTGATACCTGACGAAGAGTTCGGCAGTCCTGAAATCAAGCAGAGAAGGGCCACTGCTAGGCAGGCAGACTGGGATCAGGGAGCCTTACAGAGTTCGGGCTATGTGAAGGCGCTCCTTGTCGGCTTGCCCTCACATCCTTCCATCACTTCGCTCTTCCAGGGCTACGCCAATGACGCCGGGCTGAAGCCAGCGACGATCAAGCGTTGGCAAGCGGTGATCCGCGACTTCGTTGCACATCTCGGCCACGACGACGCGACAAAAGTTGATGCGGAGAGCGTACGATCTTGGCGGCGCGGCTTGAGCGATGGAGGGCGCGAAAACGGCGCGCTAAGTCCCCGCACGATCAAAGACGTTTATCTCGCTGCTGTAAAAGCGACGTTTAGTTGGGCTCTTGAAGAGGGCCGGATCACCGCTAATCCCATCACCACCGTTAAGGTGCGTGTTCCTAAGCCGCCGAAGCTGCGAGGGAAGAGCCTCACGCCAGCCGAGGCAAAGATGATCCTCAGCGCGACCCTTTCGGGCTCGGGGTCTAAGATCAGTACACACCATGCGTTAGCTCGAAGATGGGTGCCGTGGCTCTGCGCTTATACCGGCGCAAGAGTGGGCGAAATCGCTCAGCTTAGGGGAAGGGACGTCACCTTGGTCGGAGCGATTTGGACTTTGCGGATCACGCCTGAGGCCGGGAGCCAGAAAGGGAATGAGGCGCGTATGGTGCCCTTGCATTCCCACCTTGTGGAGCAAGGCTTCCCGGCCGTCGCAAAGGCAGCGGCTGATGCGCCCATCTTCTATAACCCTGCTCTCTCACGGGGAGGATCAGCCGCAAATCCACACTCTAAGAAGGTCGGTGAGCGTCTGGCGAAGTGGGTGCGCGAAGTCGGTGTGACGGACCCTAACGTTCAGCCGAACCACGGCTGGAGGCATCTCTTCAAAACACTCGGCCGTACCCATGGCATGAAGGAGGAGGCCCGCGATGCATTCCCAGGCCATGCTGACGGCACGGAAGGCCGCAGCTACGGCGAACGGGAAATGCCTTATTTATCGGCTCAGCTCGAAAAAATACCTCGGTTTGAGACGTGACGTCAGCAGGGCATCTCGCGTCTTTGCTACCGGACGAAGCTAACGGCCTACGCGGAGCCCCGTTTTCGGGCCGCTCAGGGCTCCAAACGCCCCTGCCGGGGGTGGGCTACCCAGAGCCGAACAAGCCGCCCCAGCGGCCAAAAAAATCCCACCGGTCGTCAGGTCCGCGCCCGCTACAAATCCGCCTGCGCCATCAAGGTGGACGGGAGACGGCCCAGCGCCCCGGCGATCCGAATAAGGTTAAGCAGGGTCACGTTTCGCTCCCCCCGCTCGATCTTGCCCATATGCGAACGGTCGATCCCAGCGGCATCGGCTAGCGCCTCCTGAGACAGATGCGTCTCGCGACGGCATTCGCGAATGACCGAGCCGATGCGCTGTAGCGCTCCAGTTTCGTCACTTGCCCCGGATACCCTCGACATGAGGAATGTGTCTGAGCATGCGGCCTTTGCGGCCACGGCATTTACGACCCAATAATAGGCTGCTTTAATTCCGCTAGCTGTGATCGTCAGCTTGGGATTGAGCAGGTAGCCTTATGTTTTTCCGTCGAAGCACAGTCGCGGTGATGGTGCAGAACTCCATCGAAAGAACAATCATACCCGGACGGAGCCTCGACGCAGCGATGCTCTCCAACGCGCTTGTTGCAAAGCTCTGGAGAGACATTCCCGACGTTGTCGCAGGCCGAGGCAGACCTAAGCCTTCCAACTTCAGCTTGGCAATCGGAGCCCTGACCGACGGACTGGACCAAGCAAGTTCTGGATCGGAGCAAGAAGACGCGCTGTTCTTTGCGCTGGGGGGCCTACTGCAGTCACTAGAAACAGCCAGAGCGTCTACCTTCAGCGACACGGACAGATTGTTTTTTGAGGGAGCCTTTTCACTCTATCTATCTAAAACTCGGGAGAGAGGCCTTATGGATACCGAGGGGATGGCCCCTGTGGCCTGACAGCTTTCGCTCCTGGGGTAGGCTGGTCACTAGGGTTGGCTCTGAGGTTGTCTAACGCTCCGCTGGTGCCGCATCGACGGTCGGCACCGTTCCCCACAGTCCTCACCAAGCCCCCTACCCCTGCCCATATCTGACCTGAGTTTGATGTGTTGTCGGTAGGCTGCCCGGCTCCCTGCTTCCTATCTCCTCGGAAATAGATGCAGCGATGAGCCGGACACCTTGAGAAACCTGACCTTGAGAAGATCGCGCGTCTGGTGAGTGTACCCGGTGATCGCGACCCGGCTATTGCCGAGCTCCCTCAGGATTGCTCCGTCTCGCGATCATGGCCTTTACGTAAGCCCCCGCAAAGCGGACGGCAGAGATAGCGAGATGCCTCTATGCGAGAGGGTATCAAAACATGGGACGGTGGAAAAACGAACGGACGCGAACGCGGTAGGAAACCATCCTTCTCATTCGAGAGAGGTCTGTTTAAGCATCGCGTACACAAGGGCCGATATCGACCCTCTCATGAGTTGGCCTGGGCAATCGGGCAGCGTTCACCTGTTCGGGAAACTGATGAAACTCAATCAAGCCGTCGCTCAATGCCTGAGGGACAATCCAGGTCAGAGGTTCAAAGCGCGAGAGATCGCGCAGTGGATCATCGCCACCTATCCAGAAGCCACGTCGGACAAGCTTCGCCGCAGCTCCGTTCTCCAGACCGAGGAAGACCTTCGGCAGCAGCTAGTAGCCGAGATTGGGGCTAACCGCCCGGCCATTCAGCAGCGCCATTCTCAGATCAAGACGACCGAAGACAGGCCTCGCTTATATTATTGGTCCGATACTTCGGATGAAGCAGAAGTTAGACAGGCCGAGGGGCCTCTAGCCGAGCCAACAACGCCGGCCGACAGCGAAGAAACAAGCCGTCGAGAGCATGACCTCTACCCCTTGTTGTCGGTCTTCTTGGCTTCCGAATTTGGAGTTCTCAGCCGCCGCGTCGATGAAAAGCGCTCGTCAAATGCGAGAGGACCACAGGGCAATCAGTGGCTTTTCCCAGATTTGGTCGGCATGGAGGATCTCACGCGCGACTGGCAGATTGAAGTTAAGCAGCTTGTGAATGAGGCCTCTGGCCAGAAAGCGCGGCTGTGGTCATTCGAGGTCAAGCTCCTGCTCAATCGATCCAACGTGAGAGCCGCCTATTTCCAAGCTGTCTCGAACTCCTCGTGGGCAAACTTTGGATATCTCGTTGCCACGACAATCCAGGGAGCAGAGACGATCAGAGAACTTCGGATGCTCTCAGCGCTGCACGGTATCGGGGTCATAAAGCTCGACGCTGACAACCCACCTGAGAGCCAAGTTCTCATCCCAGCTCGACAACGCGAGACAGTTGACTGGGCTAACTGCAGCCGGTTGGCGGAGGAGAATGCTGACTTCCGCGAAATCGTCGGTCTTGTCCGGCAGTTTCACCAAACTGGCGACCCTCGGGTGAGAGATTGGGATCGGGCGACAATGTCACCGCCACAAAAATCGTGACGGTCGTGAGGTCCGGGGCTAGCACCACCGAGGCCCAGCCCACCTTTCTCCGCCTCCGTACAAGCGAGACACAAACAGGGCCACGCAGCGGCCAGGAAAATGGCTCTCCCGGCGCTGTTCGGCGGCGCAGCTTTAGTCCACGATCTCCAAAAGGCGATAGACCGACGCCCGGCCTATCCCAAGGCGCTTGGCAATCTCGCTTGGCCCCAGCCCCTCAGCCCTGAGCGACCTGACGGCGTCCCGTTTGATCGTCGCGGGGCGGCCCGTGTAGCGCCCTTCAGCCTTAGCCTTCTCAATCCCATCTCGTTGGCGTTCGGCCCGCAGGTCCGTCTCAAACTCGGCGAAGGCTGCGAGCATGTTCAGCATCAATCGGCCGTTGGACGTTGTCGTGTCTATAGCCTGATCCATAACTTTGAAGCCCACCCCGCGCCTGTCGAGGTCTGCGACGATAGACGACAGGTCATTGACGGATCGCGCCAGCCTGTCGAGCTTCGAGACTAGCAACACATCGCCTTTCCGAACGAACCGCAAGGCGGCCTCCAGTTCCACCCGTTCAGCCCTGGTTGTACCGGAACGCTTCTCTGCAAATATCTCCTCACAACCTGCCTCCGTGAGCTTCTCTAGCTGAACCTCCAGAGACTGCCCCGTTGAGGAAACTCGCGCATATCCAACTAATGCCATCTCGACACCTTCAATCCGACGCTCATCGCGTCCGTCTCGAAAGGTCTAGACCTACGACCCGCCCATTGCAAGACATATTATGAGACGCACAATCGCGGCAGTCGATAGAACCAGTGAGACGTCTCGCAGCGGTATAGCCAAGCGAGACAGCTGTTTCTGGAGACGATTGGCGGGCACGGGGCGACAGGCAATGCCATGGCGGGATTACTATTCTGCGGCCAGCCGGGAGGGGTACCGGGGGAGCAACTGCTCTCTTAGGATTGGAGGTCGGCCCTCGCATAGCTAAGCCGGATTTGGGCCGCTACTTGGCCTTGGAGCCTGATGGCTTGTTGTCCGAACGGGCATCAATGAAAACAATATTTGGGCTGCCCGTCATGCCAAGTTCAGCTACTATTCCTTCGGCGCGTTCGAACTCTCTCTCCGTGAAGTACACGATTGCCTTAATCCCCTTCGGAGCGTCGCTTGCTATCTGGTATATCGGAAGCTGCTTCTTCAGGTTGTTCTTCAGAGATGAACTACCTGCTAGCTTGAACTCAACGAGCGTTTTATCCTTTGCGCCGTATGAGATTTTGAAATCAACAGGGCCTCGCCCGTCATCAGCCTCAGCGCCAAAATCTGACTTTGTTCCAAACCAGACAAGTCGATAAAGAACGTGCAGGTCTTTCTCCCGCCTTATAGGTATGCCGTCTTGGTAGAAAAAGCGATGTCCGCCTTGATCTTCAATGACGTGCTTTAGGTAGCGAAGGCGATCCTGGGCCTCTTGATAAGTGCCAACAGGAGGCGACGCGTAGAAATCTTCAGGCAGTAGTTCTGATATGCCGCGAACAGCAGAGTTAAATACAAGCTGCGCAAAAAGCACCTTCTCATCACTGAAACTCAAAGCTTGATCGCCCGTTTCTTCCTTCATCTTGATGTAAACATCTAATAGGAAGGGGAACTTTCTCACAGTCTCAAGGGCAGCTTCACGAAAGTCATCAGCCGTAGGTTCTTCCTCGACGTCCTCCCATAATAGCTTTTCAAAATAGTTAGACACCTGAGATCGTATCTGTGGATCCGACACCGCAGCAGGGATCGACCGGAAACGATCCACCATATCCCGCTGATTTATCCAGTTCTCATCTTTAGTGAGCATATCCGTGGGCGTCAGAAGGATGAAGTCACCATTGAAATAGGGAAGCGTATATGCCTCACGCACCCACACTTCCATCCCGTAGTCAAATCGGGCGCGATCCACGACCACCTTCCGCAACATTTCCTTCGGGACTTGCTCGACAGCAAATTCCTGAGTGAACTTCAAAAGATAGTGTTTGATTAAATTAGTAGCAAAGTCACTTACGTTGTCTTTACCCACGCCATCTTTGATTAGGCATACCTTTTCCAGGTGAGTTCCAGCCGTACTTAACTCGCTGCCGAAATCTTGGAGAATAATAGAAAGATTTCGGTTGAGCGAACGCGCGAACTCGATACCCAGACCCGCGCCCTCGTTGCCAAGTTCGCAATACCCCATCCAATTCTGCTTGACTTCTTTGAAGCAATACCATTCTCGCAGCAGACCACTTGTTACGGCTCCCGCGTCGCTCTTGGCCTTCAAGAACTTGAGATATTTAACAATGTCGGCATGAAGCTGTTGATATTCTGGCTTCGGGCTAGTGAATAGCAAAAACGGATCGATGAAGAGCGGGAGGTCCGCGATCAACGAAACGTCGAGAGCGCCATAGTCAGCGAGCGTTTGTTCGGGGACACCGAAAGTGTCGGAGAAAAATCCAAGCATGGCCATAGGGTAAGGTGGGTTCCCGGCAACTGCCACCACTCGTTGAGCGCTGTTACCGGATATCCCCGGGAGATTGTGTTGACACTGGTGATGCAGGACGCCGTGGGTGAGCTCGATGCACTCCCTTCGGCTACCGGCCTGGGGGTCGGGCGATCCGCCTAGATCAACACGCCAGTTTGGGCTGGCCCGTTCGCCGTCAAATAGCGGCCTGAGCTTTGAGGAACTCTGCGATTTCTAGCTCTCGGGATTTCGGGAAGATCCAGCCCTCTAGTGTTCCGTTCCACCGACCGCCCAGCCCTTTGAGCCCTTCCTTGATAGGTTTCGTATCACCTTTTACAACAAAGGCTTTCACGACACCATCTTTCTCATAGTCCTCCATATGGACCTTACCAGCCTTCGCAATCTTCACAATCGAGCTGACTTTAGCCTTTGCCTCTTTGGCGGTAGGGGCAACTACCGGCTTCCCATCAATGAGGTTGCGTACATTTATAGATAGTTGATTGAATAGCTGCTCACGGAAGTCTGTAAGATTGTTGTAAGCGCCAGTTAGCCCTATCTTCTGCATTCTTTTTTCAAAGTCTTTCAGTGCCTTGTACTGCTCCAGGTCCAACTTTGTGGGATCTATGCTTCTCGATGAGAAGTAAACCATTACAGGTTTCTGGTTCTTATGAACCACTCGATTTCTTCGGCGGTGCCGCTTTCGCTGACACCGGTGGGAGAGCCTAATCGCGTCCAGAAAACGCCAATGGCCATGTCGCAGCTGTTAACTACTTGATCGTTTATCACACCCTGGGCCCGGTCTCCCATTAGTGGAGCGGAATGGGTCTCCCATTTGACCGGGAGAAGTACCACTCCATTGGCCTCAGCATTAGCATTGTTCCATCGAGCAATGACTTCCGGGATTGCTTGACGTTCCTCATCCACGTCGCCTGGGCTGGCTATCAAGATCTTGAAGACTTTTGCATCAAACGACATGGTTTTTCCCGAAACGAACCCGAGGTGAAGCTGAGCTTTAGCTATGCACTTAGGGGTTGAGCGCCGGCCGTCAAGTAGGTGCCAGGAGGCAGGCATAACTGGCTCCCGCATGGATGACCCGGTGAGGCATTTTGGGCTTGAGCTGATCCAGCCTGTAGGATTGCCGTCGTTGCCCGATCAATCAAGGACTTCCTATTGGCTAGAGCGCCAAGAAGCGTTACAGGCGGTAGCTCCAAGCGTTACATCCGCCTCAGAAAAAGCTTATATGTTTCAGTAGTTAGAGCTGGGTTGGGGACAGTCCCACCCTCTCCGCCAGCCATTTCTAGCGACCTATCTCCGACAGGTTGGCTAGCGACATCCCTCTGAAATACAAGAGATTTTCAGCTCCCAACAGGCTGTCGCCGGAGCTCTCAGCGGCTTATTCCCGCACGCCTCGCGCCCAATTCTAGGCTTTGTCTCCGGGCCTTGGCGATCGACTCCGGTTTCCCGTAAATACGGGAAAAGTACGGGAAAGCGCCTAGGCTCTAGAGGGCCCGATCCACTGAGAAGCAGCGATGCAGCTAGTCGGCGTGGGATGCAAGTCCGAGCATCTTGCGCTGCTCAGACCATGACAGAGGAAGGCGCAAGGACTGTAGCTGAGCCTTGGTGAGGTCGATCGGCGTTTGGCCTTCCGCGATCGCCTTCTGAACGTCTGGCGCGAGGAAGGCCAGGGCGGCGATCCGACGCTCGAATGAGTCGTCAATGCCTCGGGCCTCATCGAACGATGTCGCCAGCGGCGAAGCGCCGTGCCGGTTCACGATGGCATGAGCGCGCCGGAGCTTGGTCAGCATAGCGTCTTCGCCTTGTGTCGAATGACCGACCGATCCACCGGCCTTTGAGGTCGCCCAGGTTCGCCCGCCGCGGAACTGCGGACGGCGAAGCAGATCCATCTCGATCAACCGGACCTTGCCAGGCTTGATGCGCATGACCTGATCAGGCCCCAGACGCGACTGCGCGAACGAGATGGCCGCCGCATCAAGATCATGAGCCCTGGCCGTGATCGTTATCCGATCCTGGTGGAGACGCACGCTTACCAAACGCTCGCGGTTGTCCGACCATGTCGCCTCGTCTGCCACGAGGCCGGCCCCAGTCAGGGCGTCTATCACCCAGTCCTCGATCGCCCCGGCCGGCACGCGACGAACCTGGCTCCGATCCAGTGAAGAGGCCCGCCCTTCCTGCAGTGGGCGAGAAACATAGTAACGGTACTTGCGGCCCAGCTTTCCGTAGGCGATCGCGGGGGTCATCGGCAGGCCGTCGGCATCCTGGATCAGCCCGGTCAGCGGCGATCCGCCCGGCTTCACAGCCCGGTCGCGCCGCTCGGCCCCATTGGCGTCCAACGACGCCTGGACCCGGTCGAACAACTCCTGCGCAATGATGGCAGGGTGCGCTCCAGGGTAGGTCTTCGAGCCATGGACGATCTCACCACGATAGACCCGGTTACGCAGCAGATGGAACAGGGCTCCCCTTCCCCAAGCTGCGCCGCCTCGCGCATTGCCGTTCCGCGAGACGTGCACGCGAGTCATCTCGCCGGCCGCGTCGAGCTCCTGTTTCAGAGCATGCACCGATCCGAGCGCCACATAGCGCTCGAATAGGTCGCGTACCCTGTCCGCGTCATCCGGGATCACGACCAGGGCCCTGGTCGTTGGATCGATAGGCGGCGCGTAGCCGAGGGGCGGTGTACCGCCCATCCACATCCCCTTGGCCTTGGAGGCGGCGATCTTGTCGCGGATCCGTTCGCCGGTCACTTCGCGCTCGAACTGGGCGAACGACAGAAGGACATTCAGTGTCAGGCGCCCCATGGAGTTTGTGGTGTTGAACGCTTGGGTCACGGAGACGAACGAGACCTGATGCTGATCAAAGCGCTCGACAATGCGTGCAAAATCCATGAGCGATCGGGTCAGGCGATCGACCTTATAGACCACGACGATGTCGACGATCCCATGCTCGATGTCGGCGAGCAGTTGCTTCAGCGCGGGTCGCTCCATGGTCCCACCCGACAGGCCGCCGTCGTCGTACAGCGTGGGCAGGAGAACCCACCCCTCCCCCGCCTGGCTTTTAACATAGGCTTCGCAGGCCTCGCGCTGGGCATGCAGGCTGTTGAAAGCCTGATCGAGCCCCTCGTCGCTGCTCTTCCTCGTGTAGACGGCGCAGCGCAGCTTAGCGGGCTTGGTCGTCATGCCGCCTTGGCCTTCCGGAGCCCAAAGAAGCGAGGACCGTTCCAGCGAACCCCGGTGATCTCGCGGGCCACTTCCGAGAGGCTCGCGAAGCGTCGATCACTGTAGAGGAAGCCGCCTTCGATCACTTCGACATCATGGGTGCGCCCCCGCCACTCGCGGGTGATGCGCGTCCCGGCTGAAAGCTTGGGCCCCACATGAGGCTTGGCCTTCGACAGCACCGTCCGCCGGGTGGCGGCGTCCAGACCGCCGAAGGCCTGCGTCTGGATTCGCCAGGCCAACAGCAGCCTCAGAAGGTACGGTGACCGCATGGAGGGCGGCGGCTGGATGTAAACTTCACTCCAGCGTTTACGCAACGCAGCCACGTCCATGCCTTCCAACGCGATCACGGCCTTCTCTGCCTCGCTCGGGCTCACGCGCCGGCCTTCGGCGCGCGGTAACGCCGCTGGCCCTCAATGACTTCCGAGCTGACCGGTGCGCCCAGTTTCTTACGGATCGCACCTGCAAGCGCGCCGCGAGCGGAGTGGCGCTGCCAGTCCGTCGCATCGACGATCTGATCCAGTGTAGCGCCTTCAGGTCGCTGCAAAAGAGCGATGACGGCGGCCGTCTTAGTCACGCGGGACGCTCGCGACGAAGCTAGATCAAGTTGCTCTAACGGCGGGCTAGACGGCGCCTGAGGCGCACGGGTTTGAGCGCCGGTCGCTGTCGGCTTGTTTCGGTTTGGGGTCATAGTCGGCTCCTTCAGGCGGAACGGCCCGCCAGTACCGACCCGAGCCCGCAAGGCGGGCGAAAAGACGGGATGATGCGGCGTCAGACCGGGCTGGCCATGGCCTCACCGGCCAGACGAGCGGCTTCGATGCAGCAGGCCTGGATGTCCCCAAGCCGCTCGTCTCTATTCGGACGGCTCGAAAGATCGACTGCATGCTCAAGCTGTTCTATCAGCGCGTCGAACAACGCATCGACATCAGAAGGAACAGCTTGAGCATTCATGACCGACATAAATGCGTCCTTTCGAATAAAATGCGACTGTAATCTTCACTGCGACACGAGAATCAAGACATCGCCCCCCCATGCCAGCTCGCAGAAAAATTTCATTGGGTCGGGACGGCGTTGTCATGATCGACGGCAGCCCGGAGGATGTGGCCGCCGGTCGCGTCGTGAGCCGCGTGACCGAAGATCAGCGACAGGCATTGACGCGGCTCGACAGCGTCAATGCCAAGGATACGGCCCGTCTTGAGACGATTGCGAACAGCTACTACCGCGACTTCGCCCAGGAGGACGCTGGCAAGGCCTCCAAGGGGGAGCAGAACGGCTCCATCGCGATCATGCTCGACTGGGTCGGGAAAGCACGCAGCGATCCGACCGACCGGGCACGAGGCACGTTGGAGGAGCTGTATCTCGCCTCAGACGACGATTTGGCTTTCCGGCTTCTTCACGCCATCGGCCTGCGTAAGCCGGACAGCATCGACCTGTCGGTCAGCGAGATGTCGTTGGACCTGATCGAATACGCCCTTATGCAGTGCCGGACGGACAGCCGCGGCCCCCTCCCCGCCAGCCCGGCCGAACGGCGCCTGATCGCCGAGCTGGTGGATGCCTGGGAAACGGGCACCGGCCTCAAGGCCACCCACAACCCCAAGCTCCGGACCGAGTACACCGGCCACGCCCATTCCGCGGCCGGGCGTTTCGTGTCCGCCGCAGTCCAGATCATCGCCCCCGCCATCCGCCAGACCAGTGTCGCAAGCCTGATGGAGCAGCATCTTAAAGGCCGTCGTCTCGCCGCCAGAGAGCGCAAGGCGGCCTAGGGTCAAAACCATCTGATCGCCCGCCCGGGTTCCAAGGTCTCTTTGTACAGCTCCCAGTTACAGGAGCCGTTCATGCCTCAAGAACCGCCTATCCCAAACCTGCCCCAGATCATCCTTCTCGCCGCGAAGGTTCGCCTGCTGCCGGTCAACCTGCTAAAGCCGCACGCTAACAAGTCGCGCGTTCGTCCGCCTGAACAGATCCGGAAGCTGGCCGCCAATATGCGGGCGTACGGCTTCGCGCTCCCGATCGTCGTCGGCTCCAACAACCAGGTGCTGGCTGGCCATGCCCGCCTCGAGGCAGCCATCCAACTCGGCCTCGACGAAGTGCCCGTTGTCTCACAGGCCCACCTGTCCGAGGAAGACCAGCGCGCCTTCATGCTGGCCGATAACAAACTCAGCCAACTGTCCAGCTGGGACGATGGCGCATTGAAGCTGGAACTGCAGTTTCTCGCGCCGCTGGAACTGAAAGCCTCCCTGTGGGACCTCGGTTTCAGCCAGGCCGAGGTCGACAAGGCCCTCTCGATCGGGTTCAGCGGCGACGGGCCAAGTGACCCGCCGCCTGGCCCGGATTCGCTGCCCATCACGCGTCCGGGCGATGTGTGGCTTCTGGGCGACCACCGCCTGGCCTGCGGCGACGCAACGACCGCCGAAGCCTACGATGCGCTGATGGCCCCCGGCGAGAAGGCGCGGATGATGTTCACGGACCCGCCCTATAACCTCAAGATCTCGGGTTTCGTGGCCGGACGCGGCATCGACCGTCGCGAGTTCCCGATGGCGTCCGGCGAGATGTCTGTCGAGGAGTTCACCGAGTTCCTTCTGCAATCGATGTGCTGCAGCGCCGACAATCTGATGGACCGCGCGGTCGCCTTCGTCTGCATGGACTGGCGCCATATGTACGAGATGATCGAATCAGGCGATGCGGCCTTCGACGAGCTCGCCAACGTCTGCGTCTGGGCCAAGTCCAACGCCGGCATGGGCGCCTTCTACCGGAGCCAGCACGAACTGGTGTTCGTGTTCCGCAAAGGGGAAGGCGATCACGTCAACAACTTCGGCCTAGGTTCGGTGCGCTATCGCACCAATCTCTGGCAGTACCCGGGCGCCTCGGGCTTCCACTCGGACCGTATGAACGACCTGGCGCTCCACCCAACCGCCAAGCCGGTCGTCATGGTTATGGACGCGATCATGGACGTGTCGAACCGTGGCGACCTCGTGCTGGATCCGTTCGGCGGCTCCGGCTCGACCCTGATCGCGGCCCATAAGGCCGGCCGCGTCGCTCGCGTGCTGGAGCTCGATCCGCTTTACGTTGATGTGATCGTTCGCCGCTACCAGGGCCTCACCGGCGGCGAGGTCTATCTGCAGGCAACGGGCCAGACCTTCGAGGAGGTCGAGGCGGAGCGCCTGGGCGTGTGCTCCCCGATCGCCGATATGAAGCTGCTGCAGGCGCCTCAGTCATGAACGACCCTACTGACGCACAGGAGATGGGTTTCAGTCCTGAGCCGCAGCAGCAGCCGGAGCTGCAGCCGCAGCCGCAGCCGCAGCCGGGCGTCGGCTACGGCCGCCCGCCTCCCGAACACCAGTTCAAGCCCGGCAATCCTGGTCGCCCACGCGGTAGCCGCAATAAGCCCAAGAGCTTGGCAGAAGAGCTTGAAGCCGCCCTTGAAGAGGCGATCGCGTTTACGACGGATGGCGAGAGCGTGACAGCCCGGAAAGCCATCGTCAGGAAGATGGTGCGAGAAGCGGTCACCGGGGAAGCCAAGACGACCCAGGGCGCGGTCAAGATTTTCGACGTGATCGAGGCCCGTCAGCGCCGCTGGAAAAAGCAGACCGTGCTCTCCGACGATCCGGTCGTCGATATCCTGTCCGCTGCTCTGCGCAAAAACGGCTTCTTCGAGGACGAGCCCGAGTAGTTCGGTCGATCGACTGGACTTCTTAAGGCCGTGGAGCGAATGCGCCGTCCATGACCCGCACCTCCCTCACCCACCCTCTCCAGATCGCGTCGGTTCACCCCGGGCCAGATCTGGGCCGTGTCGGCATCACCTTCTGCCCGGGCAAGGTACAACCCTCAGCCGCCACCGGCGGCTGGAACCGGGACCTCGAGCTTGATGTGGCGGCCATCGCCGACTGGGGCGCCGCAGCAGTCCTCACCCTGGTCGAAGCCCACGAGCTCAAGGCGCTGAAGGTCGAAGGTCTGGGCGCATCCGCCCGGCGGATGCAAATGAACTGGCTCCATGCCCCGATCCCCGACGTCTCGGTTCCGGGCCCCGAGTTCGAAGCCGTTTGGAAAACGATCGGCGAAGGGCTACGCGATCGCCTGCGCGCAGGCTTCGACGTTGTGATCCATTGCAAGGGCGGGCTGGGCCGCGCCGGCATGATCGCCGCCCGCCTGATGGTGGAGCTTGGCGTTGAGCCCGCGAAAGCTATCGAGGACGTACGGCGCGTCCGCCCAGGCGCGATCGAAACCACCGCCCAGGAAGCCCATGTGCTGGGCACACGCGCGGTCGCCGAGCGCCAGCCCTCGACCGCGGCCGATGCGATCCGCGAGCGGGCGAACGGCGCCCTTTTGGGGCTCGCGGTCGGCGACGCTGTCGGCACGACCCTGGAGTTCAAAGCCCGCGACAGCTACCCGCCGCTCACCGACATGGTTGGCGGTGGCCCCTTTGGCCTGAAGCCTGGCCAGTGGACGGATGACACAGCCATGGCGCTGGCGCTGGCCGACAGCTTGAACGCCTGCGGCGGCTTGAACGAACAGGACCTGTTGGGCCGGTTCTCCGAATGGTGGGCGACGGGCGCCTACTCCTGCACGGGCCACTGCTTCGACATCGGGGCGACGACGCAACAGGCTTTGTCGCGCTGGAGGCGCACCAAGGGCGATCATTGCGGCTCCACAGACGCGTACTCGGCTGGCAATGGATCGCTGATGCGACTTGCGCCGGTGGCGATCCGCTATTTCGGCAACCGGGAGAGCTTGCGGGATGCGGCAGCGCGGCAGTCGAAGACCACCCACGCCGCGGCAGAGGCGGTCGATGCCTGTGTCATCTACGCCGAAACCCTGGCAGACGCGATCGAGGGCGCCAGCAGGTCGGAGGTGCTGCGTGGCCGGTCCAGCAACTGGGCCGGCGCCATCGACAGAATCGCCACTGGCTCCTGGCGCGGCAAACGGCGGGCCGAGATCCGGGCCACGGGGTATGTCGCTCACAGCCTGGAAGCCTCTCTCTGGTCTGTCGGACGGAGCGCTGGCTTCGCAGACGCCGTGCTGCTGGCGGCCAATCTGGGTCAGGACGCGGACACAACCGCAGCCATTACCGGGCAGTTGGCCGGCGCCTTGGGCGGAGCTGGTGGAATACCCTATTCCTGGCTCGACAAGCTCGCCTGGCGGGACCGACTAGAGCAGGCGGTAGACGACCTTCTCTGAAATCCGCTACCGGCGATAGATATGGACCCGGACGCGGGCTTGCCTTCTGCGTGGCCCGGAAGCGACCGGGACCCAATCGGGTGAGACAGGGTGGCCAGCTACTGTATAACGTCATCGTCGGCCTGATCGTAGAAGAACGGGCCATCCACGATCCAGCGTTGGCTGCCATTGCGGGCCGGCATGGCACTGGCATCAAATGCTTCGTTGGTCGTCATGCCGTCCGGCCAAGTGACGCGGAGCTCACCGTAGACCGAGATTGTGCAGCCCCGGGCGGTGCTCACCTCACGGCTGATGTGGCGCTGCCGAAACTGCAGGGCTTCAGTCTCCGTGCGGGCATAGGTGTCGACGGTCGTACGAATAGCCGCCACGGCTCCGTCTACGTCCTGACAGCTGCCAATGGCAGCGCCTCCGGAGCCGGCGCGATCTCTCACAATCTCCATACCAATCAAGCCGACCACCAAAACCGCCCCCGCGGCAAAGAAGAATGCCCAGGTCTGCGTCTTGAGCTTCGGGCGTTTAGAGTCCGGCTTAGGTACAACCGGTGCCCTTGAGTTCGCGCCGGCGACATCGACGATCAAGCTGCGTGGGCGGGGCGCCTCGGCTTGGTCCGGTTGATCGTCAATCATGCGCGACGAGACCCGACTGGCAATGAGGGCAACGGATCGCCTGCTTCCGCACGAGCTCGGCGCAGGAGGGGCAGTGGCCGTACCCTTCGCGGGCCTTGCGCTGATCCAGGCGGCGGCGGTCGGGCGTCAGGGTGATCGCGTGCGGTAGTGCGACGATTAGTACAAGGATGCCATAAACCCAGAATAGCCCGAAGTCGTACCCCTTGGCATGGGCGATCGAGGCCGGGATCAGGCCGAGGCCGATCGCCACGCAAAGTCCGATAAATGCCGCTTCCAAATCATGCATCCTATGAGTCACCAAGGACGACATGGACAGCTCGACAAAGCGCGGCAGTCAAGTCTGATGTGACTCATAATCTGTCGACCGATGGGATGCGCGCCTGCCCTCTCCGGGCATGGATATCCGCAAGCGTGTCGGTGAGAACGTGAAGAGGTTCAGGACCGAAGCAGGCCTGTCGCAGGAGCTGTTCGCCTTCGAGGCGGACATGCATAGAACCTATGTCTCAGGCGTGGAGCGTGGCGTGCGGAACCCCACGGTTACCGTGCTCGAGCGGATGGCGAAGGCGTTAAAGGTGAAGCCAGAGCAACTGATCGCCTGATGGGGGAGGAATGTCAGCTCTGCGCCAGGAGCGGACATTGGCCTAGCGCCGAAAACACGACATTCAGCCACGCTGTTTGGGCCTCGGAACGTCCGCTTTTCGGTCAGATGCCTTTGACCGCTGTCGACCCATAGCGGACGTTCAACACACGGCATCGAGCGCGATGGAAGATCAGCGCGTACGCACACCTGTGAGGAGGACAAGCAGCACATGGTCCACCAACCGGGCGAGCCTCTCACGCGGAACCGATACACCAGCGGGGCCCGCGTCATGCGCCAAATGGGCGACCACCACGTCACTCATTGCGTCCAGATCGAGATCAGCAAGCGGCGCGTGTCCCTCTTCCACTGCCCGTCGAGCAAGCTCGCCCAACTCACTGCGGATGAAGGTCGAGAAACGTCCCGCCAGTGTTCGATAGAGGTCGGGGTCCAGCCGAGCCATGTCCATAGTAGCGGTCACGACCTCTGATCGGCCATCACAGGTTCCAGCCTGTTCCAGCAGTGCGAGAAGGTCATCTCGCAACGAGGTGCCCGGATATGCAGGCGAGACGGCTGGACTAATCGTATCTACGGCATCGGCGACGAGGTCGGCTTTTGTCGTCCACCGCCGATAGAGGGTCGCCTTGGACGCGCCCGCTCGGGTCGCGACATCGGTCATCGTAAGCCCATGATAGCCGCGCTCGGCAAGCAGCTCGAGGGTCGCGCTGATCAGCCGGTCATCGCGAGTTCTGTCCTGAGTTCGCCCACGGGCTGCTGGGGGAAGGCGGCGCTGATGTCGATCCGCTGTCTGGTCCATCGCGACAAGATAGGGACATTACGAAACTCAATCAAACCGGAACTCTTGCGTTTCGTATTAGCTAGGGCCAGATGGGCTTTCCAGAGCGCCCGAAGCGCCCACAGCAAAGAGAGAGTTTCCTATGACGAACGCGCAGGCTGATCAGCGCCCGATCCTTGTCACTGGCGCCACGGGCAAGCAGGGCGGCGCGGTCGTGCGCGCACTGTTGCGGGATGGACGCTCCGTTCGCGCGATGACCCGCGACACCCGCTCGTCAGCGGCTCGGTCGTTGGCGGCGCAGGGTGTGGAGGTCGTGCAGGGCGACTTCAACGTTCCCGCTAGCCTCGACGCCGCTCTAGATGGCGTGAGCGGTCTATTCTCGATGCAGATGGGATCGCATCCAGGTGACCCGGACACCGAAGTCGTAACCGGCAGAGCCTTGATCGAGGCTGCCGGTCGAGCGGGTGTGGAGACCGTCGTCCACACCTCCGTCGCCCGCGCAGGCGATCAGGCCAACTTCATCGGTTGGGACGACGGACGGTGGGAGCCGCTTTACTGGAACAACAAGTCCGCTGTGATCGACATGGTCAAGGCGCAAGGCTTCCGCCATTGGACGATCCTGAAGCCGGCCATGATCATGGAAAATCTCGTGCCGCCGATGGTGGAGGCCATGTGGCCCAGCATCCGTGAACAGGGCCGCTTCGAGACAGCGGTCGCCGCCGATACCGGCATCGACTGGATCGCAGCGACGGACATCGGCGCGTTCGCGGCGGCGGCGTTCGCCGATCCGGCGCGGTTCCACGGACACGAGATCGACCTCGCCGCAACAAACGCGACCTTGCCCGAGGTGGCGGCTCTCATATCGAGAGCCACCGGAAAGACGGTTACGGCGGTGACGCTGACTAAGGAACAGTCACTCGCGAAGCCCTACGGTGAGCTGGGTTACAAGCACGAAATCTGGAACAATGTCGAAGGCTACAAGGTCGACCTCAACGCCGTCCGGAACTGGGGCGTGCCGCTGACCTCGCTCGACGCATTCATTGATGCGCACCGGGACAGGTTCGTGATCGGCTGACGCGCCAACGGGTGGGAGGCTATGTCTGCTTCCCACCTTCTAAGACATTGGGGCAGTCCGCTTTGTGGCGGGCCGCCCCAAGCCGGTTCAGAGGTCGATCTGCTCCGAGATCTCCAGCGCGTCGTCGACTTCGATGCCGAGATATCTGACGGTGCTCTCCAGCTTTCCGTGGCCGAGCAGCAGTTGGCAGGCTCGCAAGTTGCCGGTCTTCTTGTAGATCATGGCCACCTTTGTCCGTCGGAGGCTGTGGGTGCCGTATGCGCTGGGATCCAAATCGATCATTCCCACCCAGGCGTCGACCAAGCGAGCATACTGCCGAGTACCGATATGCGCTCCATCTCGGCTGCGGCTAGGAAACAACCAGTCGTCACGGCGCCGCCCTCGGCGTTCGAGCCAGTGCGCCAAAGCGTCCCTTGCAGCCTCCGTGATTTCGAATGGGACCGGTCGACCGGTCTTCTGCTGAACAATTGTCGATCGCTGCCGAACGACGCCGCCTTGAGCGATATCACCGAGCCGGAGCTTTACGAGATCACAGCCCCGCAGCTTGGCGTCCAATGCGATGTTGAACATCGCCAGATCTCGGACCGATCCGACCGACTTGAGATGCTGTCGGATCGCCCAGATGTGCTTCGGCTTGAGCGGTGCCTTAGCTCCGGTCATTCGGCCAGCGTTCCAGGGTTTGCGAGGTAAACGGAAGAGATCGGGCTGGCTCATTGCCACCTCCCACGATCGACGCCCCTTCCTCAAAATACGCCTCAAACGGCGCAGATGCGCCAAGAGCCGACATCGAGTTCGGCTCGCAAGGCGGACATTCAGAGCGACGCTTCAGCGCGCAGACAGTCAACGCCGTTCGTAAATCAGCGTGACCCTGTTTTCGGGTTCGTCTGCCAGCCAACTGACTTCGGTGAAAGACTGTCGATCAGCGGCGAGGGTGTTAAGGCCTTGCACAAATGGCTGGCCATCCTTCCAAAAGGTCCAGGCATAGCTTGTCGGCGAAGTCGCGGTCACAGCCAGTGCACTGCTGGAGCTATTGGGACCGATATCGACCATGGGCTCTCCATCGAAATGGGTAACGATGACGCTCTGGGCTTCCACCGACTCCATTCGCATCGCGCCGGCGCCGGCATCGCTGTAGATCAACGTCTCGGGGCGGTCGCCAGCGTCCTGCGCCCTGAGCGCCCACGTCCCGAACCACGGACTAGTCCCACCGTCCTGACTCGCGGCGCCCAGCAAGACCGCAAAAATGACAGCGGCGATTGATTGTTTCAGCACAGGGTTGTTCTCACGAGCCCAATCTTGAACTGCCAGTTTGTTACGACGTCGATGCGCAGTCTAGTTTCTCCGCTTTGCCCAAGAACCAGACATTGGTCGACCATCAAAAAGCGGACACTCCGGGTATTCAAAGAGCAGGTATTGGACGTGGCCGAGCTGCGGTCCAGACGCTGGCGAGCTAGCCGATGCCCGCCCCGCCCGTGACCCCATAGACCTCGCCGGTCGTGAAGCTCGCTTCCTGTGACGCCAGCAGGACGTAAACAGGCGCAATCTCCACCGGTTGACCCGGACGGCCGAAGGCGCTCTGCTCACCGAAGGTCATGACCTTCTCCTGCGGCTGACCGCCGCTGGACTGCAGCGCGGTCCAGAACGGCCCCGGCGCCACGACATTGGCGCGCACGCCCTTCTCGATCAGCTGCTTCGCCAGCGCCTTGGTGTAGGCGACGATGCCCGCCTTGGTCGTGGCGTAGTCGAGCAGGATAGCGGACGGATCATAGGCTTGAACCGAGGCCGTGGTGATGACGGCCGAGCCGGGCTTCAGATGCGGGACCGCCGCCTGGGTGATCCAGTGCATGGCGTAGAGATTGGTCTTCATCGTCACGTCGAAATCCTTCGAGGTGACCTCGGCGATCGACTCACGCGCCTGCTGGTGGCCGGCGTTGATGACGAGGATGTCGAGTCCGCCCAGCCCCTCGATCGCATTGGCCACGAGCTGTCTGCACCAGGCCTCGTTGGTGATCTCGCCGGGCAGGGCCACGGCCTTGCGACCCTCGGCCTCGATCAGGGCGATGACTTCGTCGGCGTCGGTCCGTTCGCTCGGCAGATAGGCGATGGCGACGTCCGCGCCTTCGCGCGCATAGGCGATGGCGGCGGCGCGACCGATGCCGGAATCGCCGCCGGTGATGAGCGCCTTGCGGCCCGTCAGCTTCCCCGAGCCCTTGTAGCTGGTCTCGCCGTGATCGGGCTCGGGATCCATCTTCGCGGCAAGGCCGGGAACCGGCTGCGGCTGTTTCGGGAAGGGCGGCCTGGGGTATTGTTCGCGGGGGTCCTGCATCGTCATGCGGTCGGTCATCGGAGAATCCTGTGGCTGTGAACGGCCGCGCGGTGCGGGCGGGCTGGTCCGCCTCAACGCCCCGTCATCCGCGGCGTTTCCATCGTTCTGAATTGCTTGGGAGTGAAGCGACCGGCCGTCTGGCGCGTTGTTAGACTTCGCTGGCCTGGCTTGCGTGAACTGGGAGCCGGACTTGAGCGACACCCCCTTTATGACGGAAGTCACCCAGCCCATCCTGATCAAGGACGGCGCCCTGTTCCTTGGGACCTGCCCGAACGGATGGATACCCGGCGGCACCGACGCCGGCTTCGGCCTCTTCCACCGCGATACCCGCTACCTGAGCCGCTACGAGCTCACCCTCGGCGGCCGTGAGCCCCTGGTGCTGATGTCGAGCGCGGCCCGCCGGTTCGAGGCGGTCCACCAGCTGACCAATGACGAGATCGTCCAGACCGACGGCAAGCCGATGGCGGCCCAGTGCTTCGGTCTGCGCCTCGGCCGTACGGTCACCGGCGACGGCCTCGGCCTCGCCGACCGGATCGAGATCCGCAACTTCGCCCTGGAGCCGATCCGGTTCGAACTGGCCCTGACGATCGACGCCCTGTTCGAGGACATCTTCGAACTGCGCGGCGCCGAGGCCAAATCGCGCGGCCCCCTGCGCTCCGTCGAGACCCGGGACGATGGACTGACCTTCCGCTACGTCGGAGCCGACGCGGTCGAACGGCGCCTGACCATGCTGCTGGATGGCGCGCCCACAATAACGGTCCACGGCAGCGCCCGCCGGCTCGCCTTCGACCTGGAAATCGACGCGCAGCAGACGGAAGCGCTCAAGATTCGTTTCGAGGTGGAGGAGGTCGGCGCGCCCGCCCACGCCATACCGCCGGCGCCTGCAGTGTTCGACGGCGTCTCGGTCTCCAGCGACAACCCCGTCTTCGACCGCCTGCTCGATCGGTCGTTCCAGGACCTGGCGATGCTGCTGACCGAGCTCGAGGAGCCCTTCATCGCCGGCGGCCTGCCCTGGTTCGTCGCCCCCTTCGGTCGGGACAGTTTGATCGCGGCCCTGCAGAGCCTGCCGTTCGATCCCCGACCGGCCGAAGGGGTGCTGCGCCTCTTCGCCCGCCACCAGGGTCGAAAGAATGACGCTGAGACGGGGGAGGAGCGGGGCAAGATCCCGCATGAACTCCGCGTGGGCGCCATGGCCAACCTGGGAGAGGTCCCGCATCGGCCGAGCTATCTGTCGATCGACGCGACGCCGCTGTTCCTCATCCTCATCGGACGCCATGCGGAGTGGACGGGATCGCATGCCCTGTTCGACGAGCTCCGGACCAGCGTCGACGCGGCCCTGGCGTGGATGACGGAGCGGAGCGCGGCCGATCCCAAGGGCTATCTGACCTACGACCGCCAAAACGAAGACGGCGTGATCCATCAGGGTTGGAAGGACTCCAAGACCGGCGTGCCGCGCGCCGACGGCGGCCCGTCCGACGGTTCGATCGCGCTCAGCGAAGTCCAGGGCTACGCCTGGCTCGCGCGACGCCTGATGGCCGCAGCCTGCCGGAGGGCGGGCGAGGATGCGGTTGCGGCCAGCCTCGACGCCACGGCAGACGCCCTGCGCGAGCACTTCAACGCGGACTTCTGGATGGAGGCCGAGGGTTGTTTCGTTCTGGGCCTGGAGGACGGCGGGCGCCAGCTCGATGTCGTCAGCTCCAACGCCGGCCAGGTGTTGTGGTCGGGCATCGCCGACACCGACAAGGCGAGCCGCACCGCCGAGCGGATGATGCGGCCCGACATGAACTGCGGCTGGGGGGTGCGCACCCTGTCGGCGGACGCGGCGGCCTACAATCCCCTCAACTATCACCTCGGCAGCGTCTGGCCGTTCGACAACGCTCTGATCGCGGCCGGCATGAAGGGTCATGGTCTCGACGCGCCCGCAGTCGCCCTGTTCGACGCCCTGATCGATGTGTCGGAGCATTTCGCCATAGGCCGGCTGCCGGAGTTCTTCATTGGATTCGACCGCGAACCCGGACTGTTTCCCGCACGGTGCCCGTTCGCGGAGCCCCTGCAGGCTTGGTCGGCCGGAGCGGCGCCCTATCTGCTGACCGAACTGCTCGGTCTGCGCCCCGGTCCGTCAGGGCCGGTGCTGGACAACCCCTTGCTGCCGACAGGCGTCGCCCGGCTGGAGATCCTGGGCCTGACCGTCGGCGACCAAAGGTTCGACTGCCGCGTCAGCCGAGGCGACGGCGGCGTCATCTCAGGATCCGTCACCCCCGCCGAGGAGCGCGCCGCATGAGCCAGAAACCTCTCGCCGGCCAGCGCGCCATCGTCACTGGCGCCAGCTCCGGCATCGGCAAGGCCATCGCTCTGGCCTTCGCCGAGGCGGGGGCTGCCGTTGTCGTCAACCATCACAGCGATGCCGAGGCGGGCAAGGCCGTGACCGCCGAGATCCTCGAGAAAGAGGGCCGGGCGGTCTCGGTCCGGGGCGACGTCTCCAAACCGCGCGATGTCCAGAAGCTCTTCGATGCGGCCGACGCCCATTTTGGCGGCGTTGACATCCTCGTCGCCAACGCCGGCGCCCAGTCTGACGCTCCCTTTCTTGAGATGAAGCTAGAGGACTGGCGCAAGGTCATCGACCTCGACCTGACCGGCGCCTTCCTCTGCGCCCAGGAGGCGGCCAGGCGTTTCCGGCGTCAGGGGCTGGAGCCCAATCGATCCAGGGCGCTCGGCAAGGTGCTGTTCGTCACCTCGGTCCACCAACGCATCCCTTGGGCGGGTCACGCCAACTATGCGGCGGCCAAGGGCGGGGTGAGGATGCTGATGGAGACGATGGCCCAGGAGCTCGCCGACCAGAAGATCCGCGTCAACGCCATCGCCCCGGGGGCGATCAGGACGCCGATCAACACCGCCGCGTGGGACACGCCGGCCGCGGCGAGAAAGCTGTTGAAGTTGATCCCCTACGGCCGGATCGGCGAGGTCGAGGACATCGCGCAAAGCGCGGTCTGGCTGGCCTCGGACGCGGCCGACTATGTGGTCGGGACCACCCTCTTCGTCGACGGCGGCATGAGCCTCTATCCGGACTTCCGCGACGGCGGCTGAGGTCAGCCCTTCTGCTGATCGGCCAGGTTGCGCAGGGCGGTCCGCAAACTCTCTTCCATCGTCGGATGGTAGAAGGGCAGCGCGAGCACGTCCCTGGCCGTCATCTTCAGCTGCACCGCCCAGGCCAGGAGATGGGCGAGATGCTCGACGTCGGGCCCGAACAATTCGCCGCCAAGAAGCACGCCGTCGCCCGCCCCGGCATAGATGCGCAAGATTCCCGATGGCCTGCCGTCGACCCGCGCCCGTCCGACGTCGTCGCTGCAGCCGATGATCCAGCCCTCGGCCGCGTCCTTGTCCCAGCCCGGGCCGACCGTGGCGATGTCGGGGTCGGAATAGACCACCGCCATCTGCGGCATGGGCGTCCGCTTCTCCAGCTTCGGCGCGTGCGCGGCGTTGCGGCTGGCGAGCTCCCCCTGAAGCGACGCCTCGTGAAGCACGGGCCGGTCGTCGTTGGCATCGCCGGCGATGAAGATGTTCGACCGCCCGCAGCGGAGGGTGTCCGGGTCGAAGACGGGCACGCCGTCCTCGTCGCAGTCCAGGCCGGCGAGGTTGAGATCCAGCCCGTCGAGCGCGGGCGTCCGCCCCGTCGCGACGAGGACGTAGTCGAAGGTCCCGCGTCGCGCCTTGCCGCCGGCCTCTGTCCAGTGAAGCAGGATGTCGCCGTCCGCCTTGCGCTTCGCCTCGACCGTCACTCCGAGCTCGAAGATGAGCTCGCGCTTCAGCTGATCGGCCACGGCCTCGGCGACGACCGGATCCCGGACCGCCCCGATACTGTCCCCCTCGTCGAAGATCGTCGTTTTCACGCCCAGCCGGACGAAGGCCAGGGCCAGCTCCAGACCGAGCGGGCCCGCGCCGATCACGGCCAGCGCGCGCGGCAATGTCTCCAGGTCGAAGACCGTCTCGTGCGTGACGACCCGCTCCTGGCAGGTCTCGGCCAGATCCGTGGGGACAACCGGTCGCGCGCCGGTGGCGATGACGATGGACCGTGCCGAGACGCGCGTGTGGTCGTCGACCGTCAGGGTGTCGGGGCCGGCGAACCGCGCCCGGCCGTGCAGCCTGTCCGATGGCGGGATGGCGGCGACTTCCTCCAGCACGCCCGCGACGAAGTGATCGCGTTCACGCTGCACCCGGGTCATGACCGCCGTGCCGTCGATCGCGAAATCTCCGACGCAGATGCCGAACGTCGCGGCCTCTCTGGCGTCACGCGCCGCACGCGCGGCCGCCAGAAGCAGCTTGGACGGCATGCAGCCGTATCGAGCGCAGGTCGTGCCGCCGGGCCCGGCCTCGATCAGCAGAACCTTGGCGCCCGTGGCCTTCGCCGCATGATAGGCGGCCAGACCCGCCGAGCCGGCGCCGATGACCGCGACGTCGCAGGCCGCAGGCTTGAGCACCGGCTCGCCTCAGACCGGCGCCGCGCCGATCTGCTTGAGAATGCCGAGCTCGTCCGACGAGCCCCAGCGCTCCACCATCTTGCCGTTCTCGAACCGGCCGATCTGCATGCCCCGGACCTCGATGGGCTTGCCGGTGGCGGCGACGCCGAGAAAGTCGCCCTGGTGGGTCCCGGTCAGGGTGTAGGCGAAGGCGACCTGGTCGCCCTCGCTGACCATGGTCTGGGGCTCCACCTTCATGTCGGGGAAGGCCGCCCGCATGCCGGTGAAGAAGGTCTTGAACCCTTCGGGGCCGCCGCCCTGTCCGGGAGCCGGATCATTGTCGACGCAGCCCTCGGCCACGACCTCCGGAAAGGCGTCGAGCGCCCCGGTGTTGACGATCTCGCCGAAGCGTTTGGTGGCGGCGATGGCGGCGTCGGACATGGGGATTTCCTGGTGAAGACTTGCCAGCCCTAACCGTCCGCCGCCTGATCGGTTGCCGGTTCGACCTTGGAAACACCCGATTGTCCGGGGGCGTGGCCCGCGATAAGATGTTGGAAAGCCAAGCTGAAGGGAGCCTGGGGGCGCCTGATGTCGGCTGTTCAACGAAGCAATGTGCGCGTGCGGGGCGACGGCGACCGGGTGATGGTCTTCGCCCACGGCTTCGGCTGCGACCAGGCCATGTGGCGGCATGTGGCGCCGTCGTTCGAGACGGACTTCCGGACCCTCCTGTTCGATAACGTCGGGGCGGGCGGCTCGGACCTCAAGGCCTACAATCCCGTCAAATACGCCAGCCTTGTAGGCTACGCCGACGACCTGATCGAGATCCTCCGCGAGCTCGACCTGAGCCAGGTCGTCTTCGTCGGGCACTCGGTCAGCAGCATGATCGGGGTCCTGGCCTCTATCCGCGCGCCCGACCTCTTCTCCCAGCTGATCCTGGTCGGCCCCTCGCCGCGCTACATCGACGACGGCGACTATGTCGGCGGGTTCGCCGCCGATCAGATCGAGGAGCTCCTGGCCTTCCTTGCCGAGAGCCCGATGGCCTGGTCGGAGGCCATGGCGCCCGCCATCATGGGCAATGCCGATCGCCCGGAGCTCGGCGAGGAACTGACCGAGAGCTTCTGCCGGGTCGATCCTGTGATCGCCGAGGCCTTTGCACGCACCACCTTCACCTCGGACAATCGGGCGGACCTGCCTCTGGTGACCACCCCTGCCCTGATCCTGCAATGCCGCGACGACATCATCGCCCCGGAAGCCGTGGGACGCCATGTCCACGCCAGCATTCCCGGCAGCACGTTCGTCATGCTCGACGCGACCGGGCACTGCCCCAACCTCAGCGCGCCGGCCGAGGTCATCGCCGCGATCCGCGCCTTTGTCTGAGCCCCGGATCGACATGACGATCCCGCCGACCAACTTCGAGGTCCTCTTCGAGGACGCGCCCTGCGGTTATCTGATCCTCGGCGCGGACGGGGTCATCACTCGCGCGAACGCGACCGTCTGCGGCTGGATCGGCAAGCCGTCGAAGGAGCTGGTCGGCCGCAGGCTGCGCGACCTCCTGAGCCTGCCGGGCCGCATCTACTATGAGACCAATGTCCTGCCGCGCCTGCGCCTGCGCGGCCGGATCGAGGAGGTGGTGCTCGATCTCCTGACCGAGGCCGGCGAGACGCTTCCCGTCCTGGTCAACGCCACCGAGCAGAGGGACGCATCCGGCGAGGTCGTGGGAATACGCGTCGCGGTCTTCCGCGCCAGCGAGCGGCGCAGCGTCGAGCGAAACCTCCGCGGGCGGCTCGACGACGAACGCTCGACGGCGGAACTGCGTGAACAGTTCATCGCCGTCCTGGGCCACGACCTGCGCAACCCCCTGGCCTCGATCGTGGGCGCGGCGAGGCTGCTCAAGCGGGAGGCCCCGAACGAGAAGGCGCTCGGCGTCCTGCGACTCATGGAGACAAGCGTCGACCGGATGGCGGGTCTCATCGACGACGTCATGGACTTCGCGCGCAGCCGTCTGGGAAGTGGCATCGATCTCCACAGGTCGATCGAACCGCTGGAGCCGGTGCTGCGCCAGGTCGTGCGGGAACTCGAGGTCGACGAGCCCAGCCGCACCCTGGTCTGCGCCTTCGACCTGCCGGATCCCGTCAGCTTCGACCCGGGCCGGATGGCGCAGCTGGTGTCGAACCTTCTCGGCAACGCCCTGGTCCACGGCGATCCCCGCCAGCCGATCCGGCTGAGCGCGCGGACGGCCGAAGGGGTGCTGGAGATTTCCGTGGCCAACGCCGGGGACGCCATTCCGCCCGCCGCCCTGGATCGCCTGTTCCAGCCCTTCTTCCGGGGCGAGGTACGCGCCAACCAGCAGGGCCTCGGCCTCGGTCTGCATATCGCCTCGGAGATCGCACGGGCTCATGAAGGGACGCTCAGAGCCGTATCCGACGCTGCCGAGACGCGCTTCATCCTCACCATGCCGACCCTGCCGTCGCCGCCCTTGCCGATCGCGTCCGATCGACCTGCGTCAGGTTCAGAGGACGAGGCGTAACCCACAGCGCTGAGGCCACATCCGAGGCCAGCCGTCCCGCCTCGGTGCGCAGAGCAAACAGCCCGCAGCCGTTAGTCGGTCGAGGGGGTTCGGGTTCGCGGATGCGCCCGGACGATCTCCGAAATCACATCCATGTCGTAGGGCTTGGCGATGAACTGGCCGTCGTCGGGAATCTCGGCCGGCGACGGGCGCTCGCGTCCCGAGGTGACGATCAGCTGAATATCCGGGCGGACGGCATGGACCTGACCGGCCAACTGCAGACCGTTGGCCTCGCCCGGCATGTTGATGTCGGTGAACAGGACCGAAATCTCGGGGTGATCCGCGATCATGGCCATCGCCTCGACCGCCTCGCCGGCCTCGAAGGTCCGGCAACCAGCGTCGTTGAGTGCCTCGGTCGCGTTCAGGCGGATCAGGGCTTCGTCATCGACGACGAGGACAACCGGGCCGGGGATGCTGCAATCGTCCATGGAGGTTGAACCGGGCTCCCCCGTCGTTGTTCCGTGACGTCGGCGTAAGAAGTTGTCGGACAATGATTTAATGCGAAACTGCTTGATGTTGGAAATACCGCCCCGTGGTCACCGAATACTCGCGAGGGACCGCTGAGACGACGCAGCAGACCCTGCTTTTCGATTCTCTCATTGGCGCCGGGCACCGTTCTCGAAGCGGACGTCTTGGATGTCCGCTTCGAGTCAGAAGCAGACACTCCCTCCCCTGCCCGACTTGTCGTCAACCCAAGAGAATACGAGCGGCAAATCTCGCCGTCACCAGAGCCTAACCACAACGGCGATCACCGCCAGAATCCGCGGACCGCTACTACGTGCCCGGGGCACCGCCGGCCAAAACGGGTTTTGTCGCTCGGGTTTTGTCGGCATTACCAAACCGTAATGCAGGCACCGCACCGGGCAAGCGCTTGCCGATCAAGACGCCTCCTTCGAGCTGACTTTGCGCCTAAGCGCCATTCCGCGAAACGGCGCTTCCCGTTCGCGGAGTAACAGCACCGCTATTCACCCCGAACGGGCGGCCGTCGTAATGCCCCGGCTTCCACAACGCTAGCACGCCGGCCTATTGCTGCCCAAGCCGCTCGCGCCTCCGTCTAAGGTTGTCCCGTCTGCCGCGCTCATCATCAGGTTTTTGCTGACCGAAACAGGTCATTGACGGGTCGCCACATGGATAACGACGGAACCTCCAGCGGTAAGGCCACTAGACCACCCGACCATACCCAGCTATAGGCTCGCCTGTCACACGCCGAGCCAACGGCGGGGCGGGGAAACGATCATGACGCAACAGCCCGAGGCGCTGTCAAAGAGTTACCGCTGGTACGTGCTGGTCCTGCTCATGCTGGCCTACACGCTGAACTTCCTCGACCGGCAGATCATGGGCATCCTGCTGGAGCCCATCCGGCATGAGTTCCACCTCGAGGACTGGCAGCTCGGCGTGATCGTCGGGGTCGGGTTCGCCCTGATCTATTGCACCCTCAGCCTGTTCGTCGCCGCCTTCACCGAGAACGCCAACCGCGCCCGCGTCGTGGCTGTCGCGCTCGGCTTTTGGAGCCTGATGACCGCCGCCTGCGGCCTGGCGTGGAACGCCTGGAGCCTGCTGGCCGCCCGGTTCGGCGTGGGGCTCGGCGAGGCCGGCGGTTCACCCGGGTCCCAGTCTCTGCTCTCCGACATCTTTGCCCCGCACGAGCGCGCCCGCGCCCTCAGCCTCTGGGGTCTCGGCGCCCCGCTAGGCACGGCGCTCGGCGTCATCGGCGGGGCCTGGGTGGCGCAGGAGTTCGGCTGGCGCGTGGCCTTTTACGCCGCCGGCCTGCCGGGCGTTGTCCTGGCCGTCATCATCTTCCTGACCATCAAGGATCGTCGTGTCATCGATCAGTCCAAACCCCGCTTCTCCCTGACCCAGATGATCCGGCTGATCGTCGGCATCCTGAAACAGCCGACCCTGCTGGTCGCCTCCATCGGCGTCGGCATGGGCACTATGGTCAGCTACTGCTCGGTTCTCTGGGGCCCGGCCTACTTCATCCGCCAATACGACCTCTCGCCGCTGGAGGTGTCGTGGTTCGCCGCCATCGTGCTGGGCGGGGCGACCGGGGTCGGCACGGCGCTCGGCGGCGCCCTCGTCCACCGCTTCGCCCCGCGCTGGCCCTCGGCCTATGTCGACATCCCGGCCATCGGCTACATCCTGGCCGCCCCTCTCTATTGGCTGGCTCTGTCGATCAACGACGCGATCCTGTCGGCTACGGTCCTCCTGATCCCGACCATTCTCTATTCGATGTCGTCGGGCCCGATCTTCGCCTTGTTCCAGAACAAGGCGCCGGAGGGCTCGCGCGCCATGGCCACCGCCGTCCTCTTCATGATGATGAACCTGATCGGCCTGGCCATCGGCCCGACGCTGGCGGGCGGTCTCTCCAGCCACTTCCAGGCCGAACTCGGTCTGGCCGGGGGCCTGCACCGCGCCCTCCTCGTGATCGTCGCCTTCCTGATCCCCGCCGCCGGACTGCTGATCCTGTCGTGGCGCCTCAAACCCAAGACCGGAGACGCCTGATGCCGGGCCCCAAGACCGCAGAGCCCGTCGGCTTTCGCGCCATCCAGACCACGCGCCTCTACCAACAGATCGCCGAGCAGATCAAAGCCTACATCCGCTCCGGCGGGCTGAAGGCCGGCGACCGCCTGCCTTCAGAGCGCGACATGGCCGTCATGTTCGCCGTCAGCCGCCCCTCGGTGCGCGAGGCCATGATCGCCCTGGAAGGCGCCGGCCTGATCGAGGTCCGCACCGGCGACGGGACCTTCATCACCGATCCCGCCGGCCGCCCCGGCGCGCTGAAGGGCGACGAGCCGGGCGTGCTGGAACAGTTCCAGGCCCGCCGCACGCTGGAGCCGGCCTTGGCCGCCATGGCCGCGACCCTGATCAAGCCCGCCGAACTGGCCCTGCTGCGCGACGCCGTGGATCGCTCGGAGGGAGCCTTCAATCGCGGCGACCTCGCCGACGCGTCCGACTACACCTTCCATGTCCAGTTGGCGGCCTTCTCGGGCAACCGCATCCTGGCCGAACTGGTCCGAGAACTGTGGGACCTGCGCGCTTCCGAAAGCTGGCGGGTGATCCGCAACCGGGCCACCACGCGCGAACACCGACTGGAGGTCGTTGCCCGCCGTCGCGCCATCCTCGACGCCCTTCAGGAGAAGGACGCCGACCTCGCCCGCGCCCTGATGCAGTCCCTGCTCGACGCCGCCATGAACCGCTACTTCGGCGACATCCGGGAGGACGCCCGATGAAGATCGAGGAGATTGAATTCATCCCCCTGTCGCTGCCGATCGAGGCGCCGATCCTGACCTGCTACGGCTCGCTGGCGAACTACAGCCGCACCCTGATCAAGCTGACGACCGAGGCTGGCGTCGTCGGCTGGGGCGAGATCGCCAGCCGCTACACCCCCGCCATGCTGGAGCCCTATCGCCAGCTGTTCCGGGGCGTCTCCATCTGGGAGACCAACTACATCGCCCAGCGCATCAAGCACTGGAACTACTATCCGTTCGTCAAACCCGAACCGGTCATGGGGGCCTTCGAGATCGCCTGCCTGGACGCCCAGGGAAAGGCCATCGGCGAACCCGTCTACCGTCTGCTCGGCGGCAAGAGCCACACCTCCGTTCCCGTCGCCTCCTACATCTTCTTCCGCCACGCCAATGCGGCGGGTGAAGGGGAAATCCGGACGCCCGACGACGCCGTCGCTTTCGCGAAAGCCCAACACGCCGCCTACGGCTTCGAGAGCTTCAAGCTGAAAGGCGGCTACTATTCGCCCGAGGTGGACATCGCCTCCATCGCCGCCCTGCGCGACGCCTTTCCGAACGCGAAGCTGCGCATCGACCCGCAAGGGTCCTGGACACCGACCACCGCCGTCAGCGCGGGCAAGAAGCTGGAAGCCTTAGACCTCGAGTATCTGGAGGACCCCGTCTGGGGTCAGGCGGCGATGGCGCGCATCCGCGATCACCTGCGGACTCCGCTCGCCACCAACATGTGCGTGACCCAGTTCGAGGAGTTCCACCCGGCCGTCGCGGTGAAAGCGATCGACGTCGTCCTGACCGACCTCTGGTACTGGGGCGGCCCGCGCAACACCGTCATCGTCGACAAGATGTGCCACGCCGCCGGCATCGGCGTCAGCGCCCACTCCAGCGCCGAACTGGGCGTCGGCAACGCCGCCATCATCCACACCGCCGCCGCCATGCCCAACCTCGGCTCGGCGATCGACTGCATGAACCTGCACCTGGTCGACGACATCATCGTCGGCGGCAAGATCACGCCGAAGGACGGTCGCCTGACGCCGCCGGACGGCCCAGGTCTCGGCGTCGCCATCGACGAGGCTAAGGTCGAAAAGTACCGCGCCGTCGCCGCCTCGGGCGCCGGGACCGACCGCTTCATGAACCCTGCTCTCGCCGATACCGCCCGCCCCGGCTGGTATCCGTCCATGCCCGCCTGGTGAGCCCGATGACCACCGTTTCCAGCCTCCACGCCGACCTCGACTGGGCCGCCGTCGCCGCCCGGTTCAAGGCCCTCTACACGCCCGCCGTCTGCGACGTGCTGGATGGCTACGGTCTGCGCCACCAGTTCATGACGCCGGGCCTGATCGCGCTGGAGGCCGACGACAAGGTCGCAGGCCCCGCCTTCACCATCCTGGGCCGCGCCGACGCCAACCTCGACACCTCGACCCGCATGGGTCCGCGCGTGATCGACAGCTTCGAGCCGCAGGTCGTGGCCGTCTATGACACCAGTGGAGAGACCCACACCGGCGTCTGGGGCGAGCTGTGGAGCGCGGGCGCCCAGCGCATGGGCTGCGTCGGCGCCATCGTCGACGGCGGCATCCGCGACAGCGCCCTGATCAAGGCCATCGGCTTTCCCATCTTCCACCGATTCCGCAGTCCGGCCGACGCCGTCGGTCGGTTCACCGTTATCGACCACCAGACGCCGGTCACGGTCGGCGGGGTCCGCGTCTACCCCGGCGACTACATCTTCGGCGATCAGGACGGGGTGGTCGTCATCCCGCGCGACCTGACGCTCGAGGTCCTGGAGAAGGCCGAAACCGTCAAGACCACCGAGGACGACATCCGCACCGCCATCGGCGAAGGCGGCAAGCTGATCGACCTCTACAAGAAGCACGGACGCTTCTGATGGCCGCCCCCGGACGCGTGCTGGTCACGGGCTCGTCGGGCCGCCTCGGGCGGTTCGTGGTCGAGGCCCTGCGCGAGGCCGGCTGGCTGACCACCGGCATCGACCTGACGGCGCCCGCCGACCGCGCCGCCGACCGCGTGATCGTAGACGACGCCGGCGACCCCTATGTGCTGGGCGCGGCGCTGAAGGGGCACGACGCTTTGGTCCATCTCGCCGCCATCCCCGACCCGAGCCGCGACACCGCCTTCGTCACCTTCGAGGTCAACCTCCAGCTCGCCAACGCCGCCGTCGAGGCCGCACGCGAGGCGGGGGTCAAGAACATCGTCCTCGCCTCCAGCCAGAGCGCCCTGGGCCTCGCCTGGGCGCCGGTCGTCCGCTCGCCCCTCGCCCTGCCCGTCACCGAAGACCATCCGTGTGCGCCGGAAGAGATCTACGGCGTCTCCAAACAGGCGACGGAATCCCTGTTCGAGATGGCCGCCCGCCGCGACGGCACCGACGTCGCCGCCCTGCGCTTCCCGGCCATCTGGGACCCGGCCGAGTTCGCCGAAGCCACCCGCCGCCGCCTCGACAATCCGCAGCAGGGCGCCAGGTCGCAGTGGGCCTATATCGACGCCCGCGACGCCGGCCGCAGTGTCGCCCTCGCCCTCGCCGCCACGGTCCGGGGTTTCCGAGTCTTCAATATCGCCGCCGATGAGGTCTTCTCAAAAGACGACGCGAACGCACTGGTTCGACAGTGGTATCCCGACCGCGACGCCACGGCGGTGGGGGGCCGCGCCGCCCTCTTCTCCCCCGTCCGCGCCAAGGCCGAACTCGGCTTCGTCAACCGCTACCGCTGGACGCCCGAGGGCATCGAGGATCGCGGCGCCTAGTCGAAGCTCAGCAGCCGCAGCGGCGTGATCTCGGTCTTCACCCAGACGCCCGCCTTCGTATAGGGCTCTTCGGCGACATAGGCCTCCGCCGCCGCGCGGTCGGCGAACTCGCCGATCATGGCCGAGCCGACCGCATTGCCCGCCTCGTCCAGAAGCGCGCCGACCTTGACGATCTCGCCCGCGGCGTTCCGCGCATTCAGCCCCTTGATATGGGCGGGTCGGGTCGCAGCGCGACGGGCCGGTGCCTCGGCGTCCGTGCCGTCGCGGCCGATGATCAGAAACTGCATGGGGAACTCCTAAAGGTGCATGCCGCCGTCGACGGGGATGTTCGCCCCGGTGATGTAGCGTCCGGCCTGCGAGCACAACAGGAGGACCGCGCCCGCCATATCCTCCGGCTCTCCGAACGACCGCATCGGCACCTGGGCCATGACCCGCTCGGCGTAGACCGGGTCCGACAGCACCGGCCGGTTCCGCGCCGTCAGCACCACGCCGGGCGCCACGGTGTTCACCGTGATCCCGTCAGCCGCCACCTGACGCGCCAGGTTCTCGACCATGTTCTTCTGACCCGCCTTCAACGCGGCATAGGTCATCAGCTCGGAATGCGGCTTGACCTGCTGAATGCTGCCGATGTTGACGATCCGGCCCCAGCCCTGCGCCTTCATGTGCGGCAGGACGCCCTGCACCAGTTGAAGCGCTGCGACGATGTTGGCCGCGAAATGCTTCTCCATCGTCGGCACGTCCATCTGGTCGAGCGGCTGGCGAATCTGGATCGCGACATTGGACACCAGGATGTCGACCGGCCCGGCCTCTTCCAGCAGGGCCGCCGCCGCGCCCGGCTCGGCGAGGTCGCCGGTGATCAGGTCCGCGACCGCCCCCGTCGCCCAGGCCGCCTCCAGCGCCGTCTGCCCGGTCGGATCGTCCGGCAGGGAATGCAGCACCACCGCCGCCCCCGCCTGCGCCAGCCTCAGCGCGATGGCCAGGCCGATGCCGTCGGTTGAGCCGGTGATCAGGGCCCGCCGGCCGCTCAGGTCGAAATCGGCGAAACTCATTGCCAGCGCATCCCGGTCGCCTGCATCAGGCCTTTGATATAGCCCACGGTGTAGATCATACCCTCGGCCTCGTAGCCCGACCCGGTCCCTCCGCTGAACGCGCCCTCGGCGTCCGACCCCGCCATGGTCGGCGCGTGATCGGGCCGCATATAGCCGTCGAACCCGATCGCCTTATAGGCCGCGAACGCCGCTGCCATGTCGGTCGTGCCCGTCTCCGGAAAGGTCTCGACGAAGTCGTCCCAGGTCCCCTTCACGTCGCGGATATGGACGAAGGCGATCTTCTTCTGCGCCCCGAACCGGTGGATCAGCGACGTCACATCCTCGCCCATGGTCCGGTAGGAGCCTTGGCAGAAGGTCAGCATGTTGGACGGGCTGTCGACCAGATCGAGCGCCCGCTGCGAGGCCTCGGCATTGATGAAGATCCGCCCGATCCCGCGCACCACCGGGGCCGGCGGATCGTCGGGATGCAGCCCCATCCGGACCTCGGCGTCCTCGGCCGCCGGGATCACCCGCCGCAGAAAGTATTCGTAGTTCTCCCAGATCTTCTCGGCCGGGACGACGGTCCCGTCGCCGACATCGTCGGGATCATGCCGATAGCCGGTGACCAGGGCGCCGCCCCGCTCCTCGATGTTCACCCGGTTCCTGAGCCACCCCAACGGCATGAAATTGTAGCACAGCAGGTCGATGCCGCAGCGGCCCATGTTCTGCAGCATCCGCTTGTAGTGTTCGATGTCCTCGTCGCGCCCGGGCAGACCCAGTTTGATCCGACGCATGTCGAACTGATCGCCCTCCAGCCCGCCGATCCGGAACCCCGCCTCGGCATAGCGGTCCACCTCGGACCTCAGCGCGTCGTAGTCATACGGCGCGGGCTTGCCCGTCAGTTCGGGCGCCAGTTTCGCGATGGCCTCGGTGACCCCCATTTGGCGCGCCAGCGCCCAGCGCCGATCGACCGTCGGCAGGATCATCATCGTCAGCTTGACCACAGGTCGGGCCCTCCCCGTCAGGCGCATTGCAGCACCTCGACGCCCCGTTCGAAAGGCCGAGAATGCAGGCTGGACGACCCTCGCCGCCAACGTCATAACATATCTGATAACTAGGGAGTTGAGACGACCATGGCAAGCGTAGAGGGGACCGCCGGATCGCGTTTGATCCCGCCCGAAAAATACAGATGGGAGCTGATCCTGCTCCTGTGGGGAGCCTTCTTCCTCAACCAGGCGGACCGTCAGGTCTTCAACGTCGTCCTGCCCCTGATCCGGTCGGACCTGCAGCTGACGGACCAGATGCTGGGTCTGGTCGCCACCACGTTCACCGTCGTCTTCGGCCTGTTGGTGCCCTTCGCCGGGATCGCGGGCGACATCATCGACCGGCGCCGCGTCGTCCTGATCAGCCTCCTGATATTCTCGACCGGCACCCTCCTGACCGGCTTCGCCTCCAGCTTCTTGTTGCTGCTTCTCTTCCGGGGCGTCGCCACCGGCGCGGGCGAGGCCTTCTACGCCCCCGCCGCCGGCTCCCTGATCGGCAGCGCCCACCAGAAGACGCGCGCTCGCGCCCTGTCGATCCACCAGACGGCCAACTACACCGGCACGGTCCTGGGCAGCCTTCTCGCCGGCTGGGCGGGCCAGACCTACGGCTGGCGCTCGGCCTTCATCATCTATGGCGTCATGGGTCTGGCCTGGGGTCTGATCTTCTTCTTCCGCACCAAGCGCTACGACATCCCCGCCCCCGTGACGCGCGAGCCCGGAGCCCAGCGCGCCCTGTTCGGAGAGGCGCTGAAGCTGATCGCCACCACCCCAGCTCTGATCGGCCAGATGCTGGCCTTCGGCGGCCTGATCTTCGTCTCGGTCGGCTTCTTGACCTGGACCCCGACTCTTCTGTTCGAGCGGTTCGGACTGACGCTGGCCGACGCCGGCTTCTCGGCCACCTTCTACCACTTCATGGGTGCCTATGTGGGCGTGCTGGGCGCGAGCTGGCTGACCGATCGTCTGATCCCGTCCATCCCGCGCATCCGCCTGTGGGTCATGGCCTTCGGCCTCGTCGCGAGCGCGCCCTTCATCTGGTGGGCCGCCGGGACCCAGTCGCTGGTCCACATCTACGTCGCCCTGGCCGCCTTCGGCGTCATGCGCGGCATGTACGATGCGGGCATCTTCGCCGCCGTCTTCGACGTGGTGGAGGATCGCCTGCGCGCCACGGTGCTGGGCATCGTGCTGGCGTCGGGCTTCCTGATCGGCGCGGCCTCGCCCGCCATCATGGGCTCGATGAAGGCCCAGTACGGCCTCGAAGGCGGCATGCAGATGCTGGCCGGCGCCGCTCTGATCGCCGGCGTCGTCCTGTTCATCGCCACCATGATCCGGCCGCTGCGCCCTCACCAGGGCGCCTGACAAACGAAAGGGGCGGACCGGTCTCCCGGTCCGCCCCTCCTTGCTCCCGGTGCCCGGGCCGCTTCTAGAAGTAGCCGCCCTTGCCCGTGATGTCGGAGATCGAGTCTCCCTGCTCGACCCACGAGAAAATCTTCATCTCGCCCGCGTGCATCTCCTCGGCGCGCAGCAGGACATCGACGCAGATGTCGCGCGGAACCACCACCACCCCGTCGCCGTCGCCGACGACCAGGTCGCCCGGCTTGATGGTCACGTCGCCGATCTTGATCGGGATCTGGTAGTGGGTGATCAGGCAGCGGCCCAGCGACCCGTTCGGGCTGCGGTATTTGTAGAAGACCGGGAACTCGGCCGGAATGATCTGGGCGGTGTCGCGGATGCCGCCGTCGATACAGGCGCCCTTGACGCCCATCTTCTTGGCGGTCGCGGTCATGACCCCGCCCCACATGGTCCCGCGCTCGTCGTTCGAGGCGTCCCACATCACGAAGTGATCCTCGCCCATCTCCTCCAGCATCTGGGCGCGGAAGCTCATCTCGCCGGTGATCTTGACGTTCGGCGCGCTCTTCACGGTGAAGGCGAAGCCGGCCACGACCGGTCCCGGCCGCAGAGCCTGGATCGAACCGGGCACGGCCTGGTCCAGCAGGGCGAACTCGCGCATCACATCCGACACCAGGCCGGTGTAGAGCTTCTCGTAGCGGGCGATCAGCTCCTTCTCAGGGATAGACAGGACCGCGTCGCTGACGGTCTCCCGCGCTTCGATAAGCTTCTCCAGCTTCATCATGCCGACTTCGGCACGGAGTTGATCGGCGGACATTCAAGGGCTCCTGGCGGCATTCGGCGCCGGTCCAGCCGGTCGCCTCGGGGAAGAAACTGGTCTCCGGAAAAGACCCGGCCCGACCGCTTTCGCGGTCGAGCCGGCAGGCCGCTTCAGGAGGCGGAAAAACGCACGGTCAGAAGGTCATCTTGACGCCGACGGTCACCCGGCGATCGGTCTTGATGACCTCGTTCACGGTCGAGCGGTCGTTGACGTAGAGGACCGACTGCTGGTCGGTCAGATTGATGCCCTCGACCACGAAGCGGACGTCGTCGTTGATCTGGTAGCTGAACGAAGCGTCCAGGAAGCCCTGCGGGATCAGGTACTGATAGAGACCGATCGGACGACCGTCGGCGGCGACGCCGGACCCCAGGCTGTTGGAGTTGATGTTCAGACCCACCGTCTGGGCCGACTCGCTCTTGTAGTTGTAGGCGAGACGGGCGTTGACCGGGCCGTTCTCATAGTAGGCGATGACGTTGAAGGTGTGCTCCGACAGGCCCTCATATGGCGCCCCCGTCGTCGTCTCGGCGTCCGAATAGGTGTAGTTCAGCACCGTGCCGAACCCTTCGACGGGCAGGAAGGTGAAGGGCTGCTGATAGCTCAGCTCGATGCCCTGGATGGTCGCGCCCGAGCCGTTGATGCGCTGGGTGATGAAGAACTGGTTGCCCAGCGGATCGCCCGGCGGACGGTTCAACGGCACATAGCCGGGGATCTCGGCCAGGGTCGTCTGGGAGATCAAGAAATTGGTCACGTCCTTGTAGAAGATGGTGCCGGACAGCAGGCCGTCTTCCGAGAAATACCATTCCAGTGCGGCGTCGTAGTTGGTCGCCTCGTACGGCAGCAGGTTCGGGTTGCCGATCGAGGCCGTGCCGCCGCCGGGGATGACGTTGAAGCTCGTTGTTAGGTCGGCCAGGTCGGCGCGCTGCAGGATCTTGGCCGCCGCGAAGCGGAACACCAGATCTTCCGACAGATCGATGCGGACGTTACCGGCCGGCAGGGTGTCGGTGTAGGAGTTTTCCACCGAGATCGGCCGCGACTGGGCGTCGAAGCCCGAGGAGGTGAGGTCGGTCTGCACCACCCGCACCCCGACGTTGGCCCGCACGCGCAGGCCGAATAGTTCGGTGTCGATGTCGGTCGTCGCCCAGATGCCTTGCGTCTGTTCCTCGACCCGCGCGACGCTCAGCGGAAGGACCGCCCGGCGCGTGTTGAAGTTCAGCAGGTTGCGCCAGTTGCGCGACCCGGCCTCTACGTTCTGGCCCGTGTAGACCGTGGTAAGCCACTCGCGCGGGAAGCTTCCGCTCTCGCCGGCGAAGAAGCCGCCTTCCGACGGGAAGTTGCGCGTGACGATGCCGCTGAACGGGCTCTGCGACGCATTCAGCCGGACGCCGTTTCGATAGAAGGCCGGGTTCGTCGTGTCGTTGAACTCGTTGCCGATATTGGCTTCCGAGGCGGTGAACAGGAAGTCGCTGGCTCGCACCCCGAACTTCACATTGTCGAAGAAGCCGTCGTCGAACTGGTACATCCCGTCCAGGGTGACGATGTTGTTCCGCTGGCGCGCCAGGGTCACCCGGTCGAAGGTGAGGTTGGGCAGGAACTGCGTCTCCAGGAAGAAGTCGTAGGGCGCGCCCGCCGCCGTCAGGATCTCGACATTGTAGGGCGAGCTGTCGCCCGTCGGCCGGACATTGACCGTCGCCAGAGGCCCGCCGAAGCGCAGGATCTGGGCGACCTCCTGATAGTCCCCGGCCGAGGTCGAGGCGTCCAGGGTCACCGTCCAGTTGCCCGGCGTCCACTGCCCGTTGAAGCCGAACGTGTGGGTGTTCAGCACCTCCGGCGCATAGCGGCCGTCCACGTTGACCGCCGAGTTGCGGAAGGTGCCGCTCTGCAGGAAGCCGTTCGAGTCCAGCACGATGTTCGACGCATTGGCCGTGGCGAAGCCGTTGGCCACGCTCATGAAGGCCGAGGTCGTGTCATTGACCAGACGCGCCGCCGTCCCGTCCAGACGCAGGGTCACGTCGTCGGTCGGACGCCATTGCAGGGTGATGTCCCCGCCGATCCGCTCGCGCTCCGTCAGCTGGGTGCTGAAGCGATAGTCGTTTGGCCGGATGTAGTCGTTGCGGACGCCGTCGCGGTTGAAGTCGAACCCGGTCACGCCCGGCGCGATGCCGATCTGCATGCCGCCCTGGTTGAAGGCGGCGTCCTGACGGATCGAACGGCGGCTGTAGGACACGCCGAACGAGGCGCCGAAATTGTCCGTGATCCGGTCGGCGATGAAGAAGGTCCCGCGCGGATCCCATTGTTCGCTGTAGTCCGAATAGGTCGCTTCCAGCCCCGCCGACAGCGTGCGATCAGAGAAGCTCAGAGGCTTCCGCGTCACCAGATTGATCGAGCCGCCCAGCGTGCCCTCCGGCTGCGAAGCCAGCACCGATTTGGAGACCTCGACGGCCTCGAAGAAGTCGGCGGTCAGGTTGCGCAGGTCGAAGTCGCGCGTACGACCCGGCGACGCGGCCGAGCGGCCGTTGATATAGGTGGTCGCGGCCAGACCGCGGATGTTGGCGCTGCGGCCCTCCCCGCCTTCGCGGCTAATCTGGACGCCGGTCACGCGCTGCAGCGAATCGGCCACGTTCTCGTCGGGCAGCTTGCCGATGTCGGTCGCGGTGATGACCTCGACGATGTTGTCGGCGTCGCGCTTCTGCTCGATCGACGCGCGAAGGCTGCCGCGAATGCCGGTGACGACGATCTCGTCGACCTGATCGGCTTCTTGCGGATCGGCGACCTGGCTTCCGTCGGCGGTCTGGGCGAACGCGGACGGCGCCGCGAACAGGACAGCGGCGAGGGCGGAACCCATCAGCACGCGCGACTTCAACGACCTGACAATCATTGCATCTCCCCATGGCGACATGGCTGGTTTTCAGCCTTATGCTTAGCTCGCCTACATATGAGGTTAGAACATATCTGATCAGTTGCGCAATAGGGCGCGAATGTGGGATCGACTGCGCGTCGTTTGCCGACACGCGACGGTTGATGGAGACTGAGATTTGACGACGCGTGAGCTTGAGGACCCGGTGGCGATGGACGAGATGAACCCGATCGGAAACGATCGGCCCCTGCTGTCCGACACGGTGGCCCAGTCCCTCACCCAGCAGATCATCGGCCGCGCCATGATGCCGGGCGATTCGCTGCCGTCCGAGAGCGACATCGGCAAACGGCTGGGCGTGTCCAAGCCTGTCGTGCGCGAGGCCATCCGCAAGCTGTCGGCCCTCGGCATCGTCGACATCAAACAGGGCAAACAGACCACGGTCGGCCGCCTGGCCCCCGAGCCGGTTCGCCAGATGCTGCGCTTCGCCCTGCACATCAATCCGGACGGCTTGCGCGACGCAGTCGAACTACGCCGGGCGCTGGAGACCTATGCGGTCCGCCGCGCCGCCGAACTGGCCACGGACGAGGACATCGCCCGCCTGCGCGAGGCCATGGCGACCCTGGAAGCCGACTTCCCCGACCAGGACAAATGCGTCGTCGCCGACATCGCCTTCCACCGGCTGATCGCCCACATGTCGCGGAACTCCCTCGTCGCCTTCCTGATCGACGCCCTGTCGGATTCCATGGCCGAGACCATCTCGGTCCTGCGCGCCAAGACCCAAGGGCGGGACGAGATGACCCTGCCGCGCCACCGTATGCTGGTCGAGGCTATCGCCGCCCGCGATCCCGAAGCCGCCGTCGCCGCCATGCACCTGCATTTTCGCGCCGCCATGCCGACGGTCGACGCCGTTCTGGCCGAGCGGAAGGGCCGCTAGACCTCCAGCACGCCCGACGCCTTCAGCACCAGGGTCATCCGCTGATAGCCGGCCAGATTGGGGTGCAGCCCGTCCTCGGTGAACTCGGGTCGCATCAGCCCGTCCTCCCCGACCAGCGCCGCGTGATAATCAAGGAAGCCAAACCTCGATCGCTCGGCGAACGCCTTCAGCCCCTCGTTCAACTCCCGGATCCGGCCCGGATCGCGATGCAGGGTCTGGGGCGCTCTGGCCTTGTCGCAAATGGGCGTCATCGACCCGATCGTCACCGCCATCCCATGCGCCCGCGCGATGTCGGTTATCGAGGCGATGTTCCTCAGGATCCGGATCACCGCCGCCTCCCCCGCCGAGCGCACATCGCCGACGAAGGCCCGGATATCATTCGCTCCCGCCGTCAGGACCATGGCGTCCGGCCTCAACGCCACGACATCCTCTTGGATCCGCAGCAGCATCTGCACCGTCCCCTGCCCCGAGATGCCCCGGTTCACAAGTTGCGGCCCGTCCGGCGCCAGCACCTGCAGATCGCCCCAGAACTCGGTGATGGAATCGCCCAGGAAAACCACCCGCCGATCCGGCTTCGGCAAGGCGGCCAGCCGATCGTTGTCGGCGGCATAGCGACCGATCTCCGCCACGTCGGCGACCTGCATGACCCAGCGGGTGGCGAACTCCGCGATGGTCATCTCGGCCGCGCTGCGCTGGCCCAGCGGATGGACGCTCGCACGATCCACCCCGGTCCTGTCCCTGTCGCTCGCGCCCATGATCACTCCTTTCCAACCTCCGACCGATAGCATATCCGATAAGCTGGACAACGGAGTCGCCATGCCCGACCACATCGACATCGCGCCCCGCCTTCTGGCCGACGGCCTCCTCTTCCCAGAGGGGCCCGCCTTCGCCCACGACGGCGCGCTCTGGGGCGTGGAGATGAACGCCGGCGGCCTGTTCCGCTGGGCCGAGGGGACCCTGACCCGGCTCCAGGTCGGCGGCAAGCCGAACGGCCTCGCCATCCATCGGGGCCAGGTCTTCTTCTGCGACAACGCCCGCGACGCCGTCTTCCGCCTCGCGTCCGACTGGGACGCCCCGGTCCGCATCGAGCCCGTCGCCGAAAGCGCTCCCGGCCGCGCCCTCACCGCCCCCAACGACCTGATCTTCGACCCTCTGGGCAACATGATCTTCACCTGCCCCGGCGACTCCAAGGCCGGTCCCATGGGCACTGTCTGGGTCCGCGCTCCTGATGGCCGGATCACCCTCGTCGCCAAGGCCATGCATTTCCCCAACGGCCTGACCCTCACCCCCGACGGTCGGGATCTGATCGTCGCCGAGACCCTGGGCCAGCGCCTGTGGCGCGGCGGCTGGGATGCCGAGACCCGCACCTGGACAGCCCCCCGCCCCTGGGTGGATGTCGGCGGCGCCCCGCTAGGTCCCGACGGCATGGCCTACGCCCCCGACGGCCTCCTCTATCTTGCCCTCTATGGCTCGGGCCTGATCCAGGCCATCGACGAAGACGGACAGATTCTGCGCACCTGGCCCGCCCCCGCCGCCAAGCCGACCAACCTCGCCTTCGACCCGTCCGGCACGCTGGGCATGGTCGTCACCGAGGCCATCGACGGCCTCCTCCTCTCCTATCCGGGCGTCGGCGCGGCGTGACCGAGGCCCCCGCCCTGATCCACCTGACCTCGCCCGACGGTCGGCTCTCGGTTTGGATTGCGCCGGAGCGGGGCGCCGAGCTCTGCGGTCTGGAATGGGAGGGTCGCGAACTCCTCTGGCGCGGCCGCGACTTCCGCCCGACCCCCGGCTGGACCGGTCGCGCCCCCATCCTCTGGCCCGCCATCGGCCGCACCTTCGCGCCCGGTCCCGAACCCACCGCCGAAACCTTCAAACAGGCGCCCCTCGGCTGGGCCGTCGACGGCGTCGACTACCCTATGCCCATGCACGGTTTCGCCCGGTCCCTACCTTGGCAGGTCGAAGAGCAAACGCCGTCCAGTCTCCGCCTCGTCCTGACCGACAGCGAACAGACCCGCGCCTTCTACCCCTTCGGCTTTCGACACACCCTGACCTACGCCCTCGCCGACGACGGCCTGACCCTCGATCACGACATTCAGGCGGCCGAAACCAATACCACCCCCATGCCCTTCGTCCTGGGGAATCACGCCACCTTCCGGCTCGCCGCGAATGCCGTCCTCACGTCCAACACCACTCGACGCGTGCCTCTCGACCCCGCAGGTCGCCCCACCGGCGGTTCCGTCGAGTTCACCCGGTTGGCGCGTCCTGCCGCCGTCGACACAATCCAGACCTTCGAGGTGATCGCGCTCAAGACGACAGGCGCGCCGCCCTGGGCCAAACTTTCTTTCCCCTCAGCGCCGTCCATCACCGTTGGAGTCCACGCACGGGATCGGGCGCGGTCCAGGCTTGAGGCTGTGACTCTGTGGGGCGATCCCAGCGGCGGCTACCTCTCGCTGGAAGCCTGGTTGGGCCTGCCCAACGCGCTGGCGTCGGGCGGTGCCCCATGTCTTCTGGCGTCGGGTGCGGCAGAACAGGCGGCCATTTTGATCGGCATCTCTGCGGCAAACAGTTCTGGACACGGAGACAAGTTCGCTCGGGACTGACCGCACCGCCACCGGCCTCACGAACCCAGAGTTCTGACCGAAGCGCGCTGCGATGGATGATCGCTGGTTCGAGCGCGAACGACGCGTCAGAACGGACGGTCAGCGCGAAGGCGCAAAGTGACAGGGTTCGGTCCCGATGTCGTCGATGACGAATACCCGCGTCCTGATCAGGATCGCATCCCTGGCCGTGCATCTCGCAACTCAGCCGAAGGCCAGCCTCATGTCGTAGCGCAGGGGCGTACGGCCGGTGACGTAGAGCCGTTTGCCCGGCAGGGCAAGCTGCCCCCGCGCCCAGGAGTACTGCTCGCCCGACGACATCATCACGGGGACGTTTCCATTGCCGGGACCGACCGTCAGCCGCTCGTCGCCCGCCACGTAGGTCGCCTGGCCATCGACCAGATGGACGCCGCCGTCCTCGAGCGCCACCCCGCCTTCCAGCGTCCCGCCGTCACGCAGGGTGATCTCGATCGACACTTCAACCTCGTCCTCGCCGCCGGCCTCGAAAGTCAGAAGATAGCCCTCGCCGTCGGGCGTGGCCGTCATGCCGAGCGACAGCACGCGGAACTGGGCCGGACGGTGGCTGAAGTCCAACGCGCTGTTGAAGCGACCGTCCACCGAGCGGCTGAGGGCGTATGCGCCGTCCGGATTCCGTTGAGCCGCGGGCATGGGCAGATAATAGGGCACCCGCATCTCGCCGCTGAGGCGCACAACGCCCGCCTCGTCCACCGTGACCGCAGACGGCCGCCAGTGGCCCATGCTGAAGAAGTTGGGGGTCAGGCGAATGGCTTCAATGACCAGCCCGCCCTTCCAGAGGCGCATAAGCGTCGGATTGGTCGCGATGCCGGAGCCGATGCGGTTGTAGAATTCCGAAGGTTCGCCGTCGACGAACCAGTCGCTGCCGGCCCAGAAGCTGGCCGTCGTCTCACCCCGGCGCTCTCGCACCAGGTTCACAGTCTCGAACTTGCGCTGCAGGTCCACGAACGGATTGGTCGGCGCCGGCAACGGCCCGGCCAGCGACGGCTGATCCATGAAGTCGGTCAGGAAGTCGCCGAGCTGGCTCGGGTCGTTCCGCTCGATCCAGCGCACGACCCCGGCGAAGCGGGCGTCGTTGTCCCGCTGCGCCAGTTCACGGAACTGAAGGTAATAGGTATGCAGCGTCTGCTTGGTCTGGGCCTGATCCTGACGCCGCGACAGAATGGTCTCGACGTCGCCGTAGAAGCCCTCGGACAGGTCGATGGTCGCCTCAAGATTGCGTCGCACCAGCGCCCGCAGCCCTTCGCGGCCAGGCAGATTCGCCAACCTCAGCAGCGACGGGTTGCTGACCGCCTGGGCGTAGTTGGAACTCTGTTCGGAATAGAAGCCCTCGGCATTGATATCGACCCCCTCGGCGAGCCACTCATCGACGCGAGCGATATAGGCGGGGTGCGGGTCAACCTTGTCGATCTTGGACAGAGCGGCCGACAGCTCCCAGCGATGGTTTGGCGTGTGGATGCCGCCGGTGCGCAGCGGTGGCCCGGCCTTCTTCATCATCGCGATCAGGCGCGCCGACATGTCTTCGGCAATGGGCTGGCGACTGGTCTTCAACGCGCCCAGGACGGTCGCCATGTCCTCGATCAGGAAGGACGAGTCGGGCGGGGAGTGGCGGTTCCCGCCGCTGAAGGTGCCGTCGTCATGCTGGGCCGCTTCGACCCGGGCCAGCAGATCCTCGATTGGCTGGACCAGAGCCTCGCTCTGGAAATAGCGCGACTGGGGCCAGATGAAGACCGTCACCAGTCGACGCATCTGACGCAGGACGCCGCGCGCGCCGCCGTATCCGCCGCCGCCGGCCGAGGGCGCCAGAGCCGCTTCCGCCAGTCCATCCGCCGCAGTCGTCAGCAGGGCGAGGGTCGCCGTGTCCTTCGCCCCCGCCTGGGCCGCCAGGGCCGGGACAAGTCCGCTGGCTCCGACGGCCATGGCCGTGGCCGTCCCGGTCAGGAAGGTGCGTCGAAGCATGGTCTACTCCTCGGCCCGACCCCGTCGGGCGAACTCTTTTGCAGTCCTCAGGTCCCGGCCGGCGCCGCACGGAGACGCGACACCGGCCGGATTCGCCCCGGGGAGGATCAGAAAGTGGTGCGCAAGGTCACCGTGTAGGTCCGACCGTCATAGTCGGCCTTGCGCGGCAGGTTCAGCTGGTTCTCGTACTCGACGCGGATGGAGTTGGTCAGGTTGTAGGCGTCGAAGCCGATCGTGGCCCAGTCGGTGATGTTATACGAGGCCGACAGATCGAGCTGGCCACGTGACCGGACCGAGCGCGCCGCGCCGGTGAAGCTGGCCGTCGAGGCCAAGTCGTAGGCGTTGCGCCAGTTGTAGACCATGCGGATTCCAAACTGGTCGGTTTCGTAGAAGCCGATCAGGTTGACGTTATGCTTGGACACGCCCGGGAGGGTGGCGGTAGCGCCCGTCAGGGTCTTCCCGCTGATGGTGGTGTAGGCATAGTTGAAGCCGCCGCCGAAGTGGCTCCACAGGCCGGGCAGGAAGTCCAGAGACTGCTGCACGTTCAGCTCGACGCCGCGCACCGTGATCGGGTTGGGCTGGTTGGTGAAGCCGGAGGCCGCCACGATGTAGGGCTGGGTCACCCCGCCGACGTCCTGATAGGTCAGGCTGCTTTCGCAACGGTCGCCGTTCACGCGCAGGGTGCCGATGCCGAGACCGCCCCCGTCCGCCGGGCAAAGGACGCGCGGGTCGGTGATGGTGGCGATCAGGCCCGTTATCTCCTTCTGGAAGCCGGCCAAGGAGATGATGCTGTCGGCGCGGTTGTACCACTCGGCCGAGATGTCGAACGAGTCGGCCTCATAGGGCTGCAGGTTCGGGTTGCCGAGAGTGACCGAATAGACGCCGTTGGTCGGCGCGCTGACCACCGTGCTTGGCGAGAACTGCAGCGGCTGAGGCCGGACATAGCTCTTGTAGGCCGCTGCACGCACGACGATGTCTTCGGTGACGTCGGCCAGCAGGATGAAGGACGGCAGCCACTTGTCGTAGTCCTGGCTATAGGTCCGCTGACGGAAGTCGCCCGGCGCGCCGATAACCCCGGTCAGGGTGACACGCGTCAGGGCGTCGATCTCGTTGGTCGCCTGTTCGTAGCGGAGACCGGCGTTGCCGCGCAGGCGGATGTTGCCGAGATCGAAATCATACTTCACCTGCCCATAGCCGGACAGGATGTCCGTACGGTTGGTGAAGTTGTCCAGCTGGTAGGCGTTGTTGGCGTAGTTGATGTTGTAGCCGGACGGCGACAAGGCGCCCCCAGGATAGACCGTCACCGGGCGCAGTGCGGAGATGGCGCGGTTCAGGTCCACGATCTGCCAGTTCTGCGTCGGAGCCCCGCCGTGGCCGCCCATGAAGTCGCCGGCGAACGGAGCCGAGATCAGGAAGTCCGGCGTCACGTTCTGGATCGGGATGCCGAAGGCCATGATCCGATAGCCTTCGGCCGTGAACTCGCTCGTCTCGTAGCCGATGCCGCCCTGCAGCGCGCTGATGATGCCAAAGTCCAACGTGCGCTCGACATCGACCCGGCTGGCGAACAGTTCGTTGGTGCCAAAGGTTTGGGTGCCCTGGAAGTTGAAGCGGTTGCGGCGCAGGGCGGCGTTGGCGTTGTCGAAGAAGGCGCCGGAGTTGGAGATGCCGCCCCAGACGCCGGTGTTGATGCCGGCCGTGGTGAAGACGGGATTGGGCGTCAGGATCTGGATGTGGCGATCGATGTCGTCCCCGCCGGTCACCAGTCTTCCGGACACGCCGTTGCCGGCGACCGTCTGAAGCGTCTGGAAATCGACACTGGTCTCGATCGAATCGTTCTCGGCCTTTGACAGGGCCGCGATCCCGTGGATGCGCCAGTCGTCGTTCTCCCAGTCGCCGGTCAGGTTGACGCCATAGACCTGCTGATGCTGGCTGAAGGCGCGGCTGGACGATGTCATGTCCGGGTTCGAGAAGCTGAAGTCCTCGACCACATAGCGGCCGTCGTCGAGCCGGGTCGGCGCGGTGTTGGCGGTCAGGCGGCTGGTCAGGTTGTTGGACGTGATCAGCAGATACTGGGCCGTATTGGGCAGATCGCGGTTCGAATAGAAGCCGGTGATCCCGATCTTGCCCTCGTTGCTGACACGCCATTCCGCCCCGACCGCGCCGGTCGTCAGGTCGCCTTCGTTCAGGCGCACATACTGGCGGTGTTGGGCGTCATACAGGACGCCGGCGGTCGAGGTCGTGCCGGTGCAGGACGGGCAATCGGTCGAGCGCGCGTAGTAGGTTCCGAGGAGGGCCGCGTTCGCCTGGGCCTGGGCCGGGGTGAAGGCGGCGTAGCTGTTGAACAGAATTGAGTCGCGGCGGAAGTTTTCCTCGCGGTAGGCCAGCACGCCAAACACGGCGAAGTCGTCGCTGAAGTGGTGGTTGTAGCTGACGGTCGCCGCCGGCGAGCCGGTTTCTCCCAACTCGTTGTACTCATAGGCTACCTTGGTGGCGCCGCCGTCCGTTCGGGCCAGCGCCCCTCCGATCTGCAGGTCCACGTTGCCGGACAGCCCTCCGCTTTGGGCGTCCGCCAGCGGCGACTTGTTCACCGAGATGCCGCTGAAGATGTCGGAGTTGAAGGCTCCGAGCGGCGCCGATTCCCGCAGGATCGGCTCGGCGAAGGCCACGCCATTCAGCGTAAGACGCGAGTATTCGCCCGGCAGGCCGCGCAGGTTGATCGTGGCGTTGCGGCCCTCGGCCTCGCGGTTCAACTGGACGCCCGGCACGCGCTGCAGCGCCTCTCCGACGTTCAGGTCGGGAAAGCGGCCGAGACCGTCGGCGGAAATGCCGTCGGTGATCGAAACCTCATCGCGCTTTGCGGCGATGGCATTGGCCTGAGCGCGTCGGAAACCTGTGACGACGATCTCATCCACTTGATCGGCGGCATCGTCCTGCGACGGCTCCGTCTGAGCGAGGACCGGCGTGCCGGCCAGCGCGGTGGCTCCGAGCAGCACGGACAACAGGACGCGATTGCGCGAGCGAATAGCCATATCGATCTACCTCCCCATCCGCTCTTTTCCGAGCGTGATTTGTTCGTGGCGAAGTTAGAATAGGTTTTTCATATGGTGTCAATCGTGTCCTTTCTATTTCATTTTTTGGAACAGGATGCGTTTGGAATTTCAAACGAAGAAGGCCGCGCCATATGCCTGGCGCGGCCTTTCGACGGTCGGAATGAAACGACTACAGGCGGACGACGACTGCCTCACGGGCTGACTTTTGCGCGGCTTCGGCGAGCTCGAGCGCCGCGATTCCGTCCGTCTGATCGATGAGCGGCAGCGCCCCGTCCAGCATGTCGGCGAAGTGGGCGACCTCGCGCGCATAGGCGACGGCGTAGCGATCCAGGAAGAAGTTCTGGAATCGGTCGGCGGACGCTCCGCCCTCGCCCCAGGTCTCCACCGTGCTCTCGAGCTGGTTCTGCGCCCGGATCATTCCCTTTGATCCATAGGCCTCGATCCGCTGGTCGTAGCCGTAGCCGCTTCGACGGCTGGAGGAGATGACGCAGATCTTGCCGGACGCGGTCTTGAGTATGGTCTTGGCCGTATCGACATCGCCGGCCTCGCCGATGGCCGGATCGATCAGCACCGACGCCGTGGAGAAGACCTCGGTCACCGGCTCGGCCAACAACCAGCGGGCCATGTCGAAGTCATGGATCACCATGTCCTTGAAGATGCCGCCCGAGGTGGCGACGTAGGTCGCGGGCGGCGGCGCCGGATCGTGGCTGATGATGTGCAGGGTCTCCAGCGCCCCGACCTCGCCCGCCGCAATTCTGGCCTGCAGGGCGGCGAAGTTGGCGTCGAACCGCCGGTTGAAGGCGAGGAAGACCTTGGCCCCGAGCACCGCCAGGCTCTCGCCGGCGGCTCGCGCCCTCTCCAGATCCTGATCCAGAGGCTTTTCGCAGAAGACGATCTTGCCCGCCCGAGCCGCCGCCAGGCTGTAGTCCAGATGGGTGTCGGTCGAACTGGCGATGACCACGCCATGGATGGCCGGATCCGCCAGCACCGCGTCCATCGTCGAGACGGCGGCGCCGTACTCACCGGCCAGTTCCGCCGCCGCGTCGGTGGGATCGACAACGCTCACCAGATTCAATCGCGCGTTGGCGGCGATGTTGGCCGCGTGGATCCGTCCGATCCGGCCGGCCCCGATCAAAGCGATCCCGTGCATGCTTTCCCCTTGTAACAAAAATTCTTGATGGTTCACGTTTGGAATGCAGACACCTTAGCGGTCTCTCCGACCCGGCGCGATAGTTGCGTTCCAAAAATCGAACGGATATTCCGTTTATATAACCTGAGAGGTGTCCGTATGCCGAATGCGCCGGTCGCGCCTGCCACCGCAGACGAGCTCTGCGCCGAGATCGTTCTTCGCTACGAAAGCCTCAGCAAGCGACTCAAGCAGATCGCGCGCTACATCCTCGACGAACCGAACGACATCGCCTTGGAAACCCTGGCGGTGATCGCCTCACGCTGCGACGTTCAGCCCTCGACCATCGTCCGGTTCGCCAAGAGCTTCGGCTTCGAGGGCGCCAGCCAGATGCAACGACTGTTTCGCGACGGTCTGCTCTCGAACAACATGGCCCTGGGCTATTCCGAGCGGGTTCGCCAGCTGAACGAGACGACAAGTTCGGACAAGGCCAGGCCCGCCGATCTGCTGGCTGAGTTCGTCGAAGGCAATATCCTGGCGTTGCAGAACCTGCTGCAGACCGTCAGCCGGGCCGAAATCCGCTCCGCCGTCGATCTGATCGCCAAGGCCCATACGGTGCACGTCGTCGGCTTTCGCCGCTCGTTCCCCGTCGCTTCGTACCTTGTCTACTCCCTGCTACAGGCCGGCAAGCGTGCCGTCTTCGTCGACGGCGTCGCGGGGCTGGCCATGGCCCAGGTCCAGGCCATCGGCCCGCAGGACTTGTTGATCGCCGTCAGCTACCACCCCTATGCCGGTGAGACCGTCGCCATCGTCGAGGCGGCGCGCGAGAACGGCGCCAAGGTCCTCGCTATCAGCGACAGCCTGGTCAGCCCGGTCGCCAAACCCGCCGACCTCGTGCTTCAGACCCGCGAATCGGAAGTGCGGAAATTCCGCTCCCTGTCCGCGTCCATGTGTCTCGCCCAGGCCCTGGTAATCAACTTCGCCTTCGAGGCCTCCAAAGACAAAGGCCGCCGCACACGAGCCCCGAAGGCCTGAAGTCGGAAATGGAACGAACCTTCCGAGGCCGGACTTTCTGAAACAGCTATTGCGATACCGGAGCGAATGGAATAGCTGTTTTGGACGACGGGGAGTGGTCCAGAACACATGGCCGAACAGAACAACCGATCGGAAAGCCGGCGTAGTCTGGACCTGATCACACTCGGCCGCGCCGGCATCGACCTCTATGGCGAGCAGATCGGCGGGCGGCTGGAAGACATGGCGAGTTTCGCCAAATACGTGGGCGGCAGCCCGACCAACACGGCTGTCGGCGGCGCGCGCCTTGGGCTGAACACCGCCCTGATCACCCGCGTGGGTCATGACCATTTCGGCCGCTTCCTGATCGAAGAACTGGCGCGGGAGGGCGTCGAGACCTCGGGCATGATCGTCGATCCGGACCGGCTGACAGCGCTGGCCGTGCTCGGCATCCGCGATCCCGACACCTTCCCCCTGATCTTCTTCCGCGAGAACTGCGCCGACATGGCGCTGACCGCCGACGACATCGACCCTGCCCTGATCGCTCGCTCGGGCGCCCTGCTCGTCAACGGCACCCATCTGTCGCAGCCTGGCGTGTTCGCCGCCAGCCTCAAGGCGGCCGAGCTGATGAAAGCCAAGGGCGGCCGCGTCGTCTTCGACATCGACTATCGCCCCGTCCTCTGGGGCCTGGCCTCCAAAGCCAATGGCGAGGACCGGTTCGTGGCCAGCGCCCGCGTGACCGAGGAGCTCCAGCGCGTCCTGCCCCTGTGCGACCTGATCGTCGGCACCGAGGAGGAGATCCACATTCTGGGCGGCACGACCGATACGGTCGCCGCCCTCCGCGCCATTCGCGCCCGGACGCAGGCCCTGTTGGTCTGCAAGCGCGGCGCGGACGGCTGCGTCGCATTCCCGGGGAGTGTTCCCCATTCCTTGGACGACGGCGTGGTCGGTCGCGGCTTCCCGATCGAGGTCTTCAATGTGCTCGGCGCCGGCGACGCCTTCATGGCCGGCTTCCTGCGCGGCTGGCTGCGCGATCTGCCGCTGGAGACCTGCTGCGAGTTCGCCAATGCCTGCGGAGCGCTGGTCGTCTCGCGTCACGGCTGCGCCCCGGCCATGGCCTCGTGGGACGAGCTCCAGGTCTTCCTGGCCGGGACCTGGCCGTACCGCCTGCGCGACAGCGCTGAACTGGAACAGTTGCACTGGTCGTCTAACCGCCATCTCGACCACGACGACCTCACGGTTCTCGCCATCGACCACCGCAGCCAGTTCGAGGACCTGATCACCGAACTCGGCGTCGGCGACGCCCAGGCCGTTGCTCATTTCAAGAACCTGGCGCTCCAGGCGGTCGACCGGATTGCTCAGGGTGACCGCCGCTACGGCCTTCTGCTGGACGGGCGTTTCGGCGCCCGTGCGCTCGAGACCGCCGCCGACCTGCCCTACTGGATCGGACGTCCGATCGAAGAACCGGGCTCGCGTCCCATCGCCTTCGAGGGCTCGCCTGACGTGGCCGTCACCCTGCGCGAATGGCCGACCAACCACGTCGTCAAATGTCTGGTCTTCTACCATCCCGACGACGACGCCGAGATGCGCGCGCGTCAGGACCGACAGATCCTGCGCCTGTTCGATGCCTGCCGCACGACCCGCCACGAGTTCCTGCTGGAGATCATCGCCTCCAAGCACGGGCCGGTGGGCAGTGATACGATCGCTCGCGTGATCGATCATGTTTACGGCCTCGGCGTCTATCCCGACTGGTGGAAGCTGGAACCCACCAGCGACCCCCAGGCCTGGGCCGCCAGCCAGGCCGCCGTCCTGCGCCACGATCCGCGCTGTCGGGGCATCGTCCTTCTGGGTCTGTCGGCGCCGCAGGAGGAGATCCTGGCCGGTATCGCCGCCGCCGCCCCCTTCCCGCTGGTGAAGGGCTTCGCCGTCGGCCGCACCATCTTCCAGGACGTGGCCGCCCGCTGGCTGCGTCAGGAGATCGACGACGACGGGGCGGTGGGTCAGCTGACCGCCAACCTGCGCGTCCTCGCCGACGGCTGGCGCGCCGCCCGCGACGCCAGGAACATGGCTGGGGCCGCCGCATGAGCCGCACTGTCCGCCTGACCATGGCCCAGGCCCTGACCCGCTGGATGAGCGTCCAGCAGGTCGAGGTCGATGGAACGGTCGTTCCCTATTTCGCGGGCGTCTGGGCCATCTTCGGCCACGGTAATGTCGCCGGCATGGGCGAGGCCCTGGCCGGAATCGAAGAAGTCCTCCCGACCTACCGCGCCCACAACGAACAGGGCATGGCTCACGCCGCCATCGCCTTCGCCAAGCAATCGCGCCGCCGCCGCGCCATGGCCTGCACCACCTCGATCGGGCCCGGCGCAACCAACATGATCACGGCCGCCGCCCTGGCCCATGTGAACCGTCTGCCGGTCCTGTTCCTGCCAGGCGACGTTTACGCCTCCCGCCGCCCCGACCCGGTCCTGCAACAGATCGAGGACTTCGCCGACGCGACGGTCAGCGCCAACGACGGCTTCCGTTCGGTCTCCCGCTATTTCGACCGCATCACCCGTCCGGAACAGATCCTCGACGCCATGCCCCGCGCCATGGGGATCATGACCGATCCGGCGACCTGCGGCCCCGCGACCCTGGCCCTGTGTCAGGACGTCCAGGCCGAGGCTTTCGACTACCCCGAAAGCTTCTTCGCACCTCGCGTCTGGCGCACCCGTCGCCAGCGTCCGGACCGTCAGGAACTGGCCGATCTCATCGACGCCCTGAACACGGCCAAAGCCCCGCTGATCGTCGCCGGCGGCGGCGTCCTCTATTCCGACGCGGAGGTCGTTCTCGCCGACCTCGCCGCCCGCACCGGCATTCCGGTCGCGGAAACCCAAGGCGGCAAGGGCGCTCTCGTCTGGGATCACCCGCAGGCTCTCGGCTCCATCGGCGTCACGGGGACCAGCGCCGCCAACGCCGCCGCCGAGGCCGCCGACCTGATCGTCGCCGTCGGCACGCGACTTCAGGATTTCACCACCGGCTCGCGTACCCTGTTCACGGGCAAGCGGCTGTTCCAGATCAACGTCGCCCTCCACGACGCGGGCAAGCACGACGCCCATCCGGTCGTCGGCGACGCGCGCGAGGTGCTGACCGAACTGTCCGACGCGCTCGGCGGCTGGACCGTCTCGTCGGACTGGCGTGACGCCTGTTCCAGCAACGTCGCCGAATGGAACGCCGCCTGGGACCGCGCCACCACCCCTTCCGACGCCCTGCCCTCCGACGCCCAGGTCATCGGCGCCGTCTGGCGTCAGGCCTCCGACGACGCGGTCGTCGTCTGCGCCGCGGGCGGGCTGCCTGGCGAACTGCACAAGCTGTGGCGTAGCCACCGCCCCGGCGGCTACCACGTCGAGTACGGCTTTTCCTGCATGGGTTACGAGGTCGCGGGCGGTCTCGGCGTCAAGATGGCCGACCCCTCTCGCGACGTGTTCGTCTTGGTCGGGGACGGCTCCTATCTGATGCTGAACTCAGAGCTGGCGACCTCGGTCATGCTCGGGCTCAAGATCACCGTCGTCCTGCTCGACAACCGGGGCTACGGCTGCATCAACCGGCTGCAACAGGCGACGGGCGGACGCCCCTTCAACAACCTGCTGGACGATGCGCGTCACGACGCGATGCCCGACATCGACTTCGCCGCCCATGCCCGGAGCCTGGGCGCGGCCTCGGAGAAGGTCACGGGCGTCGCCGAGCTGGAACAGGCTTTGGCCCGCGCCGCCGCCAGCGACCGATCCTACGTCATCGTCATCGACACCGATCCAATGATCACCACGCCCGAGGGCGGCTGTTGGTGGGACGTCGCCGTCCCCGAGGTCTCGGCTCGCGCCGAGGTCCAGGCCGCCCGCCGCGCCTATGAGTCCAAGCTTACCGGAGACGACCGATGACCATCCGCTGGGGGGTCAGCCCCATTGCCTGGGCCAATGACGACATGCCCGAACTGGGCGGCGACACCACGCTGGACGCCCTCCTCACCGATGTGAAGGAGATCGGCTTCGAAGGCGTCGAACTGGGCAACAAGTTTCCCCGCGACGCCGCCATCCTGAAGCCGATCATGGAAAGCTACGGCGTCGAAATCATCGGCGGCTGGTATTCCTCGAACCTTCTGGTCCGCGACGCCGACGCAGAGATCGCGGCCATGGCCGATCACATGATCCTGCTGAAGGCCATGGGTTCGACCATCTTCGTCCTGGCCGAGACCTCCAACGCGACCCACGGCGACCGCGACGGCGGACGGCTCGACACCCATCCGATCCTGACCGACGACCAGTGGGCCCTCTTCGGCGAGCGGCTGAACGCCGTCGCCGCGTATGTGAACAAGCAGGGCCTGCGCTTCGCCTACCACCACCACCTCGGCACGGCGGTCGAGACCCAGGCCGAGTTGGACCGCTTCTTCGGCGTCACGGGCGACCACGTCGGCCTGGTGCTCGACAGCGGCCACGCCACCTACGGCGGCATCGACCCGGTCGAGGTGGTCAAGACCCGTCCCGAGCGCGTCAACCATGTCCACTGCAAGGACGTCCGCACCAGCCGTCACACCCAGTTCCACGCCGATGGCCAGAGCTTCCTGAACGGCGTGGTCGGCGGCATGTTCACCACCCCCGGAGACGGCGACTACGACTTCGCCCCCCTGATGCGCGCTCTGAAGAGCATGGACTACTCCGGCTGGATCGTCATCGAGGCCGAACAGGACCCCGCGGTCGCCAACCCGCGCATCTACAACCAGGCGGGTCTCGATACCCTGAAGCGTCTCGCCGCCGAAGCGGGACTGGTCTGATGTCGCTTCTGGTCCGCCCCCATGGGCCGACGGCCGACGGCGTCGTCACCGAGGTGACGCCCGAAAGCGCGGGCTGGACCTACGTCGGCTTCCGCGTCCTGAAGCTGGCCGCCGGCCAGTCCTACAGCGGCGCCGAGGCCAGACGCGAAGCCTGCCTCGTCATCCTATCCGGCACGGTTTCGATCGAGGCCGGCGGAGAGGTCTATGCCAATCTGGGCGAACGTCGCGACGTCTTCGACGGTCCCGCGACCTCCGTCTACCTGCCCGCCGAGGCGCCCTATGCCATCACGGCCGAGAGGGACGCCGAGATTGCCGTCTGTACCGCCCCAGGTACGGGCGCGGGCGCCGTCCGCGTGCTGAGATCGGACGCGGTCGAGGTGCGCGGTCAGGGGACCAACACCCGCCATGTCAGGAACATCCTGTCGGACGCCGATGACATCGCTGAGAGCCTGCTGGTCGTCGAGGTGATCACGCCCGGCGGCAACTGGTCCTCCTATCCTCCGCACAAGCACGACCGCGACGCCGTCCCTGAAGAGACCTTGCTGGAAGAGACCTACTACCACCGGCTCTCCCCGCCCCAGGGCTTCGCCTTCCAGCGCGTCTACACAGACGCCCGCGACCTGGACGAGACCATGGCGGTCCAGGACGGCGACGTCGTTCTGGTCCCGCGCGGCTACCATCCGGTCGGCGCCCCGCACGGCTACGACCTCTATTACCTCAACGTGATGGCCGGCCCGGTTCGCAAGTGGGTCTTCCACAACGATCCCGCCCACGACTGGATCGTGCGGCGATAGGCATTCCCATGAGACAGGTTCACCACATGATCGCCGGCGACGCCGCCGGCTCCGCCTCGCGCCACGGCGAGGTCTTCAACCCCAGCGTCGGCGAGGTTCAGGCCCGCGTCAGCCTGGGCGCCGCATCCGATCTGGACCGCGCGGTCGCCGCCGCCAAGGCCGCCCAGCCCAGCTGGGCCCGCACCAATCCGCAGCGCCGCGCCCGCGTCATGTTCCGCTTCAAGGAGCTGATTGAGGCCAACATGCAGGAACTCGCCGAGCTCTTGTCCAGCGAGCACGGCAAGGTCGTCGCCGACGCCAAGGGCGACATCCAGCGCGGCCTCGAGGTGATCGAATTCTCCTGCGGCATCCCCCATGCGCTGAAGGGCGAATACACCCAAGGCGCCGGGCCCGGCATCGACGTCTATTCCATGCGCCAGCCGGTCGGCATCGGCGCGGGCATCACCCCGTTCAACTTCCCGGCCATGATCCCGATGTGGATGTTCGGCCCGGCCATCGTCTGCGGCAACGCCTTCATCCTGAAACCGTCGGAGCGCGACCCATCGGTCCCCAACCGTCTGTGCGAACTGATGCTGGAGGCCGGCCTGCCCGAAGGCATCCTACAGGTCGTCCACGGCGACAAGGAGATGGTCGACGCCATCCTCGACCACCCCTCGATCGGCGCGGTCAGCTTCGTCGGCTCCTCCGATATCGCCCAATATGTCTACGCCCGGGGCGCCGCCGCCGGTAAGCGGGTCCAGGCCATGGGCGGCGCCAAGAACCATGGCATCGTCATGCCCGACGCCGATCTGGAACAGGTCGTCGCCGACCTCTGCGGCGCCGCCTTCGGCTCGGCCGGAGAGCGTTGCATGGCCCTTCCCGTCGTCGTTCCCGTCGGCCAGTCGACCGCCGAGGCCCTGCGCGAACGCCTCGTCCCCGCCATCGAGGCCCTGCGCGTCGGCGTCTCCAATGATGCGGAGGCTCACTACGGCCCCGTCGTCACCGCCATCCACAAGAAGCGCATCGAAGGCTGGATCCAGACCGGCGTCGATGAAGGCGCCGAACTGGTGATCGACGGCCGGAACTTCACTCTCCAGGGCCACGAGAACGGCTTCTTCGTCGGTCCCTCCCTGTTCGACCACGTCACCCCGACGATGGAGTCCTACAAGGAAGAGATCTTCGGTCCGGTCTTACAGATAGTCCGCGCCCCGGACTTCGAGAGCGCCCTCGCCCTCGCCGACGACCATCAGTACGGCAACGGCGTCGCCATCTTCACCCGCAACGGCCACGCGGCGCGCGAGTTCGCCGCCCGCGTCCAGGTCGGGATGGTGGGGATCAACGTCCCCATTCCGGTGCCGGTCGCCTATCACTCCTTCGGCGGGTGGAAGCGGTCGGGCTTCGGCGACCACAACCAGCACGGCATGGAGGGCGTCCGCTTCTGGACCCGAATGAAGACCGTGACCCAGCGCTGGCCCGATGGGCTGGCTGAGGGCGACCTCGCCGACGCCTTCGTGATCCCGACCATGAGCTGAGCGTGACGCGCGGCACGCCCCATCGCCGCGCAGCCGAAGAACGACTTCCCCGGCATCGACCGGGGCAGCAGGAGGACCGCCCGTGACCGACCCCATCGCCGCAACGCCCGCGATGCCGACGCACCCGACCCGTCCGGTGCGCTGGTACAATATGGCTGCCTACGGGCTGAACGACGTCCTGGGCGGCGGGTCCATGACCGTCATTGGCACCTGGATCCTGTTCTTTTACACCACCTTCTGCGGCCTCTCGGTCGCGCAAGCGACGATGATCTTCGGCGTGGCGCGCATCATCGACGCGGTGGTCAGCCCCGTGATCGGCCACATCTCCGACAACCTCGGCCGGGGGTGGCTGGCCCGAACCTTTGGGCGGCGGCGCTTCTTCATCCTGGCGGCGATCCCGCTGCTGCCCAGCTTCGCCTTCATGTGGGTGCCGGGCCAGACCTTCTGGTACTACCTGATCACCTACGTCCTGTTCGAGATGGTCTATGCGATGGAGATCATCCCGTACGAGACCCTCGCCTCGGAGATGGCCACCGACTACAAGACCAAGGCCCAGATGGCCGGCGCGCGCATCCTGTGCGGCCAGCTGGCCTCCGCCGGCGCGGCCTTCCTGCCGGGCTGGCTGATCACCCAGCTGGGTCCCGACGATCCCAACACCTACCTCTACATGGGCATCGTCTTCGCGGGCCTGTTCATGCTGGTCGCCGGCCTGCTCTACGCCTTCAGCTGGGAGCGGCAGCGCCCGCCCGAGCTGGAAGAAGCCGAGCTGCGCGCCCGTCCCAGCCTCCTGACCCACATGGGCGCCCTCTACCGCAACCTGTTCTCGACCCTGCGCATCCGGGCCTTCCGCCTGCACCTGGGCATGTATCTGGGCGGTTATATCAGCCAGGACATCTACAACGCCGCCTTCACCTATTTCGTCGTCTTCGCCCTCAGCGGATCGGCGGCCATCGTTGCGGGCCTCGTCGGCGTGACCTCACTGGTGCAGTTGGTCTCGGTCGTGCTGGCCATAAACTTCGCCATCCGCCTGTCGCCGGCAGCCGCCTACCGGTTCGCGGCCCTCTGCTTCGGCGTCGGGGTGGTGATCTTCATCGGCATGTATTTCGCCGGCTACAACGCCGCCTCGGTACTGCTCTGGCTGCCGGTCGTGGTCGCCGGCCTCGGTCGCGGCGCCCTCTACTATGTGCCCTGGGCGACTTACAACTACATGGCCGACGTGGATGAGATCGTCACCGGCCGCCGTCGCGAAGGCGCCTTCGCCGGGGTCATGACCTTCGTCCGCAAGATGAGCCAGGCCGGCGCCGTTATGCTGGTCGGTCAGGTGATGCAGGCCGCCGGATTCGTCTCCGGCGCCGACATCCAGAGCCCCCAGGCCATCACCGCCATCGTCGCGGTCCTCGGCCTCGGCACCCTGACGGTCCTCGTCTTCGGCGTCTTGGTCTCGACCCGATTCAAGCTGAACCCCGAAACCCATGCGATCCTGCTGGAGGAGATCGAGCACTTCCGCTCCGGCGAACGCACCCCGTCCGATCCGAACCACCAGCAGATCGTCGAGGATTTGTCGGGCTGGAAGTACGATCGCCTGTGGGGCGCCAACCCCGTCGCCCGCCGCTGACCGCCCGACCTGTTCAGGAGTAACCCATGGCCGCCCTCACCCATCAGGTCCCTCGCGCCCAGGTCACCGACGCCATCGCCCGGCTGATCGACAACCTAATCAACATCAAGGACGAGACCGGCGAGTTCCTGATGACGCTGGAAGACGGCCGCGTCATCGACACCAAGGGCTGGAACGACTGGGAATGGACCCATGGCGTGGGCCTGTTCGGCCTTTGGCGGCTCTATGAACAGACGGGCGACGCCGAGGCGTTCCGGGTCATGACCCAGTGGTTCGAGGACCGGTTCGCCATCGGCACCCCGACCAAGAACATCAACACCATGTCGCCGATGCTGGCCCTCGCCTACCTCTACGAGGACACGGGGGAGCCCTCCTACCGGCCGTATCTGGAAGCCTGGGCCGAATATCTGATGGCCGACGACGGCCTGCCGAAGACGGAGGAAGGCGGCTTCCAGCACATCACCTACGACACGGTGAACTACCAGCAGCTGTGGGACGACACCCTGATGATGTCGGTCCTGCCGCTGGCCAAAATCGGCCTGCTGCTCGACCGCCCCGACTATGTCGAGGAGGCCAAGCGCCAGTATCTGCTGCACATCAAATACCTGACCGATCGCCAGACCGGCCTGTGGTACCACGGCTGGACCTTCGACGGCCGCCACCACTTCGCCGGGGCCCTTTGGGCGCGCGGGAATTGTTGGGTCACCATCGCCATCCCTGAGTTCATCGAGATGCTGGACCTCCAGCCCGGCGACGCCCTCCGCACCTTCCTGATCGACGCCCTTGAACAGCAGGTCGCGACCCTCGCCAAGCATCAGGACGACAGCGGCCTTTGGCATACCCTGCTGGTCGATCCGTCCAGCTATCTGGAGGCCTCGGCGACCGCGGGCTTCGCCTACGGCATCCTGAAGTCCGTGCGAAAAGGCTATTTGCCGCGCCAGTACGAGGCCGTCGGCCTGAAGGCGGTGCAGGCCGTGCTTGACAACATCGCCCCGTCCGGTGAGCTGCAACAGGTCAGCTTCGGCACCGCGATGGGTCGGGACATGCAGTTCTACAAGGACATCCCGGTGACATCGATGCCCTACGGCCAGGCCCTGGCCATCGTCGCCCTGACCGAGTTCCTGCGCACCTATCTCTGAAGTCGACGAGGCCTCACCAGTAGAAGGCCGTACCGTCCTCGAGCCGGTTCACCGGCAGATAGGCGCGCTTGTAGGGGAAGGTCGCGGCAAGCGTTTCGTCGAGCTCCACCCCCAGACCCGGCGCATCGCCGGGGTGCATCATCCCCTCGGAGAAGGTGTAGGCGTGCGGGAACACGGCGTCCGTCTCGGCCGTATGACGCATGTATTCCTGCAGCCCGAAGTTCGACACCGACAGGCCGAAATGGAGCGCCGCCGCCATCGTCACCGGCGACAGGTCGGTCGCCCCGTGACACCCGGTCTTCACGTGATGGATCTCGGCAAGGGTCGCGATCTTGCGCAGATGGCTGATCCCGCCCGCGTGGACCACGGTGGCCCGGATATAATCGATCAGCCCTTCCTCGATCAGGGTCTTGCACGACCAGATCGAGGAGAAGATTTCGCCCACCGCCAGCGGCGTGGTCGTGTGCGCACGGATGGTGCGGAAGGCGGCTTGATTGTCGGCCGGCACCGCGTCCTCCAGCCAGAACAGGCGGTATGGCTCCAAGTCATTACCCAGCCGCCCGGCCTGGATCGGCGTCAGCCGATGATGCACGTCGTGCAACAGCTCGACGTCCCAGCCCAAGGCGTCTCGGGCCGCGGCGAACAGGTCCGGCACGCTCTTCATGTAGCGCGAGGTCGACCAGAGGTTTTCGGTCGGCAGGGTCCCGTCCGCCGGCTCGTAGAACATCTTGTCCTTGGACACCCCGTAAGTGCTGCCGAGCCCGGGCACGCCGGACTGGAGGCGCACAGCCTTGTAGCCCATGGCGACGTATTTCCGGGCCTCGGCGATGGTGTCCTCGATCGTCTCGCCATTGGCGTGGCCATAGACGGTCACCCCGCTCCGGCTCGCACCGCCGAGAAGCTGATACAGGGGCAGGCCCGCCAGCTTGGCCTTGATGTCCCAAAGGGCCACATCGACCGCTGCCAGCGCCGTCATGTCCACCGGGCCGCCGCGCCAGTAAGCGCCCCTGTGGAGCGTGTTCCAACTGTCCTCGATCCGGTGCGCGTCGCGGCCGATCAGCAAGGGCGCGATATGCTCTTCAAGATAGGCGACGACCGCCTGTTCTCGCCCGTTCAGCGTCGCGTCTCCCAGACCCGTGACGCCGCTTTCAGTGGTGATCTTCAGAGTGACGAAATTGCGCCCCGGGCAGGTGATGATGACCTGGACCTTCGCGATAGGCTCCAAACTGGGCGAATGCCCTGTGAGGCCGGCCTTTAGATCGGTCGTTCGGTCGTGGAAATTCATCAGCTAGTCCGGGAGGAAAAAGATGGAGGACGACCAAGGCCGCCCTCCATGCCCAGTTTCGGGGAGTATCGTCGTCAGAATGTGGCGCGAAGCGTCAGCTGGTAGGTTCGTCCGTCATAGTCGATCCGGCGCGGCAGCATCGGGTCGGACTGGTATTCCGACCGCGTCGCATCCGTCAGGTTGAAGGCGTCCGCCGAAATTGTGATCCGGTCGTTGACGTTGTAGGACGCCGACGCATCGAGCTGGGACCGCGACTTCACCGTGCGGGCGTCGCCGACGAAGCTGTTGCCGGCGGCCAGATCGTAGTCTCCACGCCAGTTCCAGGTCAGGCGGATGCCGAAGTCGTCGGTCTCATAGTAGCCGATCAGGTTGACGTTCTTGCGCGACACGCTGGGCAGGGTGATCGGGACGCCGGCGCCCGTCGTGCCCTCGATATCGATGTAGGTGAAGTTGGCCGCGCCGCCGAAGTGCGACAGCCAGCCTGGCAGGAAGTCGAGGTTCTGCTGCACCGCCAGTTCGGCGCCACGCACCGTGATCGGGTCCTGGTTGGTGCTGCCGCTGGCCTGCACCTGCACGCCGGCGGCGGTCAGGCAGTTGGTGCCGGAAATCGTCAGCGGGCCCAGGCCGAAATCGACGCCGTTGATCAGGCCGTTCGACGGGCACAGCCGGGTCGGATCGACGATCGGCCCGATATAGCCCTCCACATCCTTCTGATACAGGGACACGGCGAACACCCCGCCCGGCCGGTTGTACCATTCCAGCGCAAGGTCGTAGGCGTCGGAGGTATAGGGCGACAGGTTGGTCGCACCGATAGTGATCGTATAGGGCGAGTTCACGACCGCCGGGTCCGGCGTCAGCACCGAGGTGATCGGCACGTTGTCGCGCGGCTGGGGCCGGACATAGGTCCTGTAGTAGGCGGCGCGCAGGACCAGATCGTCCGTCAGGTCGATCTTGGCCATCGCCGACGGCAGCCAGTAATCGTTGTCGCTGCCGTAGGTGCGCTCGGTGACGAAGTGGTTCACCGCGCCGGCCGCGGTCGCGCGCACCGACGAGCACCCCTGGCAGTCCAGAGCGACGATTGAGGTGTCCAACTTCTCGTAGCGCAGCCCGACGTTGCCCTGCGCCCGGAAGCCGAACACCTCGGTGTCGAACTTCGCCATGCCGTAGGCGGAGAAGGTGTCGTTGGAATTTGTGAAGTTATTGTTCCAGTAGTTCGGATCCCAATAGTTGTTCACCAGACCATAGGTGGTCAGGAACACCCCGGTCGACGGGTCCAGGAGGAACTGGTTGGTCAGACCGTTCGGGTTGGCGGCGGTCCGCAGGGCGGTGTTCACCGGCGTGATGGCGGCCAGGACCTGGCGTACGTTCACATTGCGCCAGTTGGAGGTGTAGCCCCCCGCCTCGCCCCCGAAGAAATCGCCGGCGTAGGGATTCACCTCGGAGATCGACTGGGTCAGCCCTGCCAGATTGATGCCCATGGCGCTGTTGCGCGAACCCGTGGAGGCGAAGGACGCGGATTCGAAGCGAAGCCCGCCCGTCAGCGACGTCAGGATCGGCCCGTTCAGCGTCCGCGTCAGGTCGAACTGAACGGCGTCAAGTTCCGTCAGGGCTCGGCCATTCGTACCCGTGACACCAAAACGGTCGCCCGCCACCGTCGCGAGTTGTCCCGGCATGACCGCGCTGACCTGGGTCACCGAGTTGGCCGCCACGGGTATGGTGTAGCCGCTGACAGGGATATGGGTCGCGTTCGGCGTGTTCAGCAGGATCCGGAACCGGGACAGGTCGTTCCCGCCCGTAAAGACCGACGACGTGATGCCGTTCAGACCTGCCGGCCCCAGATTGCGATAGGCGTTCTGGACGATGTCGAGTTCGATCTGGTCCGATCGCGCCTCGGCGCGCGAAATCGTGCCCTCCAGCGTGGCCTGCCAGTCGTCGTTCTCGAAGGTCACCGTCGGATTGACGGCCCAGACCCGCTGGGTCACCGGTTCGGAGCGGATGGAGTCGAAGGTCTGGGCGTTCTCGGAGGTGAAGGTGTTGATGTAGGCCCGCCCGTCGGCTGCGACATAGGGCGTGCCCAAGCTGGTGAAGTGAGTGACGGCCGAGGTCGCGTTCAGAGCGGTGTTGGTGTTCTGGCCCGCGCCGTTCTCGATGTAGAGAAGGTGGTTCGTGCCCTCGTCCAGCTGGCGCTTGGTGTAGAAGCTGGTCAGGCCGAAGCGCACCTGGTCGGTCGCTTGCCATTCGAACCCGCCGGCGCCGGTGAAGACGTCGCCTCGGTTCTGGCGCACGAATTGGCGCATCTGGCTGGGGTAGTAGACCCCGCCCGGGTTGGCCGCGATCAGGGCGTCATAGATCGGGTTAGCGCCCGGCGCGGCCTGGTTGCCCACCTGGATCGAGCCGAGGCGATTGGCCCAGCTGTTGACCGTGATCGAGTCGCGGCGGAAGTTTTCTTCCTTGAAGGCCAAGGTCCCGAAGACCGCGAAGTCTTCGCTGAGATGGGTGTTGTAAGCCACCGTGTAGGACGGCGACCCCTGGCTTCCCAGGTCGTTGTATTCGTACGCCGCTTTTACGAAACCGCCGTCGCGACGTGACAGGGCCGGCGCGATCCTGAGGTCGATAATGCCGGACAGGCCGCCGGCGACGTTCGAGGCGTCGGGCGACTTGATGATGGTGATCCCGGAGAAAATGTCGGAGTTGAACGCGCCCAGCGGCGTCGATCCCATGTTGGTCGAGGTCGACAGGATCGGATCGGCGAACCCGGAGCCGTTCAGTGTCGTGCGCGCAAAGGAACCCGGCAGGCCGCGCAGGCTGATCGTGGCGTTGCGGCTGTCGGCTTCGCGGTTGATCTGCACCCCCGGCAGCCGCTGGATCGCCTCGCCGACGTTCAGGTCGGGGAACCGTCCTAGACCATCAGATGAGATCGAATCCGTGATCTGATCCGAGTTGCGTTTGGTCGCTAGGGCGCTGGCATAGGCCCCGCGGAACCCGGTGACGACGACTTCGTCCAGCGTGTCGTCCTGAGCCTCGGTTTGAGACGATGTCGCGGCCGACGTCTGCGCTGCGGCGACGCCGGCGCAGAGGATGGAGCCGCCCAGCGCGAACGCGCTCGCCGCGCCCAGAAGGAGCGTCCGTTGTCTGATCATGTTTCCAACCCCACGCCGTTCTCGATCGACGGCTGAGCTGCACCGTACGACGTTCTCCCAATTGGTCAAGCCACTTTTAAAATTGGCCTGCCATCTCTGGCTAGGCGACCGCCGCTAGCGAACGCTCGCTTCGCGATACAGGCGTATCCAGGGAGCCGGACGTCGATCGGTGGCTGCAAGGAGATCGTCCAGCGCCGGGGCGTAGCGTTCGTCGAGAAGGGTCGCGAGCGCCAAGGTGTTTACGGCCCGCTCCGGTCGCCAGGGCCCCGCATACTCCGTTTGTCCCGCCGCCAGACGCTGGGCGTCGAACGCGATCCGCGAATGGACGAACTCCTCGTGGGTCTTGATCCCTTGCACAAAGGGCATAAGCCAGTCGATGACGGAGGGTACGGCGGTCCCGGACGCATTCTTCCAGTCGAACCAGTCCAGGCCATGCTCCTGAGCCGCCAGGCCCGCCATCATCATCGGATCGACGTTGTAGAGCACGTAATGGATGGCATCGCGTTCGTGGAAGTCGAACACCGTCCCGTCGGCCAGGATGTTGCCGGCCACATGTTTCTGATAATCCTCGAAGGTTCGCTCGATCAGGCGGGGATCGCCGAGTTGGAATGCAGCCAGCGAGGCGATCTTGATCCGATGACTCTGCCAGTTGGTGTAGAAATGACGGGGCGCTCCGTCCATGGCGTCGAGATACCCCTCGGCCAGATCGCGCAGGAAAGCGTTCACCGATGCCTGAGTTTCCGGCGTCAGATCCGCCTCGGTCAGGTCGTACGCCAGGATCATGGCGTCAAAATTGGTCTCGTCGATGGGATTGAGGGACACCAGGTAAGTCCGCGCCCAGGCCCGCAGGAATCGGTCGGCCGCGGCTAGGTATCTCGGCTCGCCCGTGATGCGGTAGGCGAGCGCCAAATCCAGCATGGCCGGCAGGTCGCGCCGCGCGATCAGGCTTTCGTCACGTACGCCCTGCCCAGGGAGCGTGCCCTCGGTGTGCACGACCGGCAGCGGGCCTGGCGTCCGCATGAGCGCGGCATCAGCTCTCGCGATCGTCGCCCTGCCTTCTTCGGAGGTGGCCGCCGACGTGAGAGCCGCAGCCATGCGAGGGCTGAAGATCGCATAGTCCTGAGCTTGCGCCGGAATGGCGAACAGCAGGATCAGCGTCAGAATGGCGATACCGGTTTTCACGATGGGGCTCCGGCACAGAAAACGACCGCCTAGAGTTATTTTGGCCTGACCAATCCGTCAATCGCCCTTACCCTAGGATGCTGTCGCTGGCTATTACACGTGTCCGGTCGGGTCGTTGACCGAGAACTCACGCGCTTCAGCCGCTCGCGCCCACGGCAGCACGCTTGGCTGACGCTCGATCATGCGGTGCACGCGGATTGGTTCGCGCTCATCCTGGAGCTGATGCAGCAGATCGATGTTGGCCATGTCGGCCCGGGTGCGTCGGGTATTGTGCCGCACATAGTCCAGCCAGGTCGCGACATGATACCGCTCCACCCACAGGTTGGGCTCTCCGAGATCGCGCATCAGACGCCACCCATGCGCGCCGTCCCGACGGCGGATGCGGCGGCGTTCCGACATGGCGGTCAGAAAGGCGACGGTCCGATCCTCCGCGATCCGGTACTCGACCGTGACGACGATGGGTCCGCTTCGGGGTTCGATCGGCACGCTGGTCTCCGGTTCCTTGAACCGATCCAGCGGGTCGAGGTCCAGCGCCTCAGCGTTGGGAAGTGGCAGCAAGAACCCCAGCCCTGCCGCGGCGAGCTGGAGCCCGCCTGCGATCATGAGGCCGGCGGCGGCTCCATGGCTATCGGCGAGCCAGCCGAACAAGGCGCTGCCCCCAGCCATGCCGCCGAAGACCGCCATCTGATAAATCGACAGCGTCCGCGCAACGACCCAGCGCGGCGAAGACAGTTGAACGGAGACATTGAAGGTCGAGAGGGCCAGAACCCAACCCGCTCCGGCAAGGCCGAGCGCCGGCAGGGTCACGACGACAGACGGACTGATCGCCGAGACGCCGACCCCGACCGCCAGCGCCACGCCGGAGGCCTGAACGATCACCTCGTTTGACAGAAAGGCCCGCAGCCGGTTGCGACCGAAAGCGCCGGCGACAGCCCCGACGCCGAATGCGCCGAGCAGCAGGCCGTAGACCAGCGCCCCGCCGTCCACGATGTCTCGCGCGATCAACGGCATCAACGCGGGAGCGGCGCTGGCGCCGACGCCGAACGCCGTCGCTCGGATCAGAACGATTTTCAGGTTCGGCGACATGGCCACATAACGGAGCCCGGCCTCGATCGCGACCGCCAGACGTTCGGGCGGCAAGAGGCGTGGCGATGGCGACTGCTTCCACCCCGCCAGCACCGCGATCAGCCCGATGTAGCTGAGGGCGTTGACCGCGAAAGCCGTCGCCGCACCCGTGGCCGCCACGATCACGCCGCCGATGGCCGGGCCGAGACTACGGGCGATGTTGAATCCCATGCTGTTCATGGCCACTGCCGCCGGCAGGGCCGGTCGCGGCACCATGTCTCCGACCGAGGCCTGCCAGGCCGGATTCTTCAGCGATGTGCCGCACCCGATCAGGAAGGTGAAGCCCAGCAATAGCCATGGCGTCAGCACGCCCAGCGCGGCGCAGATCGCCAGAGCCAGCGAAACCGCCAGCATGAAGATCTGTGCAACCAGCATGATCACACGCCGATCATGGCTGTCTGCGAGCGCCCCGGCTGGAAGCGACAGCAGAACAAGCGGCAAGGCGGTGGCGGTCTGGACGAGGGCGATCAACTGGGACGAAGCGCCGAGCGCGGTCATCATCCAGGCGGCGCCGACGGTCTGGATCAGGCCGCCGAAATTCGAGGCGAGATTGGCGATCCAGATCGACCGGAAAATGCCGGACCTCCAAGGCGAGGCTGTCGCCTCCTGCGTGCCCGTCGCCTGCATCATTCTCCGCATGCACCGCCGGCCACGACTACCTCACGCCTTTGAGCATCTGAGAACAGCCTATCGAGGTTCGCCGCATTTGTCTCGCCGCCCCGCTCCGGACGTGCGCCGCTGAGAGGTCCAGGCCATCGCAAGCAATAATGTTCACTCTCGCGAGAGTTAACATTGACGCACGCTCTGATCGGTGAGAGCTTCGTCAAACGGCGTCGTCAGAACGTCGACGATTTGGGGAAGGAAACATCGTGACACGTAGCATCTGGCTGACCACGTCCGCCGTCGCCCTGCTGTGGGCCGGCATGGCCCAGGCTCAGGACCAACAACCCGCCCGCGACTCGCAGGACGAGGCCCAGCTGGAAGAGGTCGTCGTGACGGCCGAGCGCCGCACCTCGAACCTGCAGACCACCGCCGTCGCCGCGACAGTGCTCAGTGGCCAGGATCTTCAGAACCGCGGCGTGACCTCGCTGAACCAACTGCAGTTCGCCGCCCCGTCGACGACGGTCCAGGACTTCGGCCAGGGCAACTTCTTCAACGTTCGGGGCATCGGCAAGTCGGAAGCCACCACGGCCATCGGCGTGGGCGTGATCACCTATCGCGACGGCGTCGCCGCCTTTCCCGCCTACTTTCAGACCGAGCCCTACTACGACATCGCCAGCCTTGAGCTGCTGCGCGGCCCGCAGGGGACTTTCGCCGGCGCCAACGCCACGGGCGGCGCGGTCTTCATCACCGCGCGCAACCCCGACTTCAACAGCATCAACGGCTACGCCGCCGCCCAGCTCGGCAACTACGATCAGGTGAAGGTCCAGGGTGCCATCAACTTCCCGCTCTCGGACACCTTGGCCGTCCGCCTCGCCGGCAATCACGAGACGCGCGGCAGCTTCCACGAGATCACCGGCCCCTATCGCGGCAATCCGGGCGAGGTCGATTCCAACAGCGTCCGCGCCAGCGTGCTCTGGACGCCGACCCCGGAACTGCGTGTTCTGTTCAAGACCGACTACAACAACATCAATTTGGGCGGCTATCCGGCCGACCCCGTGCTGGCGACCAACGATCCGTTCAAGATCACTGCCAACGGTCCCAACGAGGCGCACGACGAGTTCGTCCGCTCGTCGCTGAACATCAGCTATGCCTTCGACAACGGCGTGACCTTACGCTCCATCACCGGCTATCAGAACGGCGTGTCGCGGTTCTCGACCGACCTGGACGGCACGTCGGTAGGGAACAACACCTTCTACGACCAGCTGGACGAGGAAGTCTTCTCCCAGGAGTTCAACCTGATCTCGCCGGATCAGCAGCGTCTGACCTGGCTCCTGGGCCTCTACTACCAGAATGACATGGCCACCTTCCCGGCCAAGACCTTCCCGACGGCCGAATATCGCATCGGCTTCCCCGAGAACGTCGTCGACATCTACCTTTGGGGCGACACGCCCAAGGAGACGGCGGCCGTCTTCGGCCAGGTCAGCTACGACCTTTCCGATCGCCTCCAGGTCCAGGTTGGCGCGCGCTACGCCCACACCACGGTGACCAACGACGACGTCTATACGACCTATCCCCAGTTCGGGATCGTCCTGTTCCAGGATCAGGAACTGGAAGATGAGAAGCTGACCGGCAAGCTGACGCTGAACTGGAAGCTCGACGACAACAACTTCGTTTACGGCTTCATCGCCACCGGCCACAAGACGGGCGGGCTGAACGCTCCCAACCTATACCAGCCGGCGCAGACGTTCGGATCGGAAGACCTGATCGATTACGAATTGGGCTGGAAGTCGACGATGGCGGACGGCCGCATCCGCACCCAGGTCGGCGCCTACTACACCGTCTACAACGACTTCCAGGTCAACATCGGCGACCCGCAGTATCCGCAGATCAGCCGGGTCCAGAACGTCCAGGGCGATACGGTCCTGATGGGCCTGGAAGGATCGGCCCAGGCCTTCTTCGGCCCGCTGTCCCTCAACGTGGCGGCGTCGGTTTCGAGCTCGGAGCTGGGCGACTTCTTCGGCGCCGATCCGCGCCTCGGCCGGACGGGCGTCTGCAATCCCATCACGGGGCCCGCCAGCGCCAACTGCCGCAACATCTCCGGCAATCGCCAGAGCTATGCGCCGGAGTTCACCTTCAACGTCGGCGTCCAGTACGCCTTCGACCTGGGCGGCGGCGCCAGCCTGACCCCTCGCATCGACTATGCGCACATCGGCGAGGCCTACACCTCGATCTTCAACAACGCGGCCTTGGGCGACCTTCTGCAAGAGCGTGACATCGTCAACGCCACGGTCACCTTCGCCAAGGACGACTGGATCCTGTCCGCCTTCTCAACGAACCTGACGGACCAGACCTATATCGCGGCCGTCAACTCGGGCCTGCGCTATGCCGGTCCTCCACGCCAATACGGCGTGGTCCTGACCAAGACCTTCTAGCCGGAGCAACCTCGGGGCGGCGGCTCGCCGTCGCCCCGACCTTTTCCCCTGCGTCGCTCCAGGACCTGTAGTCGCCTTGCGCCCTTTCAAGACATGATCCGCCCCTCCTTCGAACCGATGCAGGACTACGCCCTGACCGTCGATCGCTTCCTCGATCACGGCGCGAAATGGCATGGCCGCGCGCGGGTGGTCACCTCTGGGGCGGCCAACGCCGACAGCATCATCGACTATGCGACGCTACGCGAGCGCGCCAACCGTCTGTCCGGCGCCCTGCTCGATCTCGGGCTGGTCCCTGGCGACCGGATCGCCACCCTCGCCTGGAACACCCAGCACCATGTCGAGACCTGGTACGGAGCCATGGGCGTCGGCCTTGTCTGTCACACCCTGAACCCCAGACTGACGCTGGCGCAGCTGGCCGCGATGATCGTTCAGGCGGAAGATCGCGTCCTCGCCGTCGGTCTGGGCCTCGCAGATATGGGGCGAGCCCTCATGGCTGCCTGCCCCTGTCTGGAGCGGCTCATCCTGCTGGATGACCAGGATCGCCAGTCTTCTATGGGCGAGTCCTTTGACGAATTTGCGTTTGAGGATCTGCTGGCGACCAGGGGGCGGCCCGTGGTCTGGGGCGATTTCGACGAGCGTTCGCTGGCGGGCCTCTGCTTCACGTCCGGAACGACCGGCGCACCCAAGGGCGTGGCCTACACCCATCGGTCCAACTACCTTCACACCATCCGTTCTCTGCAGGGCGACGCCATGGCTCTGACCGCCGAGGATGCCGTTCTCGTCGCCGTGCCCATGTTCCACGCCAGCGCCTGGGGCCTGCCGTTCGCGGCGCCGGCGGTCGGCGCGAGGCTCGTCCTTCCCGGTCGCGACCTCGACGGCGCGACCCTGCTGAGGCTGATCAACGACCACGGTGTTACGGTCGCGGTCGGTGTTCCCACGGTCTGGATCGGCCTGCTCGATCATATGGACGCGACCGGCGCCGAGACCCCGAGCGTGAAACGCATCATGATCGGCGGATCCAGCTGCCCGGAGAGCCTGATCCGGCGGATGGAGGAGCGGTTCGGCGCGACCGTCCAGGCGAGCTGGGGAATGACGGAGCTCTCACCGCAAGGCGTGATCTCCGCCCCCTCGCATAAGCCGATGGCCGCACGCGGCGCGGGTCGGCCACCGATGGGTGTCGATCTTCTGCTCACCGACGAGGCGGGCGATCCGCTGCCCGACCAGCGCAACACGGTCGGACGCCTGAAGGTCAAGGGCCACAGCGTGGTGCGACAGTACTACGGAGCGGAAGACTCCGTTCTGGACGCCGACGGCTGGTTCGATACCGGCGACCTGGCCAGCATCGACGACGACGGCAACCTGCATCTCGCCGGCCGCTCAAAGGATCTGATCAAGTCGGGCGGCGAATGGATCAATCCCGTCGAGATCGAGGAGATCGTCGGCGCCCTGCCTGCGATCGCGCTCGTCGCGGTCATCGGCGCCAACCATCCCAGATGGGGCGAGCGTCCCGTGATGATCGTCGAGCCGGCCCAGGGTCAGACCGTCGACGACGCCGACCTCGTCGCCAGCCTGAAGGGTCGAATCGCCGACTGGTGGCTGCCCGACCGCATCATCCAGATTCCGGCCATGCCTCTGGCGGCGACGGGCAAGATCAACAAGACTGAACTCAGAACGACCTACGGCGGCGCATAACCCGAAAACGGGAACGTCGAAGACAAGCCAGTCTCCCGGGAGGAGCACCATGACCGACACCCCCGCCCAAGATGCGGCACGCGCTCAGCCCGTCCGGAAAGGCGCCTGGGTCGCCCTCGGCATGCTGTGGTTCGTCTATGTGCTAAACTTCCTCGACCGCCAGCTCCTTTCCATCCTGGCCAAACCGATCCAGGACGCCCTGCATATCAGCGATAGCCAGCTCGGCCTGCTGGGCGGTCTCTATTTCGCATTCTTCTACTGCTTCATCGCCATCCCGGTCGGCTGGCTGGCGGACCGCACCAACCGGGTGTGGGTCGTCTCGGTCGCGTGCGGAATCTGGAGCGCGGCCACGATCGCCTGCGGCCTGTCGCGGAACTTCGGTCAGTTGGCCGCAGCGCGCATGACGGTCGGGTTTGGCGAGGCCGGAGGCGTACCGCCGTCGTACGCGATCATCACCGATTACTTCCCGCCGGGCCGGCGCGGCATGGCTCTGGGCATCTTCAATCTGGGGCCGCCGGTCGGTGCGGCGCTGGGCATCGCGTTCGGCGCCTCGGTCGCTGCTGCCTTCAGCTGGCGTGACGCCTTCATCGCCATCGGCGTGATCGGCCTTCTGGTCGCCCTGATCACGCCGTTTGTGGTCAAGGAGCCCCGGCGGGGCGGGCTGGACGCTTCCAGCGCCGCCACCTCAGCGACCGCCCCTGCGAAGCCGCCTTTCTGGGGAACGGCGAAGATGTTCTTCTCGAACCCCGTCCTTGTACTCGCGGCTCTGGGCAGCGGGGTGACCCAGATCGTTACCTATGGCCTGGGCAATTTCGCCGTGCTGTTCCTGATGCGCGAGAAGGGCATGCAACTGAGCGACGTCGCCGTCTGGTACGCGCTCGTCGTGGCCATTGGCATGGGAGGCGGGATATTCGCGTCCGGCTTCCTGATCGACCGCTACGCCAAGGTCACGCGCAAGGCCTACGCCCTGCTGCCGGCCATCTCCCTGTCGCTGTGCCTGCCGCTCTACATCGCCTTCGTCTGGGCGCCGACCTGGCCGCTTGCGCTGCTGCTCATGCTGGGGCCGAACTTCCTCAACTACTTCTACCTGTCGTCCTCCGTAGCGCTGGTGCAGGAAGAGGTGCGACCCAACCAACGCGTCATGTCCGGGGCGCTGCTGCTGCTCGTGATGAACTTCATCGGCATGGGCGTGGGTCCGACCTACGTCGGCGCCGCCAGCGATTATTTCCACGCCGCCCATCCGGAAAACTCGCTGCAGATCGCGCTCTATACCCTGATCCCGGTCTACCTCGTCGCCATCGCCCTGTTCTTCGCGCTGGCGCGGGTGCTGGGCAGAACGACCTCGCGTGTCGGAGGCCAGGCATGAGACCGTTTCTGCTCGGGGCCGGCCTTGTCGCCTTTCTGGCGGCCTGCGCGTCCATGCCGGAAGCTGCGGCGCCGGGGCAAGGCCCCGTCGTTCAAGCCGCCGCAGGTCCGGTCGAAGGCGTCCGCGAGGGCGACGTCTCGGTCTTTCGAGGCATCCCCTATGCCCAACCCCCGGTGGGATTGAACCGCTGGCGGCCGCCTCTGCCGATGGAGCCTTGGACACGAGTGCGGCGCGCCGTCGACTTCGGCCCCGCCTGTATCCAGCCGACCCCGCGCGTTTCGACCATCTATTCGCAGGACCTTGGGTCTACGAGTGAGAACTGCCTATCGCTCAACGTCTGGTCGCCGAATACGGCCGGCAAGGCCCCGGTCATCGTCTGGATCCATGGCGGATCCCTGGTCGCCGGATCGTCAAAGGAGCCGATGTACGATGGCGCTACCCTGGCGGAAGAAGGCGTGGTGGTCGTCTCGATCAACTACCGCCTCGGCGTCCTGGGCTATCTGGCGCACCCGGGACTGAGCCGGGAATCTCCCACCCGCACCTCCGGCAACTACGGGGTCATGGATCAGATCGCCGCCCTGGAGTGGGTCCAGCGAAACATCGCGGCGTTCGGCGGCGACCCCGACAACGTCACCGTTGCGGGCGAGTCCGCCGGCGGCCTCAGCATCCTGTATCTGCTCACCGCGCCCGGCGCGCGTGGCCTGTTCGACAAGGCCATCGCCCAGAGCTCCTACTTCATGTCGATGTCCGCGCTGCGCGACAGCGTCCACGGCGCGCCCTCGGCGGAACAGCGCGGCGCGGCGATCGCGTCCGCCCTGCAGGCCGCCGACGTCGCTGCGCTGCGAAACATGGACCCGCAGACCCTGACCGACGGCGCGGCCCTGGCCGGCTTCTTCCCGGCCGGGATCATCGATGGGGTCGTGCTGCGCGAAGAGATGCTCGACGTCTTCAATCGCGGCGAACAGGCTCCGGTGCCGATCCTGGCCGGGTTCAACAGCGGCGAGATCCGCTCGTTGCGCGTTCTTGCCCCAGCCGCTCCGGCCAGCGCCGGCGCCTACGACCAAGCGATCCGCGAGCGCTACGGCGATCTGGCCGACGAGTATCTGCGGCTCTATCCGGCAGCGACGATGGACGAGAGCATCCTGGCCAGCACGCGCGACGCCTTCTATGGCTGGACGGCCGAGCGGCTTACGCGGTCACAGGCCGCCATCGGCCAGCCGTCCTACCTCTACATGTTCGACCACGGCTATCCGGCCATGGACGAGGCGGGGCTGCACGCCTTCCATGCGTCGGAACTGCCCTATCTGTTCGGCACACTGAGGACGACGCCGCCGAACTGGCCCGTTATCCCGGATACGGCCGTCGAGACCCGTATCTCGGACGCCATGATCGACTACTGGACCAGCTTCGCCCGTTCCGGTCGGCCGCAGAGCGACCACGGCCCGGCCTGGTCGGCGTTCGGCGCCGCCGGTGGTCCATTCATGGCCTTCCGGGATGTTCCGGTGCTGGAGCGCGACCTGCATCCGGGCGCCTTCGCCGTCCACGAGAGCGCGGTCTGTCGCAAGCGCGTGGCGGGTAATCTGGGCTGGTACTGGAACGTCGGGCTCAACTCGCCGGTTCTGCCGCCCTCGGCTGCCTGCCCCTGACGACTAGCGCTTCAGCGACAGGAAGCCGGCGGCCATGAAGCGGGCCATCCGCTTCTTGATCGCCGGATAGTCGTCTGAGTGGCAGACCCCGCCGGACAGCCGGTCGATCCGGCCCGTCCGCGCCAGGGTGTTCATCAGCGATCCCGACACGAAGTGATAGCCCCAGAAGATTTCCTCGTCGGAATAATCGGGGAGCGCCTTCTTCAGGATCTCGACCAGCTTCAGCACCACGGGATCGAAATGCTCGTCCATCAGAAGCGCGCCCTCGGGCGTGTTGCTGACCCTGGCGCAGAAGGCGGCGTAGTTCATCCAGCCCTCCCCGCCCTGATAGTAGAGGTCGAAGTCGGTATCGAGGAAGGCGCGCAATGCGCCCTCGACCGTCGGCTTGCCTGCGCTCTCGGCCTCGTACTGTTCCAGAGCGACCATACGCCGGCCGCTGGTCACCCCGGCGCGCCTGGCGAAGACGGCCTCGAACAGGTTCACCTTGTCCTTGAAATAGTAGTTCAGCAGGGTGACGTGGATGCCGACCCGCTCGGCCACGTCCCGCAGGGTGACGCCGTCCAGTCCCCTCTTCGAGAACAGGTATTCGGCGCCGTCGAGGATGTTCTCGACCATCAGGGCGCGCGACTCAGCCTTGCTGCGTCCGGTCGCGGGGGCGGTCTTGCGCTTGCGCGTCGGCTGCGCCGGCTGGCCGCCCATCCCTACGCGCTTCTTCTCGCTTGCCACGCACTGGTCTCCAAAGCGATTTCCACCCGTCGTCGATGGGTAAAGCTTGGCCATCGAAGTTTCCAGTCGGCGAGCGCGCGATCTGCGGGCGTACAGAGTCACGGTGAGTTCAAATGGGGTCTCTGGGACCTCACTGCCGGGTTCAATCGGCTGACAGGGGCGCTCTCAGCTTGCCGCGAGCCTTGCGGCGCCGAAAGAGTGCCTGGGTATTCAGAGACCTTGCCGCACATGGTCTCGCCGCCCCGACCAGGACGGGGCGGCGAGAATATTTTCTTAGTTCAAAAGATTAGGTTAGGCTTCGCCGCCCGCGAGGGAGCGGGCCAGGGCCACCACGATCCGACGCTGGTCCGGCGTCTCGATCCGCCCATAGGCCTCGAGCAGGGCTTTCGAACCGCTGACCGCGAATAGGTCCAGCCCGTCCTGATCGCCCGGCTCGACCGCGTCGAAGAAGGCGCTGACCGGTTGGCCCAAGGCGTGGGAGATCAGCATCAGGCGCGAGGCGGAGACACGGTTGGTGCCCCGCTCGTATTTCTGAACCTGCTGGAAGGTCACGCCGGCGGCCTTGGCGAGGTCGGTCTGGGTGAGTCCGCGCAGTTCGCGCACGGCTCGGATGCGTTGGCCGACAGCGATGTCGATGGGGTTAGGCGTCGGGGAGGTCATAAGGCGACGCTATAATATTACCTTCGGCCGACGCAACTCGCACTCGCTCCTCACGCGAACGACCTTCCCAGATTCCGAAGGCCAATGCGATCATGAGACCGTAGAACATCACATACAGCGTCGAGATGTAGGCCCGCGCCATGATGCTGGGGTCGATCAGCATGCCCATGTGGCTGAGCACGGCCAGAAGCTGGAACGCACAGGCGAACAGCAGCCAGACACGGTGTTTTCTGACCAGGAGGTAGAGGAAGACCGCCAGGTTCGCGGCATCGATGATCAGGACATTCCACTGGGGCGAAGTCTCGTCCGACCAGTTCTGCAGCAGCATCGATAGGACGGAGGCGATCACGATCGAGATGGCTGCGAGCCGCTCCGTACGCGCGCCCCAAAGGATGGCCGCGCCGCACACGACGACATTCAGAATCATGCCGCCGATCTGGGCCGCCGTGGCCAGGAACAGGATGCCGTCATCGAACATGCAGAAACTCGCGGTGCGCCAACGCGGCGCACCGCGAGCATAGCATCAAGCCGCGACCTTGAGACCCGTCGGACGCGGACGGTCTTCCTCGGGCTTGCCGACGCCCGTGCCCTGCATGACGACGTTGCCGAGGCCGACCTGTGGCGCGGCGGAGGACAGGGCGTGGTGGGCGGCGACGATCTGGTCGCGGGCCTCTCCGAGGGCGCGGACCGAGCCGGTCACGCCGGTCATGGCGTCATTGCCGAGCACGGCGGAAAGGCCTTTCTCGCGGCGCACAGAGGACATGGCGGCGATCAGATAGGCGGCCTTTTCAAGCGCCGCGTCGATGGCGTCTTCAGTTTCGAACAGGGCGGTGGCCAGCTTCTGGCCGTACTCACGACGTTGCATGGGTCATCTTTCTCCCGCGAGGCGGGGGTTGTGGCAGATTTGATTTGCGAAAGGCGGCTAGCGGCTCTGCTGGGGCCGGTCGGCGTCCTGCAGAAGATGCTGGATCATCAGGGTCGCCCCGACTGCGCCGGCCAGCAGGAAGGCTATGCCGCAGGTCAGGACGAGAACCATCAACAGGTCCCGCCCGATACGGCGGAGGTCGAGGATCTCAGGTGTTCGACGCTCGGCGGCCGATCGTGCTCGGGCAACAGTACGAGCCCGATGCAGATAATCTCGCGCAGCAGATCGAGCTTCGAGAGATATGGGCTCATCTCCCGGGTCACCGAAACCAGATGCAGCACCGCGGCCTTCTCGGCCGGCGTCTGCGCCAGATCCTCGAAGACGGTCTCCAGATAGTCCCAGTTCCAGGTCGGCGATGTGAGGGTCAATGGGGCCTCCTTTCGCCGACGAGAAGGCGCCGCCCGAAGCCATTTCCGCCACTCGGGACGGTTCCCCTACGGGTCCGTTCCGTAGTCCGGCGCCGATCATCAGAAGCGCCGCGTCGCGGCGCGACGCGACCCCCAGCTTCCTGCAGGCGGTCTCGATGTGCTTGTCGACAGTCTTGGAGGAGATGCCGAGATCGCGCGCGATCTCCTTCGACTGGCGGTGCCGTGCGACACCCACCAGGCACTGTCGTTCGCGCGTCGTGAGTTGTTCGAGCCCGTTCATCAAAGCACCCCGATACAACCAACAAGGTTAGTTAACGGAACGCAAACCCGTATTCGTTTTGCGATGATTTTGATACCTGGAACTGGGTGTCATATCTAATACCTGGCTGGCGTCGCGCCGGCTGGCCGGCCGCGAGGAGGCCGAGCATGACCGAAACGATCCACGAGCCGTGTTTCGCCGCCTGGGAGCCGGGGTGCGCGACCGTCTCAAAGCCAAACAGGCGGAGATCGAACGTCGCGTCCCGGCGGCCGAACGCTGCATCGGCTACAAGATGCCTGCCTATCGGTTGAGGCGAATCTTCTTCTATTTCGCGGGCTTCAAGAAACACATCGGCGTGTACCCGCCCCTGCACGAACCTCAGGAATTGTTGGAGCGGCTGACGCCGTACCGCGGGCCGAAGGGCAACCTGATCTTTCCGCATAAGGCTTCGCTGCCGATCGACCTGATCGGCGAGGTGGCGCAGCGTCTGGCCGCCCGCTACGGCTAGGTCGCGCCTGTCCAAATCGCGCCACAGAAATAACGCCGACGTCATGACGTCGAAGTAACTGTCGGTTGCCCGAAACGGCTGATACCCACGGCGCAACGGGCTTTCTTCTCGAATTCCGACCTTCGCCTGAGGGCTTTTCAGCAAGGCCTCAGGAAGCGCTCATGGGGCTCACCCCACGATGACCGATGCTCGGTTCATCGGGAGAGCCGCCGGACGCACGAAAGTCGCGCGTGAGCGCCCGAGTATCGGTCGATGGGGTTCGGATCATGACGCCTTTCAAACTGCTTCTGCTCGCCGCGACGGCGCTCGCCGTGCCGGGCGCGGCCTTGGCCCAGACCGCCCCCGCACCCCGCCCAGCGGCGCCCGCGACGCCCCCGCAGACAACCGAGGATGAAACGACGACCGTCGAGGAAGTCACCGTCACCGCACGCCAGACCGACGTGCGCACCTCGATCGATTCGACCAGCTACAGCCTCGCCGACGACCTTCAGGCTCGGACCGGCAGCCTGGCCGATGCGCTGCGGAACGTGCCGTCGGTGGATGTGGACCCGCAGGGCAACGTCTCCCTGCGCGGCGACGGCAACGTCACCATCCTGGTCGACGGCCGCCCGTCGGGCGTCCTCTCCGGTGAAGGCCGAGCCCAGGCCCTGCTGCAGATGCAGGCGGATCGATACGCCCGCATCGAGGTGATGACCAACCCATCCGCCGCCTACAGTCCCGAGGGTTCGGGCGGCGTGATCAACCTGATCACCAAGCCGAACCAGCCCCGGCCCGGTGCGGTCTCCACCGGGTCGATCCGCGCCAACGTGGGCGACGACGGCCGCTGGAACCTGGGCTTCAGCGGGTCGCGCACCGACGGGCCGCTCACCCTGTCCGGCGACATCAGCTTGCGCCACGATACGGTCCATCAAGAAGTGACTCGCGACCGCGAGCGGCTGGACACGGCTTCCGGCTTGTTCCTGCCCAGCCGCCAGACCCAGGACATCGATTTCGATTCCGACGGCGTCTACGGCCGCCTGGGCCTCGAATACCGGCTGACCGAAAAGACATCGCTGACCGTCGAGGGGCGCTTCAACGACTTCGAGAACACCGGCGCGGGCGTGGAGTTCTTCGAGGGCCGCAACGCCTCGGGCGCGATCACCTCCGCCTATCGCCGCGACACGACGGTGGACCAGACCTTCTCCGCCGCCGGCATTACCGCGCGCCTGCTGCACCGCTTCGACGACGCCGGGCACGAGTGGACCAACGAGTTCCGGGTGGATGAGGGCGAGAACGGCCTCCTCCTCACCACCGCCGCGACCCCGACCATTCCGGCCGGCCCCAACAGCTATGAACGGGTTGACCAGGAGGGCGGCTTCACCGTCATGGCCTTCACCAGCGCCTACGTCCGGCCGATGGGCGAGACCGGCAAGCTGCGCCTCGGCTACGAGTTGGAAATCCGCCAGCCGGACCAGGCCAACACCGTCCTGCGCGGCTCGACCGCGGGGACACTGCTGCCCGTCGCGGGCCTGACCAACAGCTTCGACGCCGAGCAGACGGTTCACGCGCTCTACGCCACCTACGAGCGTCCGCTGACCGAGAAGCTGTCGGCCCAGTTCGGCCTGCGCCTCGAACAGGCGGACATCGAAGTCAATCAGATCTCGGCCGGCGTCCGCGCGACGCAGGACTATTTCCGCGCCTATCCGACGATGCACCTGCAGTATCAGCTCGCCGAAAGCCAGACCCTGCGCGGCAGCTATTCGAAGCGAATCCAGCGGCCCGCGCCGTTCCAGTTGAACCCGTTCGTGTCGTTCCTCGATCCGCTGAACCTGCGTTCCGGCAATCCGAACCTGCAGCCGCAGGAGACCGACGCCTTCGAGCTGCAGTGGCAAATGCGGGCGGGACAGACCTTCTATCAGGCGACGGCCTATTATCGCGACACGACCAAAGCCTTCACCGAGGTGGCCTCGGACCTGGGCGGCGGGGTCCTGCTGACCCGGCCCGAGAACCTGGGCGGGCGCACTGACACTGGCGTCGAGTTCGTGGCCAACGGCCGCCTGCACCCGACCCTGCGCTACAACGCCAGCGTCAACGTCTTCCGCCAGGACATCGACGCGACCGGCATCCCCGGCGCGACCAGCCGCTCTGCAACCCAGGTCTCCGGCCGCCTTGCCCTGAACTGGCAACCCACGGCCGAGGATTTCATCCAGGTGTCAGGCCAGTGGAACGGCGAGACCCTGCTGGCTCAGGGCGTGCGCGAGGGCGGCGGGGTGTTGAACCTGGGCTACCGCCGCACCCTGACCCCGACCGTCGCCTTCCAGATGACGGTCCGGGACCTGCTGAACGACTTCGGCGACGTCACGACCTACGACACCCCGACCTTCCGCGACCGGACCGAGCGTCTGTTCTCGGGCCGCGCCGCCTATATCGGCCTGACCTGGACCTTCGGCGGCGGGCCTCGACGTCAGCAGGACCCGCAGTTCGACTTCAGCGGTGCGCCGACGGGGGGCTGACGCCCGTCAGGCGTGGATGTCGACGGCGTCCCCATTCTCGGCGGCATGGCAGGAACAGGCCGGGCTTGTCAGCGGCCATTGTCAGAGGTGTCCGGGCGGCGGCAGGATGCCCCCTTGGTGAATCGGAGAGCCCGGCGATGAGAACCCTGTCCCTGCACCGTCGTTCGGCCCTGGCTCTGGCTGGAGGCGGTCTGTTCGCCGGTCTCGCTCCCCTGCCCGCCCTCGCGAAGTCCGAGGACTGGGCGGCGCTGGGGGCCGATGTGAAGGCCGAGTTCAAATGGGCCTGGGACCACTATGTCGAGAAGGCCTGGGGCAAGGACGAGATCAATCCGGTGTCGGGGACGTCGCAGTCCTTCTTCATCGAGGGTCACGACCTGGGTCTGTCGCTGGTCGAGGCGCTGGACACCCTGTGGATCATGGACCTGGACGAGGAGTTCCAGGCCGGGGTCGACTGGGTGAAGGCCAATCTGAACTTCGACATCGACGGCGACGCCCAGGTGTTCGAGACCAATATCCGGCTGGTCGGCGGACTGCTGTCGGCCTTCCTGGCCTGCGAGGATCCGGTGCTGCTGGAGAAGGCGCAGGATCTGGCGGATCGGCTGCTGAAGGCGTTCGACGCCTCGCCCCACGGCCTGCCCTACCGCTATGTGAACCTGAAGACGGGGGCGGTGCGGGATCCCGAGACCAACCTCGCGGAGATCGGCACCTACATCACCGAGTTCGGGGTGCTGGGCGAACTGACCGGGGATGAGCGGTACTACGCCGCCGCCAAGAAGGCGATGATGCACGCCCTAAACATGCGCTCGCCCATTGGGCTGATGGCGGCCAACATCCATGCGGAGACGGGGCAGTTCATCAGCCGCAACGCCTCGATCGACGTCTATGCCGACAGCTTCTACGAATACCTGTGGGACGCCTGGGAGCTGTTCGGCGACGATGAGCTGAAGGTCGCGGCGCAGGAATGCCTGCAGGCCATGATCGACCATCAGGGCAAGCGCTACGAGGGCCTGCTGTGGTTCCCGATGGTGGACTTCCAGACCGGCGAGGTGACGGGCACGTCGCAGACGGTGCTGGGCGCCTATCTGGCCGGGCTGTTCGGCCAGGCCGGGTTCAAGGCCGAGGGCGACGACTTCCTGAAGACCTATGAGACGATGCAGGAGCGGTATCTGATCGTTCCTGAGTCCACCGACGTCACCACCGCCATGCCCCGCACCCTGCGCACCGGGCTGCGGCCCGAGGTGGCCGACGCCTGCCTGAACCTGTGGCAGCACGACCGGAACGACCGCTATCGCGTCATCGCCGCGACCCACTATCGCAACATGAAGTCGAGCTCGAAGGCGGCGTTCGGTTACACGGCGCTGCGCGACATCTCGACCCGGCCGATGACCCAGGGCGACAACTGCCCCGGCTACTGGTGGTCCGAGCAGATGAAATATTACTACGTCATGTTCGCCGAGCCGAAGCGGATCGACATCGACCGGCTGGTCCTGTCGACCGAGGCCAATGTGCTTCAGGGTTTCGTCCGTCCGTCATGACGAGAGCAACATGACGAAACGGGACGAAACGTGACGAAACGGACGAAATCCCGGGGCCGCCCTCTCCGCGACCGGTGATCCAGGACTCTACACCCGTTTCAGACCAAGGTGCGTTCGCAAGGGTGCGAGTCCCGCCACCACTGACCAGAGCGGAATTTCGATGTCGAATGAAAATATTCGTTCGACAGCATTCGCCTATTCGGCGGCCGGCAGCGGCAGGGTCACACGGAACAGGCTGCCCTTGCCCGGCGCGCTCTCGACCTCGATCCGGCCGTCCATCAGCGTCGCCAAACCGTGGCTGATCGACAGGCCCAAACCCGCCCCGTCCTTGGCGCGGGTGGAGGTCTCGTCGCCCTGGCTGAAGGCGGTGAACAGGTCGTCGATGACCTCCGACGTCATGCCCGGCCCGGTGTCGACGACCTCGATCACGACATCGTCGGCTGTTTCGCGCGAGCGGACGGTGACGGAGCCCGAAGAGGTGAAGCGGATGGCGTTGTCGAGGATCGGCTCGATCAAACGCGCGATCTGTTCTTCGTCGCCCAGACGGCGCGTAGGGGTGCGGGCCTCGACGCGGAACTTCAGACCCTTCGAGGCGGCCGTGGCGCGGTAGTCGGCCGCCGCGCGCTTCAGCATCTGGTCGGGGACGAAGGCCGAGGGCGTCACGGTCACGGCCTCGTTCTGGAGCCGCATGGCGACGAGCAGGTTCTCGATCAGCCGCAGCTGCGCCTTGCCGGATTCCTTCAGCAGCACCATCCGGTCCTGCTGCTGCGGGGTCAGGAGGTCGCGCTCGATGACCTGGGCCATGCCGAGGACGCCATTCAGGGGCGTGCGCAGTTCGTGGCTGATGTTCGACAGGAAGCGGGACTTGGCGGCGTTCGCGGCCTCGGCCTTCTGCAGGGCGGCGGCCAGGGCCTGTTCGCTCTCGCCGAGGCGGCGGACGTCGTCGGCGACGCGGCGGAACAGGAGGGTCGCAACCAGCAGGGTGGCGGCCAAGAGAGCCAGCATCAGGGGCACGGCCTGACGCAGGATGGCCGCTCCCGGCGTCTCCGGCGTCCAGACGATCCAGCCCAGCGTCCGGTCGTCCAGCCCATGGACGGCGACGGCGGTCTGGCGGCCCAGCAGATGGGGCTCGGCGCCCGCGCGGTAGATCGCCGCCGTCAGGCCGAGCTCCGGTCCGAGCGGGGCGATCATGGTCTCGAGCGGCTTCATCGAGGCGACGACCGGGTCGGCGGAGCGGATCGGGCCGTCGTCGGTGTGGCGGACGACGGTCGAGGCGGCGGCGAGGAAGGTGCGGCCGCCCACTTGGACGACTCCGGTGGCGATGCGCACGGCCGCCATGGCGACGGCGGTGCGGTCGCGCGCGGCGGATATCGCGCGGACATCGGCGACCAGGGGCGCGAGGGCGACGACGTGGGGCTCGGCCGGATCGTCGCCGGTCGCCTGTCCGTTCAGGCTGACGCGCAGCAGGCGGCCTTCGCCGTCATAGACGGTGGTCGCCACGTGTCCGCTCTGGGCGGCGAAGAAAGGGCCTTCGTGATGGTCGATCCAGTCCAGATCGCGGGGACCGGACAGTCGGATGACGGCTTCGTCCCATACGGCGTTGGCGGTCAGATCCTCGCCGACGCTTTTCAGCGCCCGGGCGAGGCGCAGCTCGACGAGCGTCTCTTCCTTCTCGCGCTGGTGGACATCGATGGCCGAGCCGACGACGGCGAGCACGGCCAGCACCCCAGCCACGGCCAGGACCACGAAGAGGACCGCGACCCGAAAGGTCTTCCACGTCCGCCTGCCCGCCACTCGCACACTCCCACGCCATTCCGGACGCAGACTCAGCGGCCGTGAGCGGAGGGGGTGCCCGGATTCCGTGTCTTGAGGCTAGAGGCCTATCCGAAGGTGAAGGCGAAGACCTGGGCGCCGGGGTCGAGGAACTCGATCTCGAACAGGTGTTCGCCTGAGCCGTTCGACCGGCGCAGCAGCTGGTAGAGGCGCTGGCCGTCGATGGTCCCGGCGCCCGTGGCGTCGATATCGGTCCCGGCGTCGGCGCCGGGCGCGCGGCCGTCGATGGTGACGCGGAAGCGGACGGGGCGACCCTCGGCCGAGGCCATGACCAGATGCAGGTCACGCGCCTTGAAGCGGAAGCCGAGCTTGCCGCCGGCGGAGGCGTCGGCATGTTCGGGACGCACGGTCCAGGCGCCGGAGAAGCCCCACTGGTTCAGCGTCAGGGCGGGGATGGAATAGGTCTGGACCGCATCGCGGAGCGGCGTCTCGGGCGAGGCGAATCCGCGCGTGCGGCCGTAGCCGACATAGGTCTCGGGCGAGCCGACCTCGCCGCCGCCGGCCATCTCGGCGCCGGAGCTGCGGGTCGCGGCCATGTCGGCGCCGGGATCGCGACCGGCCTCGCGCAACAGCTGGCGGATGATCTGTTCGGACTGGTCGTAATCGCCCTCGCCGAAATGGACGTGGCGGATGTGGCCGCGCGCATCGATGAAATAGTGGGCGGGCCAGTAGCGATTGGAATAGGCGCGCCAGATGGCGAAGTCGTTGTCCATCACCACCGGATACGGCAGGCCGAAGCGGCGCACGGCGTCGCGGACATTGCCCTCGACCTTTTCGAAGGCGAACTCGGGCGTATGGACGCCGACGACGACGAGACCGGCGTCCTCGTACTTCTCGGCCCAGCCGCGGACGTAGGGGAAGGTCCGCACGCAGTTGATGCAGGAGTAGGTCCAGAAGTCGACGACCACGACCTTGCCGCGCAGGGATTCGATGTCGAGCGGGGTGGAGTTGATCCAGGTCCCGCCACCCTCGAAGCCGGGCGCCGGGCCGAAATCGGGCAGGTTGGCGAGATCGACCTCGCGTTCGGTGGCCGGGGCGTTCCCGACGCCGGCGCGGTGCAGCAAGCTCTGTTCGATCCTGTTGACGCCGCCGGCCGACAGGCGGGTCAGGAGGCCAGTGTCGAGGCCGAGGGCGATGGCGGCGACGCCGATCAGGACGAGGACGCCCAGACTTTTCCGCACCCATTCGCCAACGCCCAGCGACTTCTTCATCGTCTGGAAGACCTTGCCGCCGACCAGAAGGGCCAACGCCAGCGAGGTCGCCGCCCCCGCCGCATAGGCGACCAGCAGCAGTGTCGTGTTGGCCGAAGCGCCCTGGAGCGCCGCGCCGGTCAAGATCAGGCCGAGGATGGGGCCCGCGCACGGCGCCCAGAGCAGACCCGTCGCCACGCCAAGCAGGAAAGAGTGGCCGATGGAGGAGCGGCCGGCGGCCTGGGCGACGCTGGCCCGCTCGGTGAGCTTCGAGCCGAGGGCGACCAGCGGCCGGGTCAGGCGGTCGGCCAGCGACGGAAAGACGAGCGTCAGCCCCAGCACCGCCATGACCGCCAGGGCAATCCAGCGCCCCACCGCATTGGCCTGCACCGCCCATCCGCCGCCGACGGCCGCGAGGGTCGCGACGCCCGCGAAGGTCAGGGCCATGCCGATCAGCAGCGGCAGGCCGCTCTTGATGAAGGGTTGTTCCGCGCGCGCAAAGACGAACGGCAGGACCGGCAGGATGCAGGGGCTGACGATGGTCAGCCCCCCCGCGAGGTAGGCGATCAGGAACAGAAGCATGGCGCCAGCTACGCCTTCACTCGCACGCCGGACGCGTCATTGCACGGCGCTCATCGAATACGGCCGCGCCGCCTCGCTCGCGCCCCAGGTGCGGTTCGGACGGGCCCCCATGACGAAGTGCAGCTCGCCACCGGCGGTGATCTCCTCGTGCGTGATCCAGGTGCGGTCCAGCGGGCGGCCGTTCAGGGTGACCGACTGGATGTGGCGGTTGGCGTCGCGCAGGCCCGCCGTGGAGATCGTGAACTTCCTCCCGTTCGGCAGGTTCAGGGTCGTGCGCTCGGTGAAGGGGCGGCCGATGACATACTGGTTCGAACCCGGCGTCACCGGATAGAAGCCCATGGCCGTGAACATCAGCCAGGCCGACATCTGGCCGACGTCGTCGTTGCCGGCGAGGCCGTCGGGACGGGAGTGGTATTGGCTCTCGACGATCTGCTTCAGCCGCTCCTGCGTCCGCCACGGCTGGCCGGCGTAGACATAGGCGTAGGCCGAGTGGTGGCTGGGCTCGTTGCCGTGGATGTACTGGCCGATCAGGCCGGCGATGTCCTCAGCGTGGGAATAGTCGAGGCCGGAGTTGTCGTAGTCGAACATGGCGTCGAGCTTGGCGACCGTGGCTGCGTCTCCGCCCATGACGTCGACGAGGGCGGCCATGTCCTGAGGCACGAACCACGAATACTGCCAGGCATTGCCCTCGGTGTAGTCCGAGCCATAGTTGATCGCGACCGGGTCGAAGGGCTCGCGGAAGGAGCCGTCGGCCAGGCGGGCGCGGACGAAGCGGGTCTCCTGATCCCAGGTGTTGCGCCAGAAGCCGGCGCGGCGGTCGAACTCGGTCTCGACGTCTGTGCGGCCTAGACGCTCTGCCATTCGCGCGATGGTCCAGTCGTCATAGGCGTATTCGACGGTCTTGGACGCCGCCTCCGGCTCCCGGTCGATGGGGACGTAGCCGAGGTCCATATAGTCTCCGAGACCGCCGTAGGGCCGGTAGGTGGCCGAGGCGACCATGGCGGTCAGCGCCGCCTCGCCGTCGATGCCGGGGATGCCCTTCAGGTAGGCGTCGGCGATGACCGGCACGGCGTGATAGCCGATCATGGTCCAGGTCTCCTGACCGTGGAAGGACCAGACCGGCAGGATGCCATAGGGGCTGACCTGCTGGGCCGCGATCAGGGAGTTGACCATGTCGGCGTTGCGCTCTGCCGGGGCGAGAAGGGTCAGCAGCGGATGCTCGGCGCGGAAGGTGTCCCAGAGGCTGAAGGTCGAGTGGACGGTGAAGTCGGACCTGTGCACCGCATTGTCCGGCCCGCGCCAGCGGCCGTCCGCATCGGAGTGGACCGAGGGGGCGATCAGGGCGTGGTAGAGGGCGGTGTAGAGGGTCGTCCGCATTTCCGGCTCGGCGTCGATGTCGACGGCGCCCAAGGCCTCGTTCCAGGCGGCGCGGGTCGTGGCGCGCTGGGCGTCGAAGCCGAAGCCCTGCCCTTCCGACTCCAGATTGGCGATGGCGCCGGCCTCGTCGACCGAGGAGATGGCGACCTTGACCAGCAGCGGGCCTGACAGTTCGCCGAAATCGAAGGCGGCCTCGAGGGCGCGGCCCTGGACCTGTTGCCGGTCATCGAGCGCGCGGCCCGGCTGGCGGAAGCCGTTATAGGGAATGTCGCTCTCGCGGTTCTGGATCTCGTGGCCGACGATGGGCGCCGAGAACCGCATGGCGAAATAGAGCTGACGCCCTGGCGCCCAGCCGCGCAGTTCGCGGAAGCCCGTGACCGTGCCGTCCGGATGCACGCGGATGCGCGACCACAGGACCTTGCCCGGGTAGTCGTAGATGGAGTTGCGGAGGTCGAGCAGGATCCGCGCCCGCTCGCCTTGCGCGAAGGTGTAGCGATGCAGGCCCGTGCGGACGCCCGTGGTCAGCTCGGCGCGGACGGGCGTGTCGGTCAGCTGGACCGAATAGTAGCCGGGCTCGGCGGTCTCGGACGCCTTGTCGTAGCGGGAGCGATAGCCCGAGCCGGGCGTGGCGACGTCGCCGACGTCCCAGCGGATGGTCTCGCCCGTCTGAGGCGTAATGAGGACGTCGCCCAGATCGGAGTGGCCGGTGCCGGAGAAATGCGTGTGGGAGAAGCCCATGATGGTTGGGTCGTCGCTGCGATAACCCGAGGCCCAGTCGTAGGACTGCCGGAAGTAACGGTAGTCGGTGTCGGGGCTTAGCTGCACCATGCCAAAGGGGGCGACAGGGCCGGGGAAGGTGTGGCCCTTGCCCGCCGTACCGATGAAGACGTCCACGGCCTCGACCGGATCACCGGACTGCGCCCAGCCCGGCCCCGCCAGACAGATCGCCATCACCGCCGCCACACCGATACGCCGCATTCGAACGCTCCCTCGTCGCTTTAGGGACCCTATCAGCGGGGATTCGCCCTGTCGCCCAAGCGACTGCGACGGCGCTAGGCGGACTTCGCCACTTGCAAATCATTCTCAAACTTGGCACAGGCCGTGCGTGACCGACGCCGCTGCAAAACCTGTCGCCAAGGCCGCGCCCAATGCGCGTTCGATGAACGGCGCGCGCGCCTTCTGGCTGAAGGAGCTGCACCGCTGGCACTGGATCTCGGCGGGGCTGTCGCTGGCCGGGATGCTGCTGTTCGCCATCACCGGCATCACCCTGAACCACGCCGGCCAGATCAAGGCCGAGCCGCACACCGTGGAAGCGACCGCCACCCTGCCCGCGCCCCTGCTGGCGCGGCTCGGCGACTTCCCCGACCAGACGACCGATCCGGTCCCCGACGCCATCGCCCGCTGGGTCTCGTCCGAACTCGACGTCGCCATCGCGGGCAAGCCGACGGAGACCGAAGCCGACGAGGTCTATGTCGCTCTGAAAGGCCCGGGCAAGGACGGCTGGGTCACCATCGACCGGGCCACGGGCGAGGCGCTGAAAGAGACCACGACGCGGGGCTGGGTCGCCTACATCAACGATCTGCACAAGGGTCGGGACACTGGACCGGTCTGGTACTGGTTCATCGACGTCTTCGCCGTGGCCTGCATCGTCTTCACGGTCACCGGCCTGACCCTGTTGTGGCTGCACGCGAAGAACCGCGCCTCCACCTGGCCGCTGGTCGGCCTGGGGATCGCCATCCCCGTCATCATCGCCCTCATCTTCATCCACTGACGAGTTCCGAACCATGCGTCCCACAGCCCTGATCCTCGCCGCCGGCGCCGTCTCGGCCGCCGCCCCGGCCGTCGCCGCCGACCTGAACGTGACGATCAGCGTGCCGTCGATTTCCACGGCCGCCTACCACCGCCCCTATGTGGCCGTGTGGATCGAGCGGGCCGCCGACGATGTGCCGATGCACACCATCGGCCTGTGGTACGAGGCGGGCGACACCGCGCGCGGCGAAGGCACCGGCGAGCAGTATCTGAAGGACCTGCGCAGCTGGTGGCGCAAGGGCGGCCGGGCCACCACCCTGCCGATCTCGGGCGCGACCGGACCCACGCGCGCGCCGGGCCGCCACACCATCACCGCCCCGGTCGCCCGGATGAACGCCCTGCCCGCCGGCCAGTATGAGGTCGTCGTCGAGGCAGCCCGCGAACAGGGCGGCCGCGAACTGGTCCGCGTGCCTTTCACCTGGGGCGGCGCCGCCAATACCGCCTCGGCGTCCGGAACCTCCGAACTGGGCGCCGTCACCGTCGCCGTGACCCGCTAAGGATCAGTCGCATGAAGAAATACATCCTCCCTGCCCTGGCGGTCCTGGCCGCCGTCGCCGCGCCGATGTCGGCCAGCGCGCACCGTGGCTGGCTGATGCCGTCGCACACCGTCCTGTCGGGCGACAGCTTCTGGGTGTCGTTCGACGCCGGCGCCTCGAACGGCGTCTTCATCGCCGACCACGCGCCGCTGCGTCTGACCCCGCAGTCGCTGCAGATCACCGCGCCGGACGGCTCGGCCGGCGCGGCCGCCAATCTGATGCAGGGCGCCTATCGCACGACCTTCGACGTCGAGATCAACAAGCCCGGCACGTGGAAGATCGCCAATGCCTCGGCCGGCATGAACGCCTCCTGGATGCTGAACGGCGAACAGGGCCGCTGGCGGGGGCCTGAGGCCGAAATGGCCGCCAACATCCCGGCCGGCGCCACCGACATCGTCTCGGCCTTCAGCGCCAACCGCCTGGAGACCTTCGTGACGCTCGGCAATCCGACCGAGACCGTGTTCACCCCGACCGGCGTGGGCATCGAGATGATCCCCATCACCCACCCGAACGACCTGGTCGCGGGCGAGGCCGGGACCTTCCAGTTCCTTCGCGACGGAGCTCCTTACGCCAACGCCGACGTCATCGTGGCGCGCGGCGGCCTGCAGTACCGCGACAATCCGGAAGAGCAGACCGTGACGACGGATGCTGAGGGCAAGGTCTCCATCTCCTGGCCGGAAGCGGGCATGTACTGGGTCAACACCTCGTGGCGCGATCCATCGGCGCCGGCCGGCGGCGGCCGCAATGGTCCGCCGGCGAACTCGGCTCAATACACCGCCGTCCTGCAGGTCCTGCCCTGACCCTGCGAGGCTCGCGCGGCGCGCCGCCGCCGCTCGATCTCCGCCCGGCGGACGAGCGGTCGGCGGACCGCGTCCTGATTCCGCCGATGGACGCTCCGCCGTCCCGGCCGCCCGGCGACGTCGTCCGGCGGCTGGATGGCGAGAGCATGGGCACGACCTGGTCGGTGCGAGCCGTCGCCCCGGCCGAGGTCGGCGACGCCATCCTGAACGCCGCCGTCGAGGCCGAGTTGAAGGCGGTGATCGCCGTCTTCAGCCCGTGGGAGCGGACCAGCGAAATCTCCCGCTTCAACGCCGCACCCCAAGGCGTCTGGGCTTTGTCGCAGACGTTCTGGAGCGTGCTCGAGGCGTCGATGAACCTGGCCGACGACACGGACGGCGCCGTCGACCCGACGCTGGGCGCCCTGGTCGATCTCTGGGGCTTCGGCCCGCCGGGACCGCGGATCGGTTCGCCCATCCCCTCCGACGAGGATATCGCCGCGGCCCTGTCCGTCAGCGGCTGGCAGAAGCTGAGGATGAACAGCGACGCGCGCGGGGCCCTGCAGCCGGGCGGGATGAAGCTGGACTTCTCCGGCATAGCCAAAGGTTACGCGGTGGACCGGGTGTCTGAGGCCCTGACCCGGCTCGGCGCAACGTCCCATCTGGTCGAGATCGGCGGCGAGATGCGCGGCCGGGGCGTGAAGCCGGACGGCCAGCCCTGGTGGATCGGTCTGGAGGAACCGCCCGGCGCGCCCTCGACCCGCACGGTCGCCGCGCTTGTGGATATCGCGGTCGCGACGTCCGGCGACTGGCGCCGCGCCTTCGAGCACGAGGGCCGCCTCTATCCGCACACCATCGACGGCCGGACCGGTCGACCGATCGACAATGGCGTGACCTCCGTCACCGTCTTCCACGCCAGCACGATGATGGCCGACGCCTGGGCCAGCGCCCTGACCGTTCTGGGCGTGGACGAGGGCGCGGGTCTGGCCGAGGCCTATGGTCTGGCCGCGCAGATCGTCGCGCGCACTCCGGAGGGCGTGATCGAGCGCCTGACCCCCGCCTTCCTGGCCATGATGGACGAGGACGCTTGATCGACGATCCCGTCCGGTTGGCCTGGGCGGCCCTGACGGTGGTCCTCTGGCTGGTCTTCACCGGCTGGACGGTCTGGCGGTTTCGCGCCAGGCCTACTGTGGCTGCGCAGCCCGGCGCGACCCTGATCGCCGTCGCCAGCCAGACCGGCTTCGGCGACGAACTGGCACAGATGACCGCCAGCGCCTTCGCCGACGCCGGACAGTCCGTCCAGGTGAGGTCGTTCGCCGAGCTCGAGCCCCACGACCTGACCACGGCCGCCCGCGTCCTGTTCATCGCCTCGACCACCGGCGAGGGCGATGCGCCCGACAGCGCCTCGGGCTTTGTGCGCAAGGTGATGACGGGGCAGGCGGATCTGTCCGGCGTGAGCTACGGCCTGCTGTCTCTGGGCGATCGGACCTATGCGGAGTTCTGCGGTTTCGGGCGGGCGCTGGACTGCTGGCTGAAGTCGGCGGGGGCGACAGCGCTGTTCGATGCGGTCGAGGTGGACAACGGCGACGCCGCCGCCGTCCGCCACTGGCAGGGCGAACTCCGCCGGCTGACCGGGTCGGTCGCCGCGCCGGACTGGGCCCCGCCGGCCTATGGCGACTGGCGTCTGGTCGAGCGTCGCCTGCTGAACCCCGGCAGCCCCGGCGAGGGCGCCTGGCATCTGGCGTTCGAACCGGTGGACGGCGTACTGCAATGGACGGCCGGAGATATCGCCGAGGTCGGCGTGCCGTCGCCCGAGGGCGGTCTGGCGCACCGCGAATATTCCGTCGCCTCCCTGCCCGCCGATGGCCGGGCCGAGTTCCTGATCCGGCAGATGAAGCGGCCGGACGGGAGGCCCGGGCTGGCGTCCGGATGGCTGACCCAGACGTTGCAGGTCGGGGAGATCGCGCCGATGCGGCTGCGCGCCAACCGCGCCTTCCATGGCCCGGACGCCGCGACGCCGATGATCCTGATCGGCAACGGCACGGGCATCGCCGGCCTGAGGTCGCATCTGAAGGCGCGGGTCGGCGCGGCCGGCGGGGCCTGGCTGATGTTCGGCGAGCGGACCTCGGCCCACGACAGCTTCCATGACGCCGAGCTGCAGGGGTGGCTGGCGGACGGGACTTTGACCCGGTTGGACCGGACCTTCTCGCGCGACGCGGACGACGGTCGCTACGTTCAGGCCGTGATCGCGGCCGAGGCGGAGACGGTCCGCGACTGGGTGGCGAGGGGCGCGGCCATCTACGTCTGCGGCAGTCTGGAAGGCATGGCGGGCGGGGTGAACGCGGCGCTCGAGACCGTGCTGGGCGCCGAGGCGCTGCGCGACCTCGTCGAGGCCGGCCGCTACCGCCGCGACGTCTACTAGGCGGCGGCGACGACGCGGGTGTAGCGTCTCCCTCGGGACCGGGGGGGCGACCATGACGAAGACACGCATTTGGCACTGGCTGCTGACGCCGGTGATGCTGGGGATGGCGGCCCTGACGCTGGGTCTGGCCGGGTGCGCGACGCCCGCCGCCGCCCCGTCCGTTTATGGCGTCGCAGCGCCCGCCGTGGTGGTCGAGGCCTGGGCCGGGCCGGTCGATGAAATCCGCAGCGACCGCGTCATGACCCTGTATCGGGCCTATGGCGGCGGAGCGAACCGGCTGGGGGCCTGGATGTCGGCGACCCTACCCGCCTCCTCCGCAGCGGTGAAGGCCGAGATGGCCCTGCCGCCCCAGAACACGGCCGAATTCTATTCAGTGGTGACCGTGCCCGCCGGGACCCTGATGAAGATCGGCATCGCGGCCCCGGCCTTCGATCAGCCCGGCGGCGGGCGACAGGTGCAGTTGCTGGAACTGATCCCGGCCGAGAGCTTCTCCGACCCCATTCCCCTGCCATGACGCGCATCGACCTGCCCGGCGGCGACCGCCTGATCCTGCACGGCCTGTCCGCGCCCGAGGCCGAGCGTGGAACGGTCGCGCGATTGCACTCGTCCGGCCGTCGTCGCTGGATCGCGCATCCGCCGAAAGGCGAGGGTCAGGACGCGTTCGTGGCCCTGCGGGTCGAGGACGGCGTGGCCATCGCCGACAGCTTTCAGGGCATGAGCTTCCGCATCGATCTCGATACGGGCGCCATCCGGCCGTCGGCCTTCGTCAAATAGCGGGCGCGCGATAGCCGAACCGGACCCAGGCCGCGAAGCCGACCATGACCGCGACCAGCAGGCCCAGCCACAACGGCCCAATGACGCTCCACAGCAGATAGACGTTTAGCGCCGCGATCACCGCGCAGATCGAATAGCCGACGATCTTGACGACCGGCCCGTTGGCGAACGCGCCCATCTTCGCCTTGTCCGACGTCAGCATCATCAGGGGGAAGATGGCGAACGGGAGCTGCATGGACAGGACGACCTGGCTGACGACCAGCAGCTGGACCGTATCGCGCCCCCCTGTCGCCGAGACGATCATCAGGGCCGGGACGATGGCGATGCATCGTGTGATCAGTCGCCGGACCCAAGGCGTGATGCGGATGCGGAGGAAGCCCTCCATGACGATCTGGCCGGCCAGGGTCCCCGTGATCGTCGAGGACTGGCCCGAGCACAGCAAGGCGATCGCAAAGGCCGTGGCCGCCGCGCCGCCAAGCGCCGGGGTCAGGAGCTCGTGCGCCTGACGCAGGTCGTCGACCTGGATCCCGGCCTTCTGGAAGACGGCCGCGGCCAGGACGAGGATGGACGCATTGACGAAGAAGGCCGCGCCCAGGGCCACGATGGTGTCGACCGTGTTGTGGCCGATGGCGGCCTTCAGGTCGGTCAGGCCCCGCCCATGCGCGCGCGTCTGCACGATGGAGGAATGCAGATAGAGGTTATGCGGCATCACGGTCGCACCGAGGATGCCCAGCGAGATCAGGAGCGCCCCTCCTCCCGGCAGGCTCGGCACGAAGGCTCCCTGCGCCGCCGCCGCCCAGTCGGGTTGAGCCAGGAAGATCGAATAGGCGAAACAGGCGCCGATGGTCGTCACCAGGGCGATGACGATGGCCTCCAGCCAGCGGAAGCCGACGTTGACCAGCATCAGCAGGAACAGGACGTCGAATCCGGTGATCAACACGCCCCAGACCAGCGGAATGCCGAACAGCAGGTTCAGCGCCACCGCCGCTCCCACCAGCTCGGCCAGATCACAGGCGATGATGGCGATCTCGCACAGCAGCCAAAGCGCGATGGAGGTCGGTTTGGAATAGGTGTCGCGGCAGGCCTGAGCCAGGTCCTGCCCCCGGACAAGGCCGAGCCGAGCGCACAGGACCTGAAGGAAGATGGCCATCAGATTGGAGGCCAGGATGACCCACAGCAGGGCGTAGCCGAACCGGCTTCCGCCCGCGAGATCGGTGCCCCAGTTGCCGGGGTCCATATAGCCGACGGCGACCAGGAAGCCGGGGCCGGAGAAGGCCAGCATCCGTCTCCACCACGGGCGCGCCACGCCGCCCGACTGCCAGACCGGGATGGTCCGGTGCGCCTCGGGCAGGGAGCGGGCTTGGTCGGCGTCGGTCATCGCGATCCTCTGCCCGCCGAGAATTCAGCTAAGGCTGAATCGCTATACACGCTAGATTGTCGCAGGATGCGAGCGAATTCAGCCGCCCGTGTTAAGCCGTTTCGTCATGGCTTCGAACAGGGTCAGGGTCTCGGGGCTGACGTGGTGCTCGATGCCCTCGGTGTCGCCCTCGGCCGTCTCTTCGCTGACGCCCAGCGCGATCAGGAACTCATGTACGATCCGATGCCGTTCGCGCGAGGCGGCGGCGATCGCCTCCCCCGCCGGGGTCAGGGTGATGGAGCGATAGGGCCGGGTCTCGACCAGCCCGTCCCGTTGCAGCCGCTGCAGGGCCTTGGCCGCCGTGGCCGGGGCGACGCCAAGGCAGTCGGCCAGATCCGTCAGCCGCGCCGAGCCCGTCTCCGCGATCAGGTCGCCGACCAGTTCGACATAGTCCTCCGCCACCTCGCTGGAGCGGGCGTCGCGCATGCGGCGGAAAGCGGCGGCGCGTCGGGCGGCGCCGGGAACCTGGACCACGTCGGTCTCCTGAATCGGGCGGGCCGCCCTGCGTGGGAGCACTCTAGCCGACACAGGCCGCGATTTCATCGTCCTGTCGTCTTGGGCGCGCATGACGACGCCGTGGTATTGAGACCTGTGATGCGTTTCCTGCGCCCTGCACTGTTCGCATTTGCCCTGCTGGCCTCGCCCGTCGTGGCGCAGGCGCCTGCGACCGCGCCGGTCCCGGTCGCAGCCGAGCCGCTGCAGTTCTACGTCTTCAGCTTCACCGACACCCCCGTCGCCGAGGCGGCCCAGGACGTGGTCGGCGGGGCTCTGGCCTATGAGTTGACCGTCGATCCGGCGGTGGACGGCGGGATCGTCAGCTTCCGCGCCGACGGCTGGTATTCGTCCGACGCCTTGCTGAAGGATTTCGGCGCGGCCCTGCTGGATCAGGACATAGCCCTGATGCGGACCGGCGCGGGCGCCTATGCCGTCGTGCCGCGTGCGAACGTACCTATGCTAATGGCGCGGGGCGGGACGCTGATGACCCTGGCCGAGCCGGTGACGGCGCGTCCGCCAGTGCCCGCCGCCGTCGCCGCCGCGACGGCCGTCTACGGCAAGCACCGCTGGTGGGACGGTGCCTTCGCGGGCCTCCTGCTCTTCTTCGGCGGCGCACTGGCAGGGGCTGCGGCCCTGTTCGGCGGCCAGACCGTCTATCGCCGAGCGGAGGCGCGGGCGCGGATCGCGCCGCCTGTCTTGCGGATCACCGACCAGCGCCAGCCGGTCGCCCGGCCGCCCGAGGGCGCAGAAGCCGACCCAGAACTGGTCATCCCCACATTTGACGAGCGACGCAGCTAGAAGACCTCGTCCACCTCGGGCTGGAGGCGGGGATCGCGGGCGATGGGTTCGGGCCGGGTCGGGTCGAACCGGGCCGGCTCCGAGGAGCGCAGCCGGTCGTAAGCTTGCTGGGCATCGGCGGCCGTCGCCGCGCTGTCGCGCAGGATCGTCGGCTTGAGGAAGATGAAAAGGGTCCGGCGCGTCTGGCTGTCGCGGCGCGAGCGGAAGGCGTTACCGATGACCGGAAGGCTGCCGAGACCCGGCACGCGGCTGTTGGTGCTGTTGCGATCGTCGGTGACGAGACCGCCGAGCACGATGGTTTCGCCGTCATCGGCCAAGGCCGAGGTCTGAAGGCTGCGGCGGTTCGTGATCAGGTCGGCGGCGCCGATGACGGTGGTCGGGACGAGTGACGAAATCTCCTGGGCCACTTCCAGACGCACCACGCCACCCTCATGCACGCGCGGTACGACGCGCAGGGTCAGGCCGACATCCTCGCGACTGATCGTCGTGAAAGGGTTGGTGGAGTTGCCGTCTGTGGCGAAGCTGCCGGTCCGGAACGGCACGTTCTGGCCGACCACGATCTCGGCGGCCTCGTTATCCAACACCGTGATCGAGGGCGAGGACAGCAGGTTGGCGGCGCTGTTGGTGCCCACGGCCTGGAGCAAAAGGCCGAAATCGCCCTCCGACCCCGCCGCCAGCGACAGGCCGGCGCCGAGTAGACGTCCGGCCGGGTAGCCGAGCGCGCTCAGGACAGTGCCGAGGTCCGAACCCGCATTGGAGAAGCCGGTGCCGCCGACGACCCCGTCGGCCGGAACAGCGCCGCCTAGGCCCAGTTGCACGCCGATCTGTTCGCCGAGTTCGCCGGTGATCTCGACGATGGCGACCTCGATCTTCACCTGGGCGCGACGCAGGTCGAGCTGGTCGATGACCTCTTCCAGCATGGCGACCTTGGCGGGCGGGCCGCGCATGACCACGGCGTTGAGTTCCGGGGAGGCCTGGACCGTCACCCCGTCCAGGGTGAAGCCGTCGGGTCGAGCGGCGGGGGTGGATCCGGCGACGGCCGTCGCGCCTGCTTCGCCCGAGGTCAGGGCGGCGGCCGTCTGGCCCGCCGTATCGCGGTTGGAGGCGCTGAGGCTGGCCAGACCCGTCGTGCTGCGCAGCGAACGGGCCACGGGGTTGGTCGCCGAGGGCTCGCCGCCCAGCAGGCCGCGCACGATCTCGGTGATAGATTCGGCGTCGGAGTTCCTCAGGCGCACGACCCGTGTCACCGGCGTCGCTCCGCCCGGCGTATCCAGCGCCTGAACGATCGACCGGGCCTGGGCCAGGTCGGCGGCGTCGCCCCGGATCAGAAGGACGTTGGAGCGCTCGTCCGCCGTCACGCGCGGGCCGCCGGCTTCGGAGCCCAGCAAGGCGCTGACCGAGGCCGCGACCTCGGTCGCCGAGGCGTGACGCAGGGCGATGCTGTCGAACGAGGTCCCGCCGCCTTGGTCCAGCGACGCGGCCAGCTGCTGAACACGGCGGATGTTCTCGGCGTAGTCGGTGACGACCACGGCGTTCGGCTCGGTCAGGGCCTCGATGGCGCCGAACGACGACACCAGCGGACGCAGGGCGCGGACGGCTTGATCCGAGGGCAGGTTCCGCAAGCGGACCAGGCGGGTCACGATCTGCTGGTTCGAGCTGGCGGCGCCGGTCTCGGACGCCCCGCTCTGGACCACCGTCGCCTGGGGCACGACGCGCCAGACATTGCCGCTGCGCACGGCCGCGAAGCCCGAGGTCCGCAGCACCGACAGGAACAGCTCCCACACCCCGTTACGGCTCAAGGGCTCGGCCGAGACCACATTGACCTGACCCTGCACCTGCGGATCGAGCACCAGGGTGCGGCCGGTGATGCGGCTGACCTGTTCGGCCACGTCCTTGATGTCGGCGCCGCGCATGTTGATCACCACGTCCTGCATGGCGGCGGGCGGCGGGGCGACGGTCTGGGCGAACGAGGCGGACCCCACGGGGCCGGCGGCGAGGCCGAGGGCCAGGACGCTGGTGGTGGTCAGGCGGAGGAATTTCTTCACGCCGGGCTCCTGGCGAGAGGGAGGTTGACGGTCAGGCGGCGGCCTTCCCGAAGAATGACGACGCGCGCCTGACCCGCGGCGCGGGCGCGTTCGATGAGGGCGGCGTCCAGACCCGCGTCGCCGACCGCCTCGCCATTCAGGGTCTCGATCACATCGCCCGGCTGGAGGCCGAAGCGGCGGATCTCGGCGGAGGGGTTGGGGCCGATGCGATAGCCGGAAGCAGTGGCGGTGACGCCCGCGCCGACGGCGGCGGCCGCGACATTGGCGGCGGGAGCGGCGGCGGCCCCGCGCTGACTTGCAGGAGCGACGCCGGCGGCCGGAGCGGGATACACTGGCGACGGCATAGCGGTCGGAGCCGCGGGCGTCACCGTGATCCCGGCGCCCGGCGTGGTCGGCGCGGCCACGGCGGCCGGATCGGCGACGACGGGCATGGGGAAGTCCAGGCGCTGGCGCGTCCCGCCCGAGGTCAGGATGACATGGTCGACCTCGATCTGTTCGATCACCGCGTCTCCGACCGGGGTCTGTCCGACGCCATAGATGGTCGCAGGTCCGTCGCCGACCGAGATCAGGGCGGTCGAAGCGCTGGGCGGGTAGGCCGAGATGATTCCCTTCAGGACGAGCCCCAGAGTCGATGCTGGCAGGCCGCCGACCGACGCCGTCGCCCCGCCGAACGGCGCCAGCGACACGATACGGGCGACATCGGCATCCGCCCCGGGCGCGGCGGCCGCGCCGAGCGGCGGCAGGCTGTTCGCCACGGCGACTTCGTGTCGTCCGTCGTCCCAACCCGTCAGTCGCCACGTCAGTCCGGCCAGCGCCAGAGCCAACGATCCGACCACCACGACGCTGACGACCCTCACCGCGATCTCGTCCCTGCGTTCGGGGGTCATGCGTTCGCTCCCCGATCGACGAAGCCCGACAGACGCACCGCCTCGCGACCGCCGGCCGGCGACACGGCGACGTCCACGGCGACCAGATCCGGATCGTCGGTGTTGCGCCGCTGGACCCGCACGTCCCAGTCGCGATCCATCATGCGGACGACGGAGACGTCCGGCGTCTGCACCGGGCCTTCCAGATTGAGTTCGACCAGCCGGTTTTCGGCCACCCACTGGGCCACGACCCGCTGTTCCAGTCCGCGCACGCCGTCGACATGGGCCTGGGTCGCGCGCGTCAGACCGACCGTGGCGATGGCCAGGATGAACAGGGCGACCAGCGCCTCCATCAGGGAGTAGCCCGCCCTCACCTCGGGATCCCCTCGGTCACCGGCTCGACCAGGGCGTTCAGCCCGTCGAAGGTCACGCGCCAGCGACGGTCGCCCTTGGCCAGGCCGAAGGCCGCGACCGGCTGGGCGCCGTCCGGGTCGATCGCCAACGGCGAGGCGACGCCCAGCCCGATGAGGCGGACGCCGGCCGGCAGCGTATGCCGCTCGCCCAGCGCATCGACCACGCCGGTCGCCGCCTCATCGCCGCGTGTGAAGACATAGCCCTCGCCGTCGAACGACAGGCTCAGGGGTCGGCGCGTCACCAAGACGTCGTCGGCCGCGAGCCTCAGCCGGTCGGCCAGTCGGTTGGCCTCGGTCTCGACGCCCATGCCGCGATCCGCCGCGCCGACGCCGAGCGTCACAACGCCCGCCATCACCCCGACGATGGCCAGCACCACCAGGATCTCGACCAGGGTCATCCCCGATCGCCGCTTGAAGATGTGTCCCCCGACACGCGTCATGTCAGCGTGTTCGTTCGGTCAGGTCGGCGTCGAGCTTCTCACCGCCCTCCTTGCCGTCCTTGCCGTAGGACAACAGGTCGTAGGCGCCGCCCGCGCCGGGGCTGCGATAGACGTAGGGCTTGCCCCACGGATCCGTCGGCACCTCGGTCAGATAGGGTTCGGCGGGATAGGCGCGCGGCTCGGGCGCCACCGTGGGACGCGACGCCAGCGCCTCCAGCCCCTGTTGCGTCGTCGGATAATCGCCGTTGTCGAGACGATACATGCGCAGCGCCGTGGCGATGGTCTTCAGGTCGGTCTTGGCCACCGTCACCCGCGCCTCGTCCGGGCGGCCGATGACATTAGGCACGATCAGAACGGCCACGACCGCAATGATTGCCAGGACAACGATCATCTCGACCAGGGTCAGACCCGCGCGCCGCGTATCAAGACGACGGCTCTGCTTGTGACGCTTGGACAAAGTAATCATGACACTTTTTCTCAACGGCGCAGCCAGTGGCGACAGGCTTGTTTTCGCTGCTATAGACCGCGTCATCGCCTCCGGCCACGCCCTTCTCTTGAGTTTCGCCAATGCTCGGTCGACCCGCCAGATCGAACCTTCCGAGCAGGGGCTTATGGCGCATCGTTGATGACAGAATCATAGCAGTCGATCGGTCCTATGCTGGTCCGACGACGGTTCTGGTCCCTTCGGAAGACGTCCTGACCCTGACGGTCGATCTGCCCTTCCCCACGCGGGCAGCGCGTCTGGCCAACCTGGCCTATGCGCTGGAGGACGCCGTCGGCGAGCCGCTGGCCACCCTTCATTTCGCCCTCGGCATGGAGGTCGCCCCGCGTCGCCACATCGCCGGGGTCGTGCGCCACACGCGCATGGCGTCGTGGATAGCGTTGCTGGACGAGGCTGAACTCGAGCCCGCCATCCTCCTGCCCGACGCCCTGACACTGCCCATGCCGTCGCCGGGCGCCTGGGTGGTCAAGGCGGACGGCGACCGGGCGCTGGTTCGCACCGACAACGGCGCGGGCTTCGCGGCCCCGACCGCCATGCTCGACACCGCCTGGGCCGCCGCCGGCAAACCGCGCCTGCAGACCGTCGGCGACCCCCTGCCAGAGGCCCTTGCCGACGGCGTTGAGCACGAAGCGGCCCTGTTCAGCCTCGGCGGCGATACCGTCGCCGTCCTGCCGCCGCTCGACCTGCGTCAGGGCGCCTATGCCGCGATCCGGGCCGGGGCGCCGGATGCGGCGAAGACCATCGCCCTGGTCGCCGGGATCGGCGTCGTCGCCCATCTGGTCCTCCTCGGTGTCGATACGCTTCTGCTGCACAACATGGCGGAGAAGAAGGAGGCGGAGGCCCGCGCCCTGCTCCAGTCCGTCGCCCCCCAGATCGCGGCCGAGGACGACCTCATCGCCGCCGCCGCCCGCATCGCCCCCTCGACCGGCGGCGTGAAGCCCTTCACCCGCCTGCTGGCCCAGACCTCGGGCGCGATGCCGGGCGCGGGCGCCGTGGCCTTTAACACCGCGACCTATACGCCCGGTTCGCTGGCGCTGGCCGTGGCGGTCTCGGACGCTGCGACCCTGGACCGCGCCGTCTCGGCCCTGAACGCCTCGGGCCTGACCGCGACGGGCGCCCCCGCCGCCGTCGACGCGGCCCAGGCGACCAACGGGCTGAATGCCACCATCCAGATCACTCCGGGAGGCGCCGGATGAGGTCCCCCGCCCTCGACAGCGCCACCGTCTGGATGGCCGGGCGCTCGCGTCGCGAACAGGTGATGATCGCCTTCCTCGCGGGGCTGGTGCTGATCGCCGTCCTCTGGCTTCTGATCCTGCGTCCCCTCCTGGAAGCGCGTCAGACCGCCATCGGCCGCATCGCCGCCTACGAACAGGTCATGGTCGATGTCCGCACGGCCGGGGGCGCGATCCCGGTCTCGAACTCGGCCCTATCCGGCCCCTTGCAGATGGCCATCCCGACCCACGCCGCCGCCTTCGGCATAGTCCCGACCATGACCGGCGACGACGCGACGGCCGAGGTCTCCGTCACCGGCGCCCGCTATGACGCTGTCATCCCGTGGTTGGCGTCGCTGGAGGCGTCCGGCGCGACCCTGTCGGCCGTCAACATCCGGCGCAGCGCCTCGGAGGGGGTCGTCGACGTGACCCTGAGCGTGACGCAATGAGCCTCTCCGAAGACACGAAGGTCCCGGTCGCCTCCCTCGCCTACGGCTTCGCCCGTCGGCGGGGCGCCATGATCCTTCGCGCCGACGGCCCGCCCCTTTGCCTGCACCGCCGCAGCGCCACCTTGGAGACCCTGCTGGAAGTCCGCCGCGTGGCCGGCGCCGACATCGCCTTCGAGGCCGTGGACGACGACCGTTTCGACGCCCTGCTGCGCGAACAGACAGGCTCTGAAGCCGCTCCCGCCGCCGACTACGCCGCCGCCGACGAGGATCTGGCCGCCCTGGCGGAGGACGCCGCCGCCGTCGACGACCTGCTGGACAGCCGCGACGACGCGCCGGTCGTCCGCCTGATCAACGCCCTGCTGCTTCAGGCCATCCGCGACGGCGCCTCCGACATCCATATCGAGGCCGAAGAGAAGCGGCTGGTCGTCCGCTTCCGCGTCGACGGCGTTTTGAAGGAAGTCCTCCAGCCCGCCCGCGCCCTCGCCCCGCTTCTGGTCAGCCGCATCAAGGTCATGGCCCGGCTCGACATCGCTGAGAAGCGCGTCCCTCACGATGGCCGGGTGACCCTGCGCATCGGCGGGCTGGACGTCGACGTCCGCGTCTCCACCATCCCATCCCAGCATGGCGAGAGGGTGGTCCTGCGTCTGCTGGATCGCGGCTCGACCTCGCTCGATCTCGCGCAACTGGGCATGAGCCCGCGCGACCTCGAAACCTTCGAGCGGATGATCACCAAGCCGCACGGCGTCATCCTGGTCACCGGCCCGACCGGCTCCGGCAAGACGACGACCCTCTATTCCGCCCTGACGCGCCTCAACGACCGCCGCCGCAATATCATGACGGTCGAGGACCCGATCGAGTACGCGCTCGACGGCATCGGCCAGATGCAGGTCAACGCACGGATCGACCTGACCTTCGCCCGGGGCCTGCGCGCCATCCTGCGTCAGGATCCCGACGTCATCATGGTCGGCGAGATCCGCGACCACGAGACGGCCGAGGTCGCCGTCCGCGCCTCCATGACCGGCCACCTCATGCTGTCGACGCTGCACACCAATACGGCGGTCGGCAGCGTGACCCGGCTGATCGACATGGGCGTCGAACGCTATCTGCTGGCGCCGATGCTGGCGGGCCTGATCGCCCAGCGTCTGGTGCGTCGTCTCTGCCCGCACTGCCGCCGCGAGGACGTCGCCAACGCCGCCGACAGCGAAATGACCGGCGGCGCGGTCCCGGTCGGCGCCCGCGTCTTCCGTCCGGTCGGCTGCCCCGAGTGCCGGGGCGAAGGCTACAAGGGCCGGGTCGGCGTCTATGAGGTCATCGAGATCGATAGCGAAATGCAGTCCGCCATCCACGACGGCGCGGCCGAGGCCGACCTGCTGAAACTGGCGCGGAAGCGCGGCCCCAGCCTGCTGGAGGACGGCGCGGCCAAGGCCATGGCTGGCGAGACCTCCGTGCAGGAAGTCGCCCGCGTGGTCCGCGAGGACGTCTGATGCCCATCTTCGCCTTCCAGGCCGTCGATGCGGAGGGCAAGCCGCACAGGGGGACTATCGAGGCCGCCTCCGACGTCGGCGCGCGCCAGCTGGTCCGCGACCGGGGCCTGTTGCCGACCTCGGTCGCCCTCGCCGGCGAGCGCAAGGCCGGCGGCCTGTCGAAGGGCATTACGCTCTTCCAGCCGAAGATCAGCTCCAAGACCCTCTCGGCCATCACCCGCCAGCTCTCCACGCTGATTGGTTCGGACATCCGAATCGAGGAGGCGCTGCGCATCGCCGCCCAGCAGACGGAAGGCCAGCCCATCGGCGTCGTCCTGACTGACGTCCGTTCCGCCATCCTCGAGGGCCGCAGCTTCGCCGCCGCCCTGGCCCGCCACCCCAAGGTCTTCCCGGAGTTCTACCGCGCCTCGATCGCGGCCGGCGAACAGTCGGGCAAGCTGTCGACCGTGCTCGCCCACCTGACCGAGTTCGTCGGCAATCAGGAAAAGGCCCGCCGCAAGATCCAGCTGGCCCTGCTCTATCCGGCGCTGCTGGCAGGCGTGTCCCTGCTGATGATCACCCTGATGATGATCTATGTCGTGCCGGACATCGTGAAGGTGTTCGTGTCGCGCGGCGCCGAACTGCCCTTCCTGACCCGCGCCCTGATCGCCCTGTCTGCCTTCGTCCAGACCTTCGGCATCTATGTGCTGATCGCGCTTGCGGTCGCGGGCACCGCCTGGAACCGCTGGCAGGCCGTGCCCACCAACGCGCGCCGCTTCGCCGAATTCCTGCTGAAGACCCCGCCCTTCGCCGGCTTCGTCCAGCACCTGAACGCCGCCCGGTTCGCCGGGTCGCTGGCGACCCTCGTCCGCTCCGACGTGCCGCTGGTCGAGGCGCTTCAAGCCTCGGCCGCCGTCACGCCGAACCGTTTCGCCCGGGAGCGCGCGCTTCTGGTCGCCGCCCGGGTGCGTGAGGGTTCGTCGCTGCGCCGCGCCATGGCCGACGCCGACGTCTTTCCGCCCCTGCTGCTGGCCATCGTGGCGGCGGGCGAACAGTCGGGGAAACTGGGCCAGGGTCTCGAACGCGCCGCCCAGGATCTGGAGCAGGAGTTGGACTCGCTCGTCCAGGCCCTGGTCTCGTTGGTAGAGCCCGGCGTGCTTCTGGTGATGGGCGGGATCGTGCTCCTGATGGTGCTGGCGATCCTGATGCCGATCGTGAACCTCAACAACCTCGCCGGACTGTGAGCACCCAGACCTACAGAGACGTCTCGATCGACACCGGCGCTCCGACGCCCGGCAACAGGCCGACGCCGCCCGCCTCGACCGAGGCGGTCAGCCCGCCGTCCGCTTGCACCCGCGCCTTCATCACCTCGGCATTGCTGTCAGCCCGTGCGAAGACGATGGTCGAGTCCGCCTCGTCCGACCGCACCGATCCGGTCAGCGCCGGCAACGGCGTCGCCGGTCCGCCCGTGGTCGGGGCGCAGTCGCCCGGCGACACGGCGATGGAGCCCACGCTCTCGGGCGTTCCCTTGATCGTCAGCCGCGCCACGTCGAACCGCATCACCGACGAACAGGCGAACGGCAGGCCCGGCGCCGCCGCGTTCAGCAATCGCATCGAGCCTGTCCCGTTCAGGTCGCTGATCGAGACCCGCCCCGGCCGCACGAGGGCCTGTCCCGTCGCCGCCGTGTCCGGTCCGCGCAGGCCGAAGCGCAGTGCGCCCGACAGATGGGCGATGGAACTAAACGGCATGACCGTCCAGCGCGCCCCGAAGCCGCCGGGCATGGCCCGCTCCCCAGCCCAGATCGTCCCGACCGCCTGGCGTTCGCCGTTGGAAGAGCGCGCCACGATGATCTCGGCCGGCGCCATGGCGATCAGGGCCAGCGCATATGCCCCGACCGCCACCCCGCCCAGGACGACGCGCCAGCGGGTCACCTTCACCGTCAGGCGCTCGAACTGAAATGCGCCCCCGGCCCGGCCGCTTTCGCCCTCGCGCGTCCTCCAGACCTTCAGCATCGGCGTCTCTCCGTTCGCCCGGAGATAACACGCCGATGGGGGATGCGAAGCGCCGTCGCAAAGGTTTCACCCTGATCGAGGTGCTGCTCGCACTGGGCCTCTTCGCCCTGATCGGCGTGGCGGGCTTCATCCTTCTGAACAGCGTGCTGCGCACCCAGGACGCCACCGACACCCGCCTCGGCCGGCTGGCGGAGATCCAGCGCGCCATGCTGGTCGTCTCCTCCGATCTCGACCAGATCACGGGCTCGCTCGGCGGCGGCGCGACGTCCCTGTCCCTGCAGAAGGCCGACATCTCAGGAAACGTCGTCAACGTGCGCTACGACCTGGCCGGAGACGCCATGACCCGCACCGTGACCGGTCCCGGCGGCGAGCGGGTCCAGACCCTGCTGACCCAGGTGTCGGCCGTGCGGTGGACCTTCCACCGTCGGCGCGGCGACTGGCTGGAGACATGGCCTCAGCCGATGGCGTCGGCCCTTCCACCGGTCCCCAATCCCGACGGAACCCGGCCGGTCACAGAGCCCATGCCGGACGAGGGTGTCACCGCCGTCGCCCTCGACCTCACGCTGAACGGCGTCGATGGCCAGCCGACCGCCACCCTGCGGCGGGTCGCCTCCGTCCCGCTGATGGTCCCGCCCCCGGCCGTTCCTCAGGGCCAGCCATGAGACCCCGGCTGACCCGACGCGAGGGCATGATCCTGCTGAATGTCCTGCTGGTGCTGGCCGTCGCCAGCGTCGCGGTCCTGATTATGGTCTCGACCCAGGACATCGAGGTCCAGCGTTCCACCCGCCTGCGAGACGCGGCCCAGGCCAATGCCTACGCCCGCGCGGGCGAGCTGTCCGCCATCACCACCCTGCGCCGCGACGCCCTGGTCGCCGCCGGGACGGACAATCTGTCGGAAGACTGGGCCAAGCTTGGGCAGCAGGAGATCGCCGTCCCCGGCGGCCGCTTCGCCCTGTCCATCGCGGACGACCAGTCCCGCTTCAATCTCAACAGCATGCACTCCGGCGAGAGCGCGCCCATCGCCCTGTTCCAGGCCATCGGCGCCCAACTCGGTGTCGAGCCCGCCAGCCTGATCCGGATCGCCACCGTCGTCCGTGTCGCCGGCCCCTTGAGTGACGACAGCCTGATCGTGGCGGCGGGCGTGCCGCGCGCCGACCTCGACAAACTGGCGCCTTGGGTCGTCCTCCTGCCGGAGGAGGCCACGATCAATCTGAACACGGTCGGCCTGCCTCTGCTGTCGCTCATGACCAAAGACCCCGAGGCCGCCGGAAAACTGATCGAGGCGCGCAACCGTCGCGGTTTCCTGATGCCGGCGGACCTCTCGACCGAGGGCGCGCCCAGCCTGCCCGGGACCGGCTTCACCTCCGACCATTTTCGCGTCGTCACCACCGTGACGGTCGGCGACGTGACTCAGGCGCTGGACAGCCGCATCGCCCGCGTACGCCGCGACCGCGCGGTCGATGTCGTCGTCACAGGCCGCAGGCGCGCGGCTGGCTAAACCGCTGTCTGCGCAGCCTCGAACACCGCCTTCTGGGCCGCGAAGGCCCTTTGGTAAGCCGGGCGCGCTTCGCCCCGGGCGACATAGGCGGCGAGGTTCGGATAGTCCTCGAGCATCCCCGACGATCCCAGCCGCTGCAGGACCGAGATCATCATCAGGTCTCCGGCGCTGAAGTCACCGTCCAGCCAGTCCGCTTGGCCCAGATAAGCCGACAACTGGTCCAGCCGGCGTCGGCACTGGGTCTCCACCGCCGTCAGCCGCGCCTCGAACCAGGGTTGATCCCGTTCGAACAGGGAGACCATGGTGCGATCCACGATCAGCGGCTCGACCGTGTTGAGGGCGGCGAACATCCACATGATCGCGCGCGCCCGTCCTGCGGGATCCGGCGGCAACAAGCCGCCGTGCGCCTCGGCGATGCGCAGGATGATGGCCCCGGATTCAAACAGCGCCACCTCGCCGTCCTCCCAGGTCGGGATCTGTCCGAAGGGGTTGAGCGCCAGATGTTCCGGCGCCTTCAGTTCGGCGAAGGTGCGCAGGCGCACGTCATAGGGTTGACCCACCTCTTCCAGAGCCCACCTGACGCGCGTGTCGCGCGCCAAGCCCCGGCCCCGGTCCGGCGAGTTCTGGAAGGCGGTGATGGTGGGCGTCATGTCTGAACCTCCGCGGCGGCGACGATGCCTTGCCCCTTCAGGCCAGACAAGAAAAGGCCGGAGAAGGTTTCCCTTCCCCGGCCCCAGGTGTCGTTCAGGAGAGAACGAATTCCTTAGAAGCGATAGCGGGCGCCCACGTACATCTGACGACCTGTGTGGTGGTAGACCGAGGTCGACTGGCGGCTGTCGTCGCCGACGTACTGATGGTTCTCCTCGTCCGTCAGGTTCAGCCCTTCGAAGGTCAGGCTGATCTGTTCGGTCAGGTTGTACGAGGCCGAGACGTCCCAGTTCAGGGTGTCGTTCTTGCCTTCGACCAGATTGCCGTTCCGGCCGGGCACGTTCTGCAGATAGGCCTGACGGTACGAGGCCGAGACCCGCGCCGACATCCGGTCGTCCTCATAGTAGAGGGTGCCGTTGTAGGCTTCCGGCGACAGGTTGATCAGATCGTCGGTCACGAACGTCGCGCACAGGGCGTCGTTGCAGTAGTCGATCTCGGATTCGACGTGGGTGTAGTTCAGCTGCACGCCCGTGTTTTCGAGGAAGCCCGGCAGGAAGCGGAAGGGCTGCTGGTAGCTGATCTCGAAGCCCTTCAGCGGACCGCCCTCGGTGTTCACCGCGCTGGTCAGCTGGAAGACGGTCGTGGGCGAGCAGGCGCCCGTGCACAGCGACGGATCGAAGGCCGAAGGGTTCAGTCCGGTCAGGGCCGTGTACGGCAGGTCCTGACGGATGATCTGAATGTAGGTGTCGATGTCCTTGTAGAAGTAGGCGAACGACACCAGGGCTTCCGGGGCGAAATACCATTCGACGGTGAAGTCGTAGGTCTTGGCGCGGAACGGCTCCAGATTCACGTTGCCGATCGAGGCGGTGAAGTTCGGGCCCGTCGTCGACAGCGAGGTGGTCGGGACCAGATAGTTGGTGCCGGCCAGGGTGTTGCCGATCTGCGGACGCGCCATGACCTTGGCGGCGCCGAAGCGGACGATCAGGTCTTCCATCGGCTCGATGGCCAGGTTCAGCGACGGCAGGGTGTCGTCATACTGGTTCTCGCCCCGCACGCGCGTGCCGCCGCCGGTCGAGGAGTAACCCTCCGCGATCAGCTCGGTATAGGCCTTGCGCACGCCGACGTTGCCGCGAACCGGGATATTGCCGACATCGAAGTTGAAGTCCGCCTGGACGTAGTAGGCGAAGTCGTTCTCTTCGATCGTGCGGTTGCCGCCGCGGGCGTTGCCGTTGGTGATGCTGGTCAGGGAGAAATCCCCGCCCGCCACGCCGGTGTTGCAGTTGCAGTAGATGTTGAACAGGCTGGCGATGGCGTTGAGGTCGGGACGAACCCACGACGAAGCCGTGCCTCCGGGGATCAGGTTCGCGCCGAAGCCGGTCAGCAGATTCGAGATCGAGGCCACCGTGGCGCCGGCCGGCAGGGCCGGAACCACCGTTTCGTCCGTCCGGCGGAACTCGTACGAGTCCGACAGATAGGTTTTGCCGTTCAGGCCGAACTTCAGGGTCAGCCAGTCGTTGGCGTCCCATTCCACGTCGCCGGACACGGCTTCGAACACCGTGTTCACGCCGTTCGGACGCAGGCGGATTTCCGAGCGCGGCAGGCTGGCCAGGCTTGTGCCCAGGCTGACGTCGCGCCACGACCAATTCGCCGGGTTGGCGACGTCGAAGCCGTAGTTGATGACCGGGGTGTTCGGATTGTTGCGGAAGTCGAACGAGTAGCCCTGGGTGTTCTGGCGATCCAGGGTGACGGTCGTCTGGATCGGGTTGGCGAACTCGGATTCCGCACGGCCGATGTAGAACTTGCCGCGCAAGGTGTCGGTAAACTCGCGCTCCAGGGTGAAGTTCACCTGGGTGAACTCGGTCGTCAGCTCGTCGTAGCGTTGCTCGGAGCGAACATCGACGTTGTCGAACACGCCGTAGACCAGGGCGTTGTTCTCGACGACGGCTTCGCGCACGCCGATCTGGGTCTGGCCGCCGGCGGCCGCGTTACGGCTGAACGACAGCGATTCCAGGAAGTCTTCCTGACGGGTCGAGTCGAGCTTCGAATACAGGATGTCCAGGCTGGCGACGGTCTGGTCGTCGGGCTTGAACTGGAAGGCGCCGGTGACGCCCAGGCGTTCCTGGTGGTGGGTCAGGCGGCCGTAGCGCGGCAGGCGCGGGATGAACACGCCCGCCTGGTTGGCGGTGTTATAGGCCGCGATATTCGACGCCGTGTTGGCCGGGCGCGCCACGCCGGCGGCGCAGTTGGCGGCCGTCGTGCCGTTGGCGGTGCTGTTGGAAGGGTTCTGGGGCGTGACCCCGACCGGCGAGCAGAAACCGCCGGAGTTGGTCGCACCCGGCGCCGCCGCCGGAGCCCAGCGCACCGAAGAGAAGCCCTCTTCCCACAGGTCGCGCTCGGAATAGGCGACCGACACCAGGGCGCCGAACATGCCGTCGTTCCAGGTGTTGGACAGCAGAAGCGCGCCGCGCGGGTTGGTCGTCTCCGACAGGTCGTTGTAGCCGCCCTGGACCGAAGCCGCGAGGGTGAAGCCGTCATAGTCGAACGGACGCGTGGCCTGCAGGTCGATGGTCGCGCCCAGCGAGCCCTCTTCGGTCTCGGCCGCGGCGGTCTTGCGCACCGTGATCGAGTTGAAGAGTTCCGAGGCGAAGACGTTGAAGTCGAACCCGCGGCCGCGGTTGGCGCCGCCCGAGGAATCAGACCCGCCTGTGGTGGCCTGGGCTTCCATGCCGTTGATGCGGGTGCGGGTGAAGTCCGAGGACAGGCCGCGAACGGTGATCGAGCGGCCCTCGCCGGCGTCGCGGTCGATCGAGACGCCCGGAATGCGCTGGACGGCTTCCGCCAGGTTCAGGTCGGGGAAGTCGGCGATGTCCTCGGCGACGATGGCGTCCACGACGCCCGCCTCGCGGCGCTTGATGCCGAGCGCGGCGTCGAGCGAGGCGCGGAAGCCGGTGACCACGATCTCGTCGACCTGGGTGGCGTCGTCGTCCTGAGCCGGAGCGGTCTGGGCGGAAGCGCTCGCGACCCCCAGGGTCAGAGCAATGGCGAGACCGGAAACTCCGGACACGAGCCCGTTACGGAGCGCGCACGGGCGCCCCTGGCGATACTGAAACATAGTGCCTCCTCCCAAGGAATGTCATGACGCCGGCTTGCCGCCGATCTGTTATTGCCAGTCCGGAGCCTTCCCCGTGACCGATTGACACCGGTATCATTCGCGGCCGAAAACTGCCCTGACACCGGTATCAACAAGGACCCTAGCCTGATGAAGACCGATCTTGCAAGCCGTCTCGTTCACACAACGGCCACGGTTGTCTTTCTGGTCACAGCCGCCGGTTGCGCCAGCGCAGCGCCCTCAGGGATTGCCGATCCGGCCGAGGTCGTCGCCTTTCCCGGAGCGGAAGGCGCCGGCCGCCTGACCCCGGGCGGCAGGGGCGGCGCGGCTCTGCGCGTCACCAACCTGAACGATTCGGGTCCCGGCAGTCTGCGCGCGGCGGTCGAGACCGACGGCCCCCGGACCGTGGTCTTCGACATCGGCGGGACTATCCGACTGGCCACGCCGCTGCGCATCCGCGAGCCGCGCATCACCATCGCCGGACAGACGGCGCCGGGGGGCGGGATCACCCTGCGCGGCCAGCCCCTGCTGATCTCGGCGGACGACGTGGTGGTCCGCTACATCCGCTCACGCCTCGGCGACGAGGAGGGGGTGGAGACCGACGCCGTCACCATCGACCGAGGAAGCCGCATCATCCTCGACCACGTCTCGGCCTCATGGTCGGTGGACGAGACCCTGTCGATCGGCAGCCGCGACCGGGTGATCGACGCCGTCACCGTCCAGTGGTCGATCATCGCCGAGAGCCTGAACCTGTCGACCCATTCGAAGGGCGACCACGGCTACGGCTCCCTCGTGCGCGGCAACCGCGGCGCCCGCTTCACCTTCCACCACAATCTGTGGGCCCAGCACCGCGCCCGCATGCCCCGGCCGGGCAACTATGTGACGCCCGACGTCGATCCGGTCGGCCCCTATTTCGAGTTCACGAACAACGTCTTCTACGACTGGGGTCAGGGGCACGCCGGGTACAATTCCGACAAGGACCCCGCGACCGTGTCGACCTATGTCTTCGCCGGAAACGCCTACAGGCGCGGCCCGGATTCAACCGGCGGCGTGATCTTCGAGGAGGAGTCCTCGGCCGCCCGCGCCTGGTTCGAGGGCAATAGCATCGACGGCGTCACGCCCGCCGATCCTTGGGCCCCGGTGACCGGCGACGACACGCCCGGCTACCGCCTGAGCGCCCTGCCCGCCTGGGCCATGGGCGCGACCGAGACGGCGGACCGGGCCTGGGTGTCGGTGCTCGCCAAGGCCGGCGCCTCGCGCGCCCGCGACGCGGTGGACACGCGCATCCTGGCCGGGGTCGCGGACGGCACGGGCCGGATCATCAACTCCCAGACCGACGTCGGCGGCTGGCCCGACCTCGCGCCCGGTACGCCCTGGATCGACACCGATGGCGACGGCATGCCCGATGACTGGGAGACCGCTCACGGCCTGGACCCCGCCGTCTCTGACGGCGCGGCGGACAAGGACGGAGACGGCTATACCCATCTCGAGGACTGGCTGAACAGTCTGGCGATTTAGCCGGGATCGCCGTCTCGGAACCGCCACTTCATAACCAGCACCCCGCTGGCCATGACCAGGGCGCAGGCGTTGGCGACGATGATCGGCCACGCCCCGCTCAGCACGCCGTAGACGACCCACAGGATGAAACAGGTCACGGTCAGGGAATAGGTCTTCAGCGACACGGACGAGGCGTCGCGCTCCTTCCAGATCTTGATCATCTGCGGGGCGAAGCTGACGATCGAACAGGCCGCCGCGGCGGTGCCGACGACATTGGCCGCCAGGTCGCTCATTTCGCCTGAGCCCGGGACGGCGAGGCCTTCTTCGGCGCATCGGCCTCGAGGTCTTCGGCCCGCAAGCCGGGCTTGCCCTTGATCGGCCGAGCCGGCTTGCCGGCCTGCACGGCGAGGCCGCGCTTCTCGACCTCCTCCAGGATGGCGTCCAGCTCCGCCTCGGTCAGGTGTTCGATGCCGATGAACCGGCTGTCCGCCTGTTTCACGGCGTAGACCAGCTCATCCAGCTTGGCCTGCATCGCCGCTCCGTCGCGGTTCTGGGTATTCTGGATCAGGAAGACCATCAGGAAGGTGATGATGGTCGTCCCGGTGTTGATCACCAGCTGCCAGGTCTCGTTGAACTTGAACACCGGCCCCGACACCGCCCAGACCAGTACGATCCCGACGCAGGCGATGAAGGTCCAAGGCTTGCCCGCCACCTTGGCGGTCAGCGTGGCGAACCGGACGAACAGCTTTTCCATGCGGGCCAAACGGCGCCGCTTGGGGCCGGTTCCTGGTGTCGCTTAGCTGACGTAGCCCGCGGCCGCCATGCAGCGATCATAGACGGACGACTGAGCCCGGCCGGCCGTGGCCAGACGGTTCAGACCCGCGCTCGGGTCCTGTCCCGCCAGCGCCGACGGGGCGTTGGCGGCGAAGGCCTGGCTCCCGGGGCGCGCTTCGACGGCCCCGGTCCGCGCCTGATCGAGACAGGCCATATGCCGCCCCGACGTGGAGGCTCGATCGGTCGAGGCGCAGGCCCCGAGCACTAGCAGCGCCGGCACGATCAACAACACCCGCATGAGCACCATCCTCTACCACAGGTTGACTGTCGCGCGACCCGAGTGGCTCTGCAAGCGTGGCCTTCACACCTGCGACGACCTGTCAGTTGGCCCGCGCCCGCCGCTGCTCGAACGCATAGCCCAGCGACAGGACCGTGGCGTCCTGCCACTTGCCGGCGATGAAGCTGATCCCGACCGGCATCCCGCGATCCATTCCCATCGGCACGGTCAGGTGCGGATAGCCGGCCACGGCGGCCAGGGTGCTGGACGAGCCCTGCCCCTCATCGTCGTCGTCGCGGTCGTTGGTCCACGCGCGTGAGGTCGTCGGCGACACCAGGGCCACGACATTGTTGGCGGCCATCATCCGGTCTATGCCCTCGGGCCCGGCCAGACGCTGGATCCGGTCGCGCGCCTCCACATACTCTGGATCGTCCAGTCCCTTGGTCGCTTCGGCGCGCTCGAACAGCTCCTGTCCGAACAGGACTGTCTCTCGCGGCTCGGCGGCGTTGAAGGCGATGACGTCGGCGAGGGTTCGGGTCGGCACCTGCGTCGGGTCGGTCGAGGCCAAATAGGCGTTCAGATCTGCCTTGAGCTCGGTCAGCAGAACCAGCAGTTGGCCGCCGCCGATCGCGCGCATGTCGGGCCCTTCGGCGACCTCCACCAGCTCGGCGCCGGCGTCGCGCATGGCCTGCAGCGAGGTTTCGAACGCCGCCTTCGTATCGTCGGAGAAGTTGTTCGCCAGGAACCGCATCACCCCGATCCGCGCGCCGCGCAGCGAGTTTGCATCCAGCGCGGCGACATAGTCGACCTTGCGCGCATCCGCCTCGGCCGTCGCGGCGTCGGCGGGGTCCGACCCGGCGATGGCGTTCATCACCCGCGCCGCGTGCTCGACCGTATCGGCGATCGGCCCGGCGGTGTCCTGCGAATGGCTGATCGGGACGATATGGGTGCGGCTGACCAAACCCACGGTGGGCTTGAACCCGACCACGCCGTTGACCGAAGCCGGGCAGACGATGGAGCCGTTGGTCTCCGTCCCGATGGCGACAGGCGCATACCCCGTTGAGACCGCGACCGCGCTGCCCGATGACGACCCACAGGCCGTCCGCGTGGTGTCATGCGGGTTGGGCGTCAGGCCGCCGACCGCGCTCCATCCGCTGATCGACCGGGTCGAGCGGATGTTCGCCCACTCCGACAGATTGGTCTTGCCCATGATGAAGAAGCCGGCTTCGCGCAGCCTTGTCACCAAGGGCGCATCGCGTCCCGGTGCGTTTTCGGCCAAGGCCAGCGAACCCGCCGTCGTCGGCATCTCGGCGGTCTCGATGTTGTCCTTCAAAAAGATCGGCAGGCCCTCGGCCCCACTCGCCACATAGGCGGCGACGTCGGTCGACGTAGCCCATCGGATCACCGAATGCGTCCACGCAGCATCCGCCTGGCAGTTCAGCATCATGGCCCCTGTATCTCGAGCGGCGGGCCCCTCGATGATCGTCAGGTGAGCGCAACGCGCCTCCGCACCGGCCGCCTGCTCCGCCAGCATCGGCGCCGTGTCCTGTGCGAACGCCGGCGCCGACAGTCCGGCGAGGATCAGTCCGCCGACGGCGCCCGCGATCCGATCGTGCGATCGAGGAAGTCGAGATACATGCGCCATTGTTGCAGCTGCCTTTCGTTGCCCCGCACCCCGTGCCTCTGGCCGGGATAGAGCATCAGTTCGAACGGAATGGATTTGGCCTGGAGCGCGTCGATGACCCGCGTCGAGTTCTCCAGGATGACGTTGTCGTCCGCCATGCCGTGCATCAACAGCATCCGGCCGGTCAGGTTGTCCAGGCGCGGGATGGCGTCGGCCTGGGCATAGCCTTCCGGATTGTCCTGCGGCGTCGACATGAAGCGCTCGGTGTAGTGGGTGTCGTAGAGGCTCCACTCCGTCGGCGGCGCCCCCACAGCGGCCGAAGCGAGACCCATCGCGGGCTCCGTGATGGCCCTCAGACTCATGAACCCGCCGTAGGACCAGCCCATCATAGCGATACGGCTGTCGTCCACATAGGGGAGCGACCTCAGATAGTTGGCTGCCAACACCTGATCCTCGATCTCAACGACACCCATCTGGCGATAGAGGCTTTGCTTGAACGCCGCCGAGCGGTCGCCCTCGCCCCGGTTGTCGAGGCGGAAGACGATGTATCCGGCCTCGGTCAACAGTTGATTGGTCGTCGATTGCCAGCCGCGCTTGACGCCCGCGCCGGTGCTCGGACCGCCATAGACCTGCATCACGACCGGATAGGTCTTCGTCGGATCGAAGTCGGGCGGCGTCTGCATGCGCCAGACCAGGGTCTCCCCGTGGCTCTGCAAGGTGCCGAACTCCGGCTCGCGCATCCGCGACACGAACGGGAAGAAGGGGTGCCCCTCGACCAGCCGGTTCTCCTCGATCCAGCGCACCCGCGTCCCGTCGATGCGGTAGAGCGCCGACTGCGGCGGGGTGGTCGGGTCGGAGTAGTCGCCGACATAGGCCGTCGCCGTCCGGTTCACCGAGGCGCTCCACCAGCCGCCGGCCGGAGTGATCGCCACAGGGGTCGTCGCCCGGTTCATGTTGGTGCGGAACAGCTGCTGCTCGATCGGCAGCTCGCGGGCGTCGCGCATCGAGGCGGTGAAGAACACCTCGCCCGTCCGCTCGTTGACGCCGTTCAGCGCCTTGACCGGCCAGTCGCCCGAGGTGATCGCCCGGACCTTCGTCCCGTCGGCATTGTACAGATACAGGTGTCGCCATCCGGTGCTTTCGTCCGACCAGATGAACCGGCCGTCCGAAAGCGCGCGGAAGTCGTCGGTCAGATCGACCCAGGCCTCCGACGTCTGGGTCGCGATCACGCGCGAGGCGCCCGTCGCCGGATCGACGCGCAGCAGGTCCAGCGTCTGCTGATCGCGGCTCTCGCGCTGAACGTAGAGAATCTTCCCGTCCGACGACCAGTTCACCCGGCCCAGATAGATGTCGGTATCGGTCCCCAGGTCGACCTTGACCCGACGTCCCGCGGCGACGTCCTGCACATACAGGTCGACGATGGCGTTCGGCCGGCCCGCGCGCGGGTAGCGCTGCTCGACCACGCTGGCCCCGCCGCCGGTGATGTCCAGGCGCGGTATGACGTCGACGGGGCTCTCGTCCGTGCGCTGCAGGGCGATGTATTTTTCGTCCGGGCTCCACCAGTAGCCGGTGTCGCGATCCATTTCTTCCTGAGCGATGAACTCGGCCGTCGCCCAGGTGATCAGGCCGTCGCCGTCCGTGGTGACCGCCTGCTCGTCGCCCGAGCTCAGGTTCATCACCACCAGATCCTGATCCCGCACGAAGCTGACGTAGTTGCCTTCGGGGCTGACCTTGGCGTCGATCTCGTCGGCCTCGGTTTCGGTCAGGCGGCGCACCGAGCCATCTTCCCGGTTGGCCAGGAAGATGTCGCCCTCCAGCGGCGCGAGGATGTAGCGCCCCTGTTCGTCCCACGAATATTCGACCACGCCGCGCTGCGAAATCCGCATCCGCTCGCGCCGGGCCTTCTCGGCCTCCGACAGCTCGCCGGCGTCGGGCACGAGGGCGCGCGCGTCGATCAGCTTGAACGGCTCCCCCTGCCCCGTAGGCGCGGCCCACAGGTCCAGCACCGAGACGTCGTCGTCGCGCGCTCTCAGGAAGGCGACCAGCTCTCCATCCGGTGACAGGCTGACCCCTTGGGCCACCGGGCCGTTCAGGCTGGGATTGGCGAACACCCGCTCCGGCGTGAGCACGGCGGGATTGGCTTGAGCGTAGGCCGAACCGGCCGTCAGGGCGAAGACGGAAGCAAGAAGAACTGTGCGCATGGGCGCGGACGCTAGTCTCAGAAATCGGCGCCGTCATCCCCCGACGTCGCACCGCCTTTCGCGAACCCCGCCGAGCCCCTATTACACCCCGCAATGACCGACGCCGCCCTCTCCCCGCCGCCTCCCAAGCCCTCCGCCTTCCACGAGCTCGAGGTTCAGTGGGTCCATCGCTGGACCGATCAGCTGTTCAGCTTCCGCGTCGCCCGCCCAGAGGATTTCCGCTTCCGCTCCGGCGAGTTCGTGATGATCGGCCTGCCGGGCGAAGCTGGCGGCAAGCCGGTGCTGCGCGCCTATTCCATCGCCAGCCCGTCGTGGGACGAGGAACTGGAGTTCCTGTCGATCGCCGTGCCCGACGGCCCCCTGACTTCGCGTCTGGTGAACATCCAGCCCGGCGACAAGGTCCTGATGGGCAAGAAGCCGACCGGCACACTGGTGCTGGACGCCCTGACCGGCGGCGAGACCCTGTGGCTGATCGGGACCGGCACGGGTCTGGCCCCCTGGCTCAGCGTCGCCCGCGACCCCGACACCTACAGCCGCTTCGCCCGCGTCATCGTCTGCCACACGGTCCGCAACATCGCCGACCTCTCCTACCGCGACTTCCTGACCTCGGGCATCCACGACGATCCCCTGATCGGCGACGAGGCGAAGGCTCAGCTGACCTACTATCCGACCGTCACCCGCGAGGACTTCGAGACGCCCGGCCGGATTACCGACCGCATCGCGTCCGGTGCGATCTTCACCGACCTCGGCCTGCCCCACGGCTTCTCGCCAGAGCGCGACCGGGTCATGCTGTGCGGCTCCATGGCCATGATCAAGGATACCGCCGAACTGCTCGAAGGCTTCGGCCTGAAAGAGGGCTCGAACGCAGAGCCCGGCGACTATGTTCTGGAGCGCGCCTTTGTCGGCTGAACACCACCCCCAGATCGTGGCCGTCGACGCCCGTGTCGATCCCGCCGCCTGCACCACCATGGTCGAGGTCCGTCAGGGCGTCGACGCCCTGGACCGCGCCCTCGTCGCCCTGCTCGCCGAGCGCCAGCGCTACATGGACGCCGCCGCCCGCATCAAACCCAACCGCGACGCCGTCCACGATCAGGCCCGCATCGAGGACGTGGTCTCGAAAGTGCTGGTCAGCGCCGAGGCCCACCACCTGTCGCCCGACATCGCCGAGCCGGTCTGGCGCCTCTTGATCGACCGCTGCATCGCCCATGAGTTCTCGGTCTACGACCGCACGCGCAGCTGAGGTCCGCCATGCCCCTCGCCTACGAAGTCCACGAAATCGTCGTCTCCGATCCGGAGGCCTACGCCGAATACGCCAAACTGGCGGCTCCGACGGTCGCTGCCCACGGTGGCCGCTACATCGTGCGCGGCGGCAACGGGACGGCCATCGCCGGAGAAGCCCCGGCCGCCCGCGTGGTCATTCTTGAGTTCCCGGATCGACAGACGGCCGTCGCCTGGCGCGCCTCGCCCGAATACCAGGCCGCTCTCCGGATTCGCGAAGCCGCCTCGACGTCGCGCGTCTTTCTGGTCGACGGGTTCCAGTCCTAGCCTTTCAGGCTCCGTAGCATGAGCTCGTGCCGCCAGGCCGCCACATCGGCGAGTGCCTGATCCATCGCGTCCCTAACGTGATCCAACTTGGCCGGCGCCACGGCATTCTCCGCCGCCTCGGCGTCGGCGCAGACCTCCGCCAGCCGTCCGGCCCCGATCCCCGCCGCCGCGCCCCGAATCGTGTGCACGGCGTCGCGCCAGCCCTCGATCCGGGCGTCCAGCATCTGCGACCACATCTCGGCCTGCTGCACGAACAGGCCGAGGATCTCCTCCGCGACCCCGTCGTCGCCGCCGGTCACCGCGTCCAGCACGGCGAAGTCGACAGCGCCCGACAGGTCGCGACGGGACATCAGGCGGCCTGGTCAGGGTTCTTGGCCAAACGCGCATTCCGCGCCGACCACAGGAAATAGACCAGCAGGCCGCCGAGGTTCCAATACAGGAAATACAACTGGGTCCTGGGCTGCAGGCTGAAGAAGAAGACGATGCAGCCGATCACCGTGATCGCTCCGACCAGCCACCAGACCGGCGCCCGGAAGGTCCGCACCCGGTTCGGCTCGCGCAGGCGCAGGACGATCAGGCTGACCCCTACCGCCGCAAAGGCCGCCAGTGTCCCGGCATTGGCCAGCGACGCCAGCTCGTCCAGACGCATCACTCCCGCCAGCGCCGCCACCACGATGGCGGTGAAGACCGTCACCACCGCCGGCACGCCACGCGACGAGATCTTGGCCAGTGAGGTCGGCAACAGGCCGTCGCGCGCCATGCCCAGGAAGATGCGGCTCTGGCCGAACAGGAAGGCCAGCAACACGGTCGGCAGGGCGATCACCGCGCTCGCGGCGATCCACTGCGCCGCCGTTCCCTGCCCCATCTCGCGCAGAATGAGAGCCAGAGGTTCGGGGCTGGCCGCAAAGCTTTCAACCGGACGCGCGCCGATCGCCGCGGCCGCCACGACCAGATAGAGGGCCGTGCAGATCAGCATCGAACCGACGATGCCGATGGCCAGGTCGCGCTCGGGCTTCTTGGTCTCTTCCGCCGCCGTCGAGATGGCGTCGAAGCCGTAGAAGGCGAAGAAGATGATCGCCGCCGCCGCCATGACGCCGGTCTGCACCACCGGCTGGCCGGTCAGGGCCTCCTGGAACGGCAGGGTCGGAGACCCGAAGCCGTTGGGCATGAAGGGGGTGAAGTGAGCCGGATCGAACGCCGGAAGCGCGATGGCCACGAAGACGATCAAGGCCACGACCTTGATCACCACCAGCACCGCATTGAGCGTCGCGCTCTCTCGGGTGCCCAGCAGCAACAGACCGGTCACCACGCCGATGATCGCCACGGCCGGCAGATTGATCAGCCCGCCCTCGACATGAGGTCCGGTCGTTAGCGCCATCGGCAGGTCGATACCCAAGCCGGTCAGGAAGCCGACCGCATACCCCGACCAGCCCACGGCCACGGCCGACACCACCAGCGAGTATTCGAGGATCAGGCTCCACCCCACGACCCAGGCGATCAGTTCGCCCAGCACGGCGTAGGAGTAGGTGTAGGCGCTGCCCGCCTGCGGCATCATGGTCGACAGCTCGGCATAGGCCAAGGCCGCGCAGGCGCAGACCAGACCCGCCAGTGCGAAGGAGATCAGCACTGCCGGTCCGGCCAGTCCGGCGCCGACGCCGATGAGGGTCAGGATGCCGGTCCCCACGATGGCCCCGACGCCCAATGCCAGCAGGTGGGGCCAGCTGAGCGTCGCCTTCAGCCTTGGCCCGTCCGAAGGCTGGTGCATCGCATCGATCGACTTGCGCCGGTTCCAGAAGGCCATTCACTCGCTCCCCGATGACCCTTGCCGGGCCGATTCCGGGCGAACCCTAGACCGCCCTGCGACGATCCGAAACACCGGGCGGAAAAGCCTTGCATCCCACAGCCGATGTCTCTATCTCCGCCCCCTTCGCCGGACGTCCCTGACGCCCGCGCGACGATGGTACGGGTGATTAGCTCAGTTGGTAGAGCAGCTGACTCTTAATCAGCGGGTCGTAGGTTCGAACCCTACATCACCCACCATCGTCCCTTTGATCTCCAAAAGCTTCTTCGGTTTCAGAACACGCTTGCCGTTCTAGCTTGGCCTTGGATGACAGCGGCTTGGGCTCTTTGGTCTGTTCCGAAAGCGACATTGGACCCCGGACGCGCCAAGCGTGTTTGCTCTCCATGGCTGACAAAACACCTGCATCTTCTGGTCTCGTGGTAGGCGGATTAAGCGGCGTCGACGACGAACTGCTTGAGGACGGCCAGGAAGAGGTGTTCTCGCGTGCCGAGGTCGAGGCCGGGCGAATAGAACACGACGTTAGGGCTGGAGGGGACTCCGGTGTTCCCGGCGACGGCGCGCAGAGGCCGCCGGCCTCTGGCCACGGCTCGAAGTGAGTCCGCGAGCGTTGGTCTGGTCTTGCTGTCGGGAGCGCCTGAGATGACCTCACCCTGGCCTGATCGCCTCTGGATTGTCCGCCACGGACAAAGCGCCGGCAACGTCGCCCGAGACCGCGCCCATGCGGCCGGGCTTGGAGAGATCGATCTCGACATCCGGGACGTCGATGTTCCCCTCAGCGACCTCGGCCACGAACAGTCGGAGGCGCTTGGCAAATGGTTCGCTGGCCTGCCTCGCGACGAACGTCCGACCGTCGTCCTGACCTCGACCTATCTGCGCGCCCAACAGACGGCGACCGCCATCGCCGAGGCCGGCGGTCTGGCCCGCGACGACCTCGCCTTCTGCATCGACGAACGTCTGCGGGAACGCGAGTTCGGCATCCTCGATCGCCTGACCACCGCCGGCATCGAAGCGCGCTATCCCGAGCAGGCCGAAGCGCGACGGCGACTGGGGAAGTTCTACCATCGTCCGCCGGGCGGAGAGAGCTGGTGTGACGTCATCCTTCGTCTGCGGGCCGCACTCGATACATTGAGCCTGCACCATCGCGACGAGAGGGTTCTCATCGTCGGCCATCAGGTGGTGGTCCTGTGCCTCCGCTATCTGCTGGAGGGACTGACCGAGGCCCAGATTCTCGCCATCGACGCCGAAGGCGACGTCGCCAACTGCGGCGTCACCACCTATGCCCGCAAGCCCGACGGCGGGCTTGAACTCGAAGGCTACAATTTCGTCGCGCCCTTGGTGCAGGAGGGCGCGCCGGTGACGACGGCTCCGGACGCCAAGGTGGCTGCCCGGTGACCGCCGTCCTCGACATCGCCGCCTTGGCCGCTCATCCCCTCCCCCGGCTGCCGGTCGCCGGCGACAAGGAGGATCGGGGGGCCGTATTTGTGGTCGGCGGGGACATGGTCATGGCCGGCGCCTCCATCCTGGCGGGCGTCTCGGCCCTGCGCGTCGGGGCCGGCAAGCTTCAGATTCGAGCCGATCGCACAGCCGCTGCGGCCATGGCGACGACGGTCCCGGAAGCGAGGATTGTCGTCTCCGCGTCGAGGATAGCCGCCCCCTTGATGACGCCTGCCGCCTCCGCCTCCGCTCTGGTGCTGGGCCCGGGCATGGACACCGGCGACGCTGAAAGGCGGTTGGCCGTCCGCCTTCTGAGTCACGCTGGCGACGTGCCCGCCGTCGTCGATGCCGGCGCATTGCCCGTCCGGCGCGAAGCCGGGCGTTTCGCCGGGATCGCCAGGGGCCGCATCGTCCTGACGCCGCACGCCGGCGAGATGGCGTCGATGCTCGGATGCGACAAGGAAGCCATCAAAGCCGACCCTTTGGCCGCAGGTCGAGAGTCGGCCTCGATGTTCCAGTCGGTCATGGTGATGAAAGGGGCGACCACCTACGTCATCTCTCCGGATGGGACCGCGTGGCGTCATGAAGGCGGTGTCGCGGGCCTTGGAACGTCCGGATCCGGCGATGTCCTGGCAGGGGCCGTGGGCGGCCTTCTGGCGCGCGGCGCGGCTCCGGTCGTCGCCGCCCTCTGGGGCGTCGTCCTTCATGCAGAGGCCGGGGCCGCACTGGCCGCCGCCGGGGCTCCACTCGGCTTTCTGGCGCGAGAGCTTCCGGACCAGTTGCCGATCGTTCTGGCGCGAATCTGCGCCACGATCGAGGCGGCCGACTAGAGGTGGTGAAAAGCCTGTCCGATGTCCTGGCGAAGCCGGCCCCGCAGGCGGCGCGCGACCTGATCGGCGCGACCCTTCTCGTGGACGGGGTGGGCGGGATCATCGTCGAGACCGAAGCCTACGACCGTCTCGATCCGGCCTCCCATAGCTTTCGCGGGCCGACGCCTCGAAACGCCCCGATGTTCGGCCCGATCGGCCGGGCCTATGTCTACAGGATCTACGGTCTGCACTGGTGTCTCAACATCGTCTGCAATTCCAAGGCGGCTGGCAGCGCTGTCCTGATCCGCGCCCTCCAGCCCCTTCAGGGACTGGAGATGATGCTGGAGCGCCGAGGCAGTCGCCCAACCAACCAGCTCTGCGCCGGCCCCGGACGTCTGTGTCAGGCGCTCGGCGTCACCAGCGCGCTGAACGGACTGCCGATCGACGAACCGCCCTTCTCCCTGACCTCGGGCGCGCGGGAGCCTGTCGTGAGCGGACCTCGCATCGGCATCCGGCACGGCGCAGCGACCCCGTGGCGGTTCGGCCGGCCGAGCTCGCCCTACCTCAGTCGTGCGTTCGTGAGCCCAGCGCAGTCATGACTCGCCCTATCGTCACCCTCCTCGGCGATTCCATCTCCGCGGGCTACGGGCTTCGCGCGAGCGAGGCCCTGCCCGTCAGACTGCAGGCGGCGGTGGCGGCGTGCGGTGTGGACATCAAGGTCGTCGGGGCCGGCGTCTCCGGCGATGCGATACGCGACGGCTTGAGGCGGCTGGATCGATCCGTGGCCAAAGAGACCACGCTGTGCGTCGTGGCGCTCGGCGCGAACGATCTGATGCAGTCGATCCCGCTCGAGCGAATGCGAGCGGACCTCGACGCCATTCTCGCCCGCCTCCGCGCTCGGTCGATCCCCGTGCTACTGTGCGGAATGCGTGCTCCGCCCTGGCTCGGCGCCCGGGCCCAAGCCTTCGACGCCGTCTTTCACGACGCCGCCCGCGCACATGGCGTGGCGCTCTATCCCTTCCTGCTTGAGGGTGTGGCTTTGAACCCGATGCTCAGCCTGGCGGACCGGATCCACCCCAATGCGCGCGGCATCGAGATCATCGCCCGCAATCTCGCACCCCACGTGATCGCCGCCCTGCGTCCGGCCGTCGCGGACCTTTCGCAGGCCTGACCGACGAAGGGTCAGACGGCTGCGGGCATAGCCGTTGCATCCGATTGATGCAGAGCGTCCAGCACGGCGCCGAACAGCTTCATCGCTTCCCAATCGCTCATGGTGTCAAAATCGCGGGAGACGGTCAGGGCGTTGAGCGAACGCACGGTCTCGGTGCACGGGGCCCCGTCCACCGGCGCCTCTTCCCGCACCCACTCGGCGATCGCGGCGATCGTCTGAAGCGCCTCCTGCTCGGTCATCTGGCTGCCGTCCAGGACCGCCACGGCGGCGATCTCGCCAATCTCCCGCAGGGCGCGTCGACAGGTCTGGGGATCGAGCATGGCCATCCTCCTGAAACTCGCTCAATCGCGGCGGGTTCACGTTGTTGGCGTCGCAGCGCCATCGTCGGCGACGAAGGTCCCCAAGGAACATGACGTCGCTGAAGCGCTTTCTTCCAACCATTTTTCGGGGCTGAACCACAGACAGGGATCAAAAGAAATGATCGATCTAAACACCGCCAGCGCCGCCGATCTGGACTCCGTTCCTGAGCTCCAGGGCCATGGCTTCGAGATCGTGCGGTATCGCGAGGAGCGCGGTCGATTTGACGAGGTGCGCCAGCTTGAGGAAGTGCCCGGTCTCGCCGGGAAATGGGCAGGAGCAGAAAAGACCGTCGCAGTCGGCGACGGCCCCAAAACCCAGTCGTCCGACTGAAAGAACGACATGGCCGTGAGCGCATTTGTCTGGCCTTGCCTCCGCCTCGGTTGATCGCCGATTGCTATTCGGGGTTCGGGCCAATGAGCCACGGCATCAAAGCGGGATCAGCTCCGCGCGGTCCGCCCCGTCCCGGGCGACGAGGCGCATCGGCCTGCCCCGGATCCACACGCGACCGATCTCGATGGCGGTCCAGCCGCGAGGCAGGACGACGGGGCGGTGCGCCCATTCGCGGGGATCGCCGTCGTCGACGCGGATGCCCGGCAGGCCGAACATCAGGCCCATCAGCATCCCGCCCAGATTGGCGAAGAAGGGCCCGGCCCTGACCGCGCTGTCCGGATGGTCCGGCCGGTACTCCAGACACTGGTGAAACCGGCCCTGATCGTAGGCCGCGTATCCTTCTTCGAAGAGTTTAAGCGCCAGGTCGCGATCGCCCGCCATTGCGGCCCAGGTGGCGTAGAAGGCTGGGAACATCGGGGCGCCCACATATTCGGACCAATGCTCCAGATAGAAGTCGAGCGTGCTTTGACTCTCACGACTGCCGGCCGGATGGTCATAGGGGAAGAGACCCGCCAGCGGCGACGGCGTCGCTCCCTTGGGCTCGGAGATCCTGAACCCGTCATGCGCGGCGATGACGCCGTCCGAGCGCACGGGCAAGTAGAGCGCCTCTTCGACCCGACGCCAGGCTTCGGGCGCCGCCCGTCCCGTCTGTTCGGCGGCCCGGATAGCGCGGCGGAGGACACATCCGGCGGCCATCAGGGTGAAGGCGTCGTTGTCCGGTGGTTCCGGCACCTCGGCAGGCCCGGTCGCCCTCAGAAGCTCGAAACCCCGGTCGGTGCGCGTAACACGGCTGACGATCCAGTCCGCCACGCCCGACAGAACCGGCCAGGCGTCTTCGTCCAGGAAGGCGGGGTCGCCCGTCACATCGGCGTAGAGACCAAAGGCTCGCGCGGTGTGCAAGGAGCCATGATCCTCGTGCGCCGCCCCGTCGCCGCCGCCCGGCGAGGCCTCTTCCCCTGACAGAGGGGCGGCCTCCCACGGAAACTGCAGTCCCCGACGGCCCGACAGGCGCGCGTTGCCCCTCGCCGCCTCCAGACCCCGCGTCCGGAAGTCCAGCATGGCCCGCGCCGCCTCCGGCTGGAGGAAAAGCAGGGGCGGGACGCAGAAGGCGTCGATGTCCCACATCACGTGCCCAAAATAGTATGTGTAGTCGTGCCAGGTCGCGAGGCCGAAGATCGACGTCGCGGCCGGTGACGCCGGGTGGGTCGAACAGTTCAGATAGAAGACGGCCGCATCGATGATCGCCTGATGTTCGGCCGTCGCCCCGTGGACGACGATCCGACCGTCCCAGAGGTCCGCCCAGGCCGCGCGGTTGCGTTCTCTGAGACAGTCGAACCCGGTCGCCCTGGCTCGGGCGACACGCCGCACGGCCTCTTCGTCCGGGCGTTCATGGATAACCGAGGGCGCCACACCCGCCATTTGGCGGAGCCGGATCGGGCGGTCCGAGCGCCCGCGCACCCGATAGTCGGTGCGGATCGGACCCGTCACATCCCAGGTCCGCACGCTCCGTTCGGCCTCGCCGCCAAGAATCTGCGTGACGAGGGCGAGGCCGCAGCTGCTCAGGCCGCCCTCCGACGCCCAGAGCATGGACCCGTCGCAAACGGGGTCCGGCTCCCCCGGGGTATCGGTCCGACGGCGGACGACCCCGCCTCGCACGCCCGCCGTTTCGATCACCGCTCGGAGCTCGACATCGCAAGGCCTATCGGGCTGCACGGAGACCTCCTGCAGAACGATCGACGGCGCGGTGCGACTGGCAAAGGTCAGGACAGTCACCTCGGCCGTCGTTCCGGCCGCCTCGAAGCGGAAGCTGCTGGTGAGTTCGCCGGTGGCGAAGTCGTAACTCTGGCGCAGGTCGGATACGCCGGTCGGCTGGTCGCTGAGCCAGACGCCGTCGAGGGCTAGATCCCCGGCCAGTGGGTAGGGCGCCGGAGCCGCGGCCTCGATCCGCCGTTCCGGATGCTCGCCCGCGAAGCCGCTCACGATCATCATTCCCGCCTGCAAGGGCTGCTCTCGGACGCGAAGTCCCACCAGGCCGTTGCCGACATAGGCCGGCAGGTCGCCGTTGCGGGGACCTCGCGCCTGCGGCGGGCTGATGGGATGGGTCATCGTTTGCGGGCCAAGGAGACCATCAGGCGGTCCCTCGACGCCGCATCTGCGAAAGACATTCGCTCTTAGGGACAGGTTTGCGCCCAAGGTCGATATTCGGCGCGAACGATCGCTCCTCGCGAGGCGCGGACGCCCCTTTAGTTCGGGCGGTTTCAGACCACCGCTCAGGCGTAATCGAGACTTGGCCTGAGTTTGAGATCCGATTTTTGCCGGGGTCGGCAACGCTCATCGAAGCCTCCTTCAAAACTGCCTTCATGCTGCTGGTGGCGACGGTTCAGGCGTTCTAGGGTCGACCGTGATCCCGAACCGCGCGCTCCTCCTCCGTAGCCGGAGCCCCGTCGTCGTCAGGCGCGCGGGTTTCTCCGGCCCCTGAGCCCGGCCCCCCGGCCGTCCCAGCGAGCGTCGCGCGCTGACGCGGAGAGGGAGACGGTTCCCCGACCCTCTCCTGGCCGATGCCTCGGTTGGCCTCGCCGGGGTCGCCTTGGGGGCCGCCTTGGTCACGAGGGTTAGTCATGTCCGGTCATCCCCTTGGAGGGATCGTTCGACGGGGTGCCGGGGTCCGCGTCCGGAGCCTTGGCGCTTCGCAGCTTGACCCAGGCCAGCACCCCGCCAAGCAGGAGGGGACCGCCAATGATGACGAGGCCCCAGGGCCAAGCCTCCCATGCCCCGTCCATCAGCGCCCCCCTCCGAGCTCGCGCTGGACGTCCTCGGCCCGGGCGCCGACGCGCGCGACCGCATCCCGAAGCGCTTTTTCGGTTACTCCGAATTTGGCGGCCCAGTCCCGGACCTCATAATCCTCCGAAAGGCTGATGAGTTTTCGATCCAGGCCGCCCGAGCGGGTCTTGTCGTCTGACATGAGTGTCTCCTTCCACGCGAACAACGAGGCGGGCGACAGCGCCGTTCCTAAGTCTCGAGGTCGACACAGCCGCCACGGGCAGCTGGATGAGCCAAAGTTCCGACAGGCCATCAAGCCCCGTCCACGCTGCCCAAGCCTCAGGTCGGGCAGTCGCCACAGCGGCGCTGCAGCGCACAAAGTCGGCTCCGTGACAGAGGAACGATCGTGGTTCCGCGGGCTTCTCTCGGCCTCAGCTCATCGGAAAAATCCATGTCCATCATCGACAAGATCGCCGCCGCCGTCACGCCCCAACCCGACGAAGACAAGCGGGCGGAAGCGACGGCGGAAGCGCGCGCCGCGGCGGCGCCGGGCGACTGGTTGAGCCTTGTCATCGATCACCACGACCAAATCCGCGAGGCCTTCACGACTGGCAAGCTCGCCAAGCGCGCCGCCGACCGGACTGCGGCCATGAAGACGTTGGCTCTCGTGCTCAACGGGCATTCGCTCGCCGAAGAGATCGTCCTGTATCCCGCCCTCGGCCACGCTGACGAAAAGGCTCACGCGGCGCAGGCGTATCTCGAACAGACCGTTGCCAAGAACCAGATGGCCGAGTTGGAGCGTATTCCTCCGTCGGACGAAGCCTGGCTCGACAAGTGGGAGCATATCGAGGGTGCGGTCCTGACCCACATGTATGAAGAAGAATCAGGCTGGTTCCTGGAGCTGCGCGAGAAGGCCGAGGATCAGGAAAGACTGACGCTGCGCTATGCCGAAGAATACCAGCGGTACGTGGGCTGATGTCCAGGCGAGCCATCCTGGAGTGTCGTCCGCTGGGTTCCCCCTCGACCCCCTCCACCTGCGGCTGGAGCTGACACGGTGGGCGATACAATCCTCGTGACGGGCGGCGCCGGCTATATCGGCTCCCATACCTGCAAGGCCTTGGCCCAGGCCGGGCTCGAACCCGTTGTCTATGACGACCTCAGCAATGGTCACGCCCAGGCCGTGAAATGGGGTCCGCTGGTCCAGGGCGATGTTCGGGACCGGGAGCGGCTGGCCAGGACGATGAGCGACCACAAGGTCGTCGGGGTCATCCATTTCGCCGGGCTGATCGAGGTCGGACGGTCGATGCACCGTCCTGACTTGTATTGGGATCACAACGTCAACGGCGTCGCGGCCGTGCTGTCCGCCATGCGGGACAACGGCGTGGCTCGGCTGATCTTCTCGTCGACGGCGGCGGTCTATGGAACGCCCGCCGGCCTTTCGGCCCTGTCCGAAACCGACGTGCTGAACCCGATCAATCCCTATGGCGACAGCAAGCTGGCGGGCGAGCGGATGATCGCCGCCAACTGCGCCGCCTTCGGCATGGAGGCGGTCGCGCTGAGATACTTCAACGCCTCTGGGGCCGATCCTGACGGTGAACTCGGCGAGGCGCACGATCCCGAGACGCACCTGATCCCTCTGGCCATAGAGGCGGCGCTTACCGGCTCCCGTCCGCTGACGGTGTTCGGGCGAGACTTCCCGACGGACGACGGATCCTGCGTGCGGGACTACATCCACGTGGCGGACCTGGCGCGGGCGCACGTCCTGGCGCTGGGCCTATCCACCGTGGATCAGGGCTTCGAGGCGATGAACCTGGGTCGGGGACAGGGCACGTCGGTGCTGGAGGTCATCGAGGCCGTTGGACAGGCGTGCGGCCGGCCTCCTGTCTACTCGGTTGGGGACCGCCGTGCCGGAGATCCGCCGATCCTGGTCGCCGATCCCGCACGCGCGATGAAGAGATTGACCTGGAAGCCAGAGATTTCCGACTTTCAGACCATCGTCGACACGGCGGTGGCATGGAGACTGAACCGACGTTTCGGCGGCATCACCACGCTGCCGGCTGCGGCATGAGCGCGCCCCGGCCGGTGCTGTGGGGCGGGCATGAATGCACCGTGAACCGGATCGGCGACGTCTGGAGCGACCAGACGCGGCTGACGGGTCACCATGATCGCATCTACGACATCGATCGCTTCGCCGACCTGGGTCTTCAAGCCATTCGCTATCCAGTGCTGTGGGAGCGCACGGAGACGACGCGCGGCCAATGGGACTGGACGTGGTCGGACTTGCGGCTGATCCGACTGCGCACCCTGGGCCTTCGACCGATCATCGGCTTGATCCATCACGGCTCCGGTCCTGCCTGGACCGACCTGCTTGACCCCGGCTTCGCGGAGGGTCTGGCCGAACACGCCCGGCGCACGGCGGAACGCTATCCGTGGGTCCGCGACTGGACGCCGGTCAACGAGCCGCTGACCACCGCCCGCTTCAGCGCCCTGTATGGCCACTGGTATCCGCATCTGCGCGATGAGCATGACTTCTGGCTGGCCCTGCTGAACCAGATCGACGCCACACGGCTGTCGATGCGAGCCATACGATCGGTCGTGCCTAACGCACGCCTGATCCAGACCGAGGACTTCGGCGCGACCTACGGCACCGACGCTTGCGCATCGCAGGCGCGGTTCGAGAACGACCGACGTCTGATGACCTGGGATCTCCTGTGCGGCCGGGTTCGGCCGGGCCACGCCCTGTTCGAACGCCTTGCCGGACTGGGCTTCGAGGAGAGGTTGGCTGTCATAGCGGCCGATCCGTGCCCGCCCGACGTGATCGGGATGAACCACTATGTCACCAGCGACCGGTTCCTCGACCACCGGCTGGAGCGATACCCGGAGCATACGCACGGCTCGAACGGCGAGATGGCTTACGCCGACGTCGAGGCGGTCCGGGCGATGGAACACCGTCTCGGAGGGTGGCGCGACCATCTCACCACGCTCTGGTCGCGGTATCGCCTGCCCCTCGCTGTCACCGAATGCCACCTGGGGTCCGATCCTCACGAACAGATCCGGTGGTTCGACGAATGCTGGCGAGCGGTCTGCGACCTGACCGAAGAAGGCGTGCCGGTCGAGGCGGTCACGGCCTGGTCTCTGCTGGGCGCGGTCGATTGGGACAGCCTTCTGACATGTCGACAGGACCACTACGAGCCGGGCGCTTTCGATATCTCGTCGGGCGCTCCGGTCGCTAGAGAGTTCGCAACCTGGCTGAAAGGTCTGGCGGATCGGCGGAGCGACAAGGACGGCGCGCCCTCTGGCGACGGGTGGTGGTCCAGAGACGATCGTCGGTGCTTCCATCCCGAGCGGGGGGATGCCGCGAATGCGCCTTTGGCCGCATGACCCGATCAGGCTCGGCCCGAACCCAAGGCGCAGAAGCGCTGTCAACTGCAACACCCGGGAACACACGCAGGCCTGACGTCTGCTCGGTGCACCCGACCGGAAGGAACGCCCGTGGCCACGATCCCCGCTGAACCGAAAGCCCTGCCTGCAAAGGTCATCGACCTTGCAGCCGCGAGTCCGCGCGATCCGGTGGTTTGTTTCTCGCACCTGCGTTGGGACTTCGTGTTCCAGCGCCCGCAACACCTGATGACGCGCTTCGCCCAGTCGCGAACGGTGATCTATTTCGAAGAGCCCCTGCCAGACGACGGCCAGCTCTCGTGGGTCCAGACGCGCGCCTGCCCGGTCAGCGGCGTGATCATCGCGACGCCGCGTTTGCCGCATGGTCTGTCCGACGGCGAAAAGGCGGCGTCCCTCAAGTCACTGCTTGATGATCTGCTCTCGGAGCACGCCGTCACAAGTCCTGTGCTCTGGTATTACACACCGATGATGCTGCCGTTCTCCCGGCATCTGGAAGCCGCCGCCGTCATCTACGATTGCATGGACGAGTTGGCGAACTTCCGCTTTGCGCCGCCTGAGCTGCGACCGCTGGAGCAGGAACTGATCGCCACGGCCGATGTGGTCTTCACGGGGGGCTACAGCCTGTACGAGGCCAAGGCGCACCTGCACGCCAACATCCATCCCTTCCCGTCCAGCGTCGATCGCGCCCATTTCGCCAAGGCCCGCCAGATCGCGCCGGACAATGCGCCCACGCTAGGTTTCTACGGCGTGATCGACGAGCGCATGGACCTCGAGCTCATCGCCGCCGTCGCCGATGCGCGGCCGGACTGGACGATCGTCATGGTCGGCCCTGTGGTGAAGATTTCCGAAGACGACCTGCCGCGCCGCGCGAATATCCAGTATCTCGGCGCGCGCTCCTACGATGAGCTGCCCGGAGAGCTCGGTCGCTGGCGCGTCGCCCTGATGCCGTTCGCCATCAATGACTCCACCCAGTTCATCAGCCCGACCAAGACACCGGAATATTTGGCCGGCGGACGACCGGTCGTCTCCACCCCGATCCGCGACGTGGTTCGCCACTACGGCGCGTTGGAGGCGGTGGCCATCGCCCCGGACGCCGATGCCTTCGTCGCCGCCTGCGACGCCGCCTTGGCTCTTGCAGCCGACCCGGGCGGGTCATGGCTGACCGAGGCTGACAAAGCTCTGGCCGATCTGTCCTGGGACCAGACCCATGTCCGCATGAACACCCTGGTCGATCGCGCTGCGACCGCCCGCAAGGCCGCCGCACCCTCGCGCAAGCCGCGCGGCGGCCGCAGGCCCCACTATGACGCTCTGGTCGTCGGCGCAGGGTTCGCCGGCGCGGTGCTGGCGGAGCGGCTGGCGGCCGATGCGGGCCTGACCGTGCTGGTGGTCGATCGTCGCCCCCACATCGGCGGCAACGCCTATGATCGTCTCGACGACGCCGGCGTGCTGATCCACGAGTACGGGCCACACATTTTCCACACCAACTCGGCTGACGTGTTCGCCTATCTCTCGCGCTTCACCCGCTGGCGGCCCTACGAACACCGCGTCCTGGCCGAGGTCGGCGACAAACTGGTGCCGATGCCGATCAACCGCACGACGCTGAACACGCTCTACGATCTGGACCTGCAGACCGACGAGGACGCCGCCGAGTTTCTCGCCGCGCGCGCGGAACCGGTCGAAAAGGTGCGGACCAGCGAGGATGTCGTCGTCTCCGCCGTCGGTCGCGAGCTCTACGAGACCTTCTTCCAGGGCTATACCCGCAAGCAGTGGGGTCTCGATCCGTCGGAGCTCGACAAGTCGGTGACGTCCCGCGTGCCGACCCGGACCAACACCGACGACCGCTACTTCACCGACACCTTCCAAGCGATGCCGCTGGAGGGCTACACCAAGATGTTCGAACGGATGCTCAACCACGAGAACATCCGCGTCGAGACCGGTGTGGACTATCGCGACATCGTCGACGAGGTGACCTTCGACCAGCTGATCTACACCGGCCCGATCGACGAGTTCTTCGACCACTGCCACGGTCCCCTGCCCTACCGCTCGCTGCGCTTTCAGCACGAGACGCTCGATCAGGAACGGTTCCAGTCGGTGGCGACGGTCAACTCGCCCGATGAGGCGACGCCCTACACCCGGGTCACCGAGTACAAGCACCTGACGGGCCAGACGCATCCCAAGACCAGCGTCACCTATGAGTTTCCGACCGCCGAGGGCGACCCCTATTATCCGATCCCCCGGCCGGAAAATCAGGCGCTGTTCAAACAGTACGAAACACTCGCCGCCGGTCGCAGCGACGTCGTGTTCGCCGGACGTCTGGCGACCTACCGCTACTACAACATGGACCAGGTCGTGGGTCAGGCGCTGGCGACCTATCGCAAGATGCCCCGTCCGACCGCTGCTGCATCGCGTGCGACCAAGACCGACACCGCAGCGGGCGCCCTTTGACGGTGGGCGTGGTTTGATCGCCTGCACGATAAGGCCCGCCGGCGAGATCGCCGGCGGGCCTTGCATTTCGTATGCCTTATCGTCCGGCCGCGAGGATCTCATACCGCTCCCGCGCCTTGGCCAGGTCGTAGAGGATCTCCGTCTGCCGGGGCGGGGCGATCACATAGTACATGGTGACTGGGGCGAAGGTGGTCCGCTCGCGCTGCCACAGAGCCACGCCGACAGCGCCCTCCAGCCGCGTCCAGGCGCCCTCTTCGTTGGGATGGTGGGGGACAGCGGCCATCAGTGTTCCTTCGGGAAACGTGTCAGGGTCAAACGCGCCTTGGGCCTATCCGACCCAGCTCAAGGCCATCCCGTGAGAGCACCACGGTCTCGCCAGGCTGGCATCGAGCAAGTCGGAGCCGCAGATGTGTCCGGGCTTGCTCGGCCGTTACGGCGCGCACAGACTCTGTCGAGACGGCGGTCGCACCCCTGAAGATTGTCATTTGGAAAAGCGGCATGGGCGTCGCGGCGGATCGGGACGCGCCGCCTGCGGCTGCGCGTCCCGGAAGTGCTATTCCACCAGGGTCGTGGTCTTGCCGGCGCCGGGGCCCGCGCCGAGGTCCGCTCCCGTGACCGGGTTCGCTTGGGGATCGGACGCCGTCCGCGCCGCGAGGGCCTCGACGGTCTCCAGCTCGTCCGCCGACAGGACGACCTGGGCCGTGCCGTCGCCGCCATCGACCGCCGCCTGCTCGGCGCGGTCGTCGACATATTCCCACTGCTCGCCCTCGTTCCAGGGACCGCGCGCCTCGCCGTCGCCTTGGGACAGGCTGTAGTATTTGTCGGCGAAGTCTGGGTGACCGGGCAGCTTGCCGGCCGGGAAGTTCGGCTGCATCGCATAGAGCGCCTTCTCGAACGACTTCTGGTGCGCGATCTCTCGAGTCATCAGGAAGGTCAGAGCGTCCTTGATGCCCGCGTCGTCGGTGACGTTGATCAACCGCTCGTAGACGATCTTGGCGCGCGATTCCGCCGCGATGTTCGAGCGTAGATCGCAGGCCGGATCGCCGATCGAGTCGATATAGGCCGCCGTCCATGGCACGCCCGCGGAGTTCACCAGAGCCGGTGCGCCGCCGTAGAGGATCGAGGTCGTGTGGCTTTCGCCACCGTCGTTCAGCGACATGTAGAGATCGGCCTCTTCCAGCGCGCCTTCGGCCAGCTCGCCTTTGACGCCCCGATTCAGCATCGAGACGATCGAACCGATCACCTCCAGGTGGCTGAGCTCTTCCGTGGCGATGTCCAGCAGCATGTCCTTGCGGCCCGGATCCTCGTCCGCCAGCGCCTGGGTGAAGTAGCGCATGGCGGCGGCGAGCTCACCCTGCGGCCCCCCGAACTGTTCGAGCATGAGGGTAGCGAGGCCGGGGTTCGGCTCGGCCACCCGGACGGTATACATAAGCTTCTTGTTGTGCATGAACATGATGCGATCCTGACTTCGTCTTGTTGCCCCGACATAAGATCACCCCACCGCCTTCGTTCCGAAGTTATTCAATATATCCCAGACTGTCGTGAAGGTGACTTTGGCAGTCGGCCGTTGATTGTTGTTGTCTACAGGGCGGGGACAATAAGTCGGCAACATGACTTAGAAACTGGCGCTTCAGACGAGCAGCCCAGCACGCTCTCGAGAGCGATTATTGGGAGAGTTGTCATGCGACGTTACGCCGAGCCGGCTCCGTTCACGTCAGGGGCGGCCTCGGCCCCCGCGCCACCGGAGACCGAATAAGGCTGACAAACAGAGCGACGGCCGAGAGGCCAACGGCGCGAACCCCGGCGGCAAACCGGATCCGGCGATATCATCGAAGGCGGTGAAGGCCGTCGGCAGGCGCGAGACGACCCCGGCCGTCCGTGATCGGCGAGACGTTCAAGAAACAGCGCACGGGTTCGCTGATCGAGACAGGCGAGGTGCGCGCATCGCCTGCCTCGATCTCTGTCACCTAGGCGTCATAGGAACCGGCGACGGCAGCCGAAGCTTCTTGGCCAGCATGACAAGTGATCCCGGAGCCGGGAGCATACCCCTACTCGCTGCCCGCGCGGCCGCGTGCCGGTCGGCGCGTCGGCCCGTTCGGCTGCGGGCATCCACCCCTCCGAAGCTGTGAGACAGAATGGCGCGCAAGCCGACCCCGACGATCACTGGAGAGCTGTCTCTCGTTGAAGGCCCGATACCGGCGGACTCGTCACCCCCGCGAAAGGCGCCTCCGGCCGGTATCGCCGCGCGTCTGATCGCCCGCCGCCTCAAGAAGGGCGAGACGGTTCTCTTCGTCGCCGCTAGCGAGCGACGCGCCGACGAGATCGCGGCCGCCCTCGGCGCCCTCCGCGATGTCAACGGTCCGGAGGTGTTGGTCATGCCACCCTGGGACTGTTTGCCCTATGACCGCGCCGCGCCCTCACGCGAGAGCATGGGGCGACGGATGGCCGTTCTGGAAGCCTTGTCGAGGCCGGCGTCCGCCGCCGGCCGATGGGTGATCACTTGCCCCGACGCGGCGATCCAGCGCGTACCTCCCAGGGATGTCGTGGGCGCCGGCTTTGGCGTCTCCGTCGGTCAGGCTCTCGACCGCGCAGCCCTCGACGCCTTTGCGACGACATGGGGCTACGTCACCGATGACCGGATCGACGAGCCTGGTGAGATCGCCATCATGGGCGAAGTCGTCGACGTCTATCCGCCGGCCGCGTCCGGCCCGTTCCGGATCATCCTGGGCGAGGACGATGAGGTCACCTCGATCAAGACGTTCGACGCCGTCACCCAGAGAAGCGGCGAGGAGGTCGCGACCTTGCGTCTCGGGCCGGCGACCGAACGCGCGGCCTCGGAAGGCGACGCTTCCGACGCAACCGGCGCCGAGCATCGGCTGGCCGAACGGTACGAAGCCCTGGCCAGCCTGTTCGACTACCTTCCCGCGGCCGCCATTCTGCAGGACGCCGAGGTTCCGCAGAGAGCCCGCAAACTCACCCGCCAGATCCAGGAGGCGTTCGAGGCCCGCAAGACGTTCGGCGATGTCGACGGCTGGCGCCCATCTCGTCCCGAGGCGCTCTATCTTTCACAGGACGAGTGGACCGGCCGCCTGACCGAAGCGCGGACCGTGGATACGACGGACCTCTCGCCGACGCCGAGGTTTGCGCGTGAGAGCGCGCCGGGCCGCGCACTCAAGACCTTCATCGCAACCGAACGTCAGGCCGGCCGACGGGTGGTTCTCACCGGTCAGCCCCACGAGCAGCGGGTCGTCGCCCGCATGTTGAAACGCGGGGGCGTCGAGCCGGCGCGATCGCTCGCGGCCTGGCGCGACGTGCGAGACGCCGAGACGGGCGATCTTGCGACCTTCACCGCCGACCTCGACGCCGGCTTCACCGACGGGATAGCGGACGTCACGGTGATCACACCCTCCGATGTGACTGGCGGACGGATCGCCCGGAGCACGTCCGCCTCCGCCAATCCGTTTGGCGAGACAGAACTGCGGGTCGGCGACGTCGTCATCCATGAGGAACACGGCCTGGGGGTGCTCCAGGCGCTGGAGTCGATCGAGGCCGACGGCGTGGCGCGCGATGTGCTTCGACTTGAATACCATGGCGGCGCCACCGTCCTGGCGCCGGTCGAGGAGTTCGCCCGCATTTGGCGATACGGATCTGAAGCCGGCGCCGTGACCCTCGATCGCCTGAACACCTCGGGTTGGATCAAGCGACGCGCCGAAGTCAGCGCGCAGATCGACGCCACGGCCGCCGCCATGGTCGAACAGGCGCGGGCCCGCGCCGCCGTCACCACCCCGGCCATAAGTCCTCCCCGCGCCGCCTACGAGCGGTTCGCCGCCGGCTTTCCCTTCCCGGAATCCATCGACCAGGGCGCAGCGATCGACGCTGTCATGGCCGACCTTGGCTCCGGTGCTCCGATGAACCGGCTGGTGTGCGGCGACGTGGGCTTCGGCAAGACCGAGGTGGCCCTGCGCGCTGCGGCGGCCGTCGCGCTGGCGGGCCGTCAGGTGATGATCGTCGCGCCCACAACGGTCCTGGCGCGGCAGCATTTCGAGCTGTTCCAGCGAAGGTTCGCAGAGGCCGGCATCGAGGTTGGTCATCTATCTCGCATCACGGACACGGCTGAGGCCAAGCGGGTCAAGGCCTGTCTGGCCGATGGGTCGCTCTTGGTCGTTGTCGGCACCCAGGCCCTGGCTTCAACCAGCGTGTCCTTCGCAGACCTTGCCCTGGTCGTGATCGACGAGGAGCACCGGTTCGGCGCCAGGATGAAAGCTGACCTGGCCGACCGCGCCCCGCATGTCCTCAGCCTCTCGGCGACGCCCATCCCCCGCACGCTGCAGAGCGCCATGGTCGGGATCCAGGACGTCAGCGTCATCGCCAGCCCGCCCGCGCGGCGGCGACCGATCCGCACTTTCCTGACCGACTTCGATCCCGGCTCCGTCCGGATCGCCCTGATGCGCGAGGCGTCGCGGGGTGGGCAAAGCTTCGTCGTCGCGCCGCGTATCGAGGACCTGGTATCGCTTCAGGTGAAGCTCGCCAAACTCGTCCCCGAGCTGAAGGTGGTCATCGCCCACGGCGAACTGGCGTCCGACGACATGGACGCGGTGATGACCGGCTTCGCGGCCGGCGACGGCGACATCCTGCTGGCCACAAACATCATCGAGAACGGTCTGGACGTGCCCCGCGCCAACACCATGCTGGTCTGGCGACCGGACCGGTTCGGACTGGCCCAGCTCCACCAGCTGCGCGGTCGTGTCGGGCGCGGACGTCGTCAGGGCTACGCCTATCTGCTCAGCGACCCCGACGCCCCGCTCTCGGAGAACACGCTCTCGCGACTGCATACGCTGGAGGCCCTGGACCGCCTCGGCTCCGGCTTCGCCATCAGTGCGCGCGATCTCGATCTTCGCGGTGGCGGAGATCTGGTGGGCGAGGAACAGGCGGGTCACATCCGCCTGATCGGGGCCAGCCTGTATCAGCGCGTTCTAGCGCGGGCGCTGAAGGTGGCGCGCGGCGAGGACGCCGGCGATCCCGTACCTCCGAAGTTCGCCCTGGCGACCGGCGGCAGCCTGCCCTCGGAGTATGTCCCGGACGCCGCCACGCGGATCAATCTGTACGCTCGTCTGGCGCGCCTCGTGACTCTTGAAGACATCGATGCCTTTAGCGAAGAGGTCGAGGATCGGTTCGGTCCTCTTCCAGAGGACGCTGCCACCCTGATGTCGAGCGCCCGGATGACTGCCCTGGCCCTCGCCGCCGGTGTTACGGAAGTCACCTCCGGGCCCAAGGCGACCGCATTCTCGGTCACCCCTGCGGCGGCCAAGGCGCTTGGCGAAGCCGCCGCAGCCTCGCCGGATCGACGCTGGTCTAACGATCGGCTGATCGTCGAAGCCAATGACTCCGAACCCCACGACCAGGCCTTCATCGAAGCGATCCTCGTGGAGCTGGCAGCGGCCTGACGAGGGGTCCTTTGTCACCCTTGCGACTCAGGAACGAGCCGGTCGCCCGGCGGTTGGAAACGGTTGAACAACCGTATCGCATTGCGGGCGACCGCGTCGCGGATCCGGTGAGCGGGGCGGGTCGCTCGCCTTGATCGACCGGGTGACCTGAATGAGGGATTCCGATGCCGCGATACTATTTTCGCCTGAGGGACGGGAGCGTCGTGCCGGATCACGAGGGTGAGGAACTTGCCGACGACGGCCGTGCGCGCCAGACCGCCGTAGAGGTGTTCGCCGAAACGGTTGGGGGTAAGGCCGACCACCTTGGCAAAGGAGGCGACTACGAGGTGATGGTCCTGAGAGAGGATGAAACGCCGCTATTCAGCGTCACTGCTCAAGGCCGACGGCTGTGACAGCGATTTCCGACACGACGGCTCTGGAGAACAACCGGCTGTGGGCGACGATGCGGCCGGACGACCAGGCCGCGCTCCGTCCATCGATGAAACTCCGCCACCTCCCCCTCAGGGATGTGGTCACGGAAGCCGGGCAGCCGGTCGAGATCGTCTACTTCCCTGTGACGGCCGATTTGGCCAACGTCATTCGCTTCAGCGACGGACGCTCGGGTATGGCGACGAACGTCGGGCGCGAGGGCGTCTCCGGCCTTGCCGCCTTCCTCGCCGATGAGCCCTGCGGATGGGACATCCAAGTTCAAATCGAAGGAGCGGCATGGGCGTTGGAAAGCAGGGTCCTGCGCCGTCAGATCAAGGCCAGCCAGCCGCTTCTCCGCCTCCTGCTCGGCCTGACCCATTTCAATCAGATCGAGGCGGCCCAGAACGCCGTGTGCAACACCAGTCACATGATCGTTCCCCGGATCGCGCGCTGGCTCCTGACTCTACAAGACCGGACCGGCGGCGACGCCTTCGCGGTGACACAGGAGGATGTCGCGGTCCTCGTGAGCGCTAGGCGGACGACTGTGAACGCCGCCTGGCAGAGCCTGCGAGATGCAGGCGCCATCCGACACTCCCGCGGCGTGATCACAATCATCGATCGGGACAGGCTGCAGGATCAGGTCTGCGAATGCTACGCGGCGCTTAAGTGGCGAAGCTCCACTGTGTGAGTGGAGCGCTGTTGAGATTCGATCTCGCGGGTTCAACGCTCCGCAGCTTCAATCCACAAGAACGCGCGGGGGAAGCGCCCGTCGCGGATGCGATAATGTGAGTTCTCCATTCACGACCAAGCTCTACTTCCCTCGCATTTCAAGCTTAGCTGGGATGCTTGACCCGCCCGGCGACAAGCTTTGCATTACACAACTCATTCTCACAAGGACAACATATGATAACGACAGCGCTGCTGTAGCTGCTAGTCTTCTTTGATCACGTGCTAAGCTGTCAGGCGCACATCATTGGAAGAAATCGGCGCCGCACGCCGTACACTCCCGCCTGAATGGACCGGGAGGTCGTGTGACCTATTTCTGTTTTATCGAGCTGGCGGGGTCTAGCACGCCGCATATGGAGCCGCTGGACGTGGCGTCTGTTGAGGACGCCAAGGCGCAGGCGCAGCGCCTTCTGAGAGATCACGCCAGCGCGCGCGCGGCGCGCATCTATCTCGACGAGAAGGAAGTCGCCATGCTCGGTCGCGAAGGAGACCGGTCGTGAGCTCCGACGGCGCGCTGCCGATCACCCCGCCATCGCCGAACATCCTCCTCGCGGCGGCGGGCGCCGATCTTTTGCCGGGCAAGACGGTGGTGCTCAGTGCGGGCGATCTCCTGGATCCGTCCGACGGGCTTCTCTGGTTCCCGCTGTGCGCTGTGGTGCGGATGGAATGCCGCGCTTCCGGCCTGCTGGGCGGGTGGGTCGACCGGCGCGGGGTCGTCGGGCTGTTCGAGACGGTCAACGAGGAAGTCAGGCCTGCGACATGGATCATCGAGGTTCCGGGCCGCGCCTTCCTCGTCCAGCGCGCCTTCGTCACCGCGCTGCTCGCGCGTTCCCACGACTTCTCGGGCGCGGTCATGTCCTGGCTCGTCCAGACCGTAGAAGAAACCCGCGACCGCGCCATCGCCAATCTGCAGGATAGCGCCGCGAAACGTGTCCAGTGGCTGCTCTCTCGCCTCGGCGACATGCAGACGGGTCAGTCGCCCCTTCAGATCACTCAAGCCGATATCGCGCGTCTGACCGGCCTGCAGCGCACCACCGTCTGCGCGGTGATGAAGGAGATGAAGCGAGAGAAGCAGATCGCCTATTCCCGCAGCCGGATCACGGTGCGCGAGCCGTCGGCCATGCTCGCCAAGGCCTGACCATTTGCTCTGGCCGGCGCTCACGGAAGGGAAATCCATTCCGGGTCGCGCAGATACTCATGCGCGGTGAGGCCCGCCATCTCGCGCAACTTGTCGATGTCCAGCAACTGGACCGTCCGCGTTTCCCGCAGGATCAGACCCGCCTGCTCGAACTCGCGAATCTTCCGGTTCACGTGGACGGGGCTGAGTCCGACCAGCTCCCCGATCTGATGCTGGGTCAGCGGCAGAGGCATGTGGCCGCCTTCCGTCCGGCCCAACACCGTCAGACGGTCGTAGAGATCGATCAACATCCCGGCGATGCGCGAACCGCCCTCAGTCTGCCCCACCAGCGCCAGCGTGCTCATCAGCGCAAGCCTCTCCTTTTGCGCGCTCAGGAACACCGACACGGCGAAGCGCGGACATCGCGCAACGGCCGTCATGAAGTCGGCGCGCGAGACAGAGCGCACCACGACCGGAGTCAGGGCCGTCAGCGCCTCCGCCGCCCGTGCGACCGGCAGGCTCGGCGCACCGAGAACGTCTCCGGGAAGATGAATTTTGACCGTCTGCTGCTTGCCAGATGTCACCGCAAGCGAGGCTGAGACCCATCCCTCCACCAGCAGGTAAAGGTGGGTGGGCGGGTCTCCGTCATGCCGCAGCACATGCTGTCGAGCCAGGCTTTGCGGCGGCCCGAACAGATTGGCGAGGAACTCACGCGCCTCTGTCGTCAGCTGCAGGAACTCGCCAAAACGCAGCTCCGCTGTAGACGCCGACTCACCGGCCTTAGACCTTCCAACCATGCCTCGGCGTTGGCGGATAACGGTGAAGGTCGCATTATACTATGTTAAGCAGCCCCATCCGCGCCTTGTTCTGGTTCCCGATCTAGATCAGGTCCTCCGCCCGGTGAGAGACATTCGTCGGGTGCTCGGTGCGCGCCATATGAAGGTAGCCGGCCTCGAAGCCGGCGATGCGCTTGAGCCCGGCTGGATTCAGGACGGTCACCACCCCCCGATCGAGCTCGACCAGTCGTTCAGCGCGGAGCAGGCTCAGGCTGCGGTTTGCATGGACCGGAGAGATTCCCGCCGCATCGGCCAGACCGGTCTGGGAAAGCGGCAGGGGGTAGGAATTGTCCGCCGCCATTCCGATCATGCGATAGCGGATCAACAGTTCGTAGAAGAGGTGCGCGAGACGCTCCGGCGCCTCACGTCGCCCCTGATCGACGATGCGATTTCTAAGCACGGCAAGGTCCGTCATGGTTGACCACCACAGGGCCTTGGTCAGGGTCGTGACCTCAGTCAGCAGTTCGGTGATTTCCTGCATGGGGATCAGGGCGCACCGGGTCGGAGCCATGGCGATGATGTCGTGATCCATACGCTCGAGCACGAACACTTCCAGGTCGCAGAGGTCACCCGGGATCATGAAGGCGACGATCTGTCTCAACCCGTCAGGCAGCGACTTCACCCGTGCGGCGAAGCCATCGGTCACAAGATGGATTCGATCCACCCGTTGGCCTTCCGCGAGGATCACGTCACCGGCGTCGAAATGCTTTGCGGGAAACTCGGACAATCGATCGAGACGGCGACGCTCGGCCTCGCTCAAAGCCGTGCACTGCTCCAGCTTCATGGTTAGGGGGGTCATCCGTCGGACCTCCGCATCAACCTAGCGCCCGGGGGACCGGCGCGTCTCGGTTTTGCCGCAGCATCCATACCACATCGACGCTTCCGAATAACCTCACAGCGACAATCCGTCTGGCGGAATGGAAGATTGGCTCAGCTTGCGCATCGACCGCAGGTCATCCCCTCGAGCATGGGTGGGCCATATCCGGTTCTGCGGGACGACGGTCACATAAGCCTCGCTAACATCTGCATCTCGACGAGACTCAGGCCAAGGCTGACAAACGGTCACTATCCGTGGCCTTAACGCATCCAGATGCGCGGGTCCGCGATTCCGCGGGCTAGCCTCTGCGCCAACTCCGTTACGGCAGAGCTCACAATCAGCGGGTCGTAGGTTCGAACAAAAGCATCTGGAGAGCTGAATCCCGATGACGATCAAGAACGGCTGGCGAGCGGCGGGTGACCGCTAGGCGACCACAGCGGAGATCGCGATCGCGATGACCTCGCCCGAGTGAAAGAACCGCGGGAGCCGAGGAAAGCGCGGAGCCGCGGCAGCGTCAGACCGGGTTTCACAAAGGTGTCGGCTTTTTCCCGTCCGGCAGAAGTCGACGCAGCTCGCTGTGGACGATCTCAGCTGAAAAAGGCTTCGGAATGAAGACCGCCTTGCTCGGCAGGCATTCCGGCGTGGGTTTGGCGCGACCGCTGGAGACCACGATCTCGATATGCGGCCAATGCTGAGCGACGCGCCGAGCCAAGGCGAAGCCGTCCGTCGAGCCCGGCATCTCGACATCGGTGCAAAGCACAGTGAAACGATCCGGATCCGCAGAGAGAACCCCAAGGGCCTCGTCGCCGGATCCCGCGTCAACGCACCTGAACCCGGCGGCCTCGAGTATCTGGCACGCGTCCAGCCTGATGATGGCGTCATCGTCGACCGCCAGGGCGTAGGGCATGGTTGAGGTCCGCATCACCCCACAACTCGATCCGTCAGGTCCGGTTCACGACTGACGGTGAACTTTCTTGTAAGCTATCGTCCCCGGCTCATACTGTTGCGCCTGTTCTGCTGTTTGGGTGAGTTTGCGTTGAGCCCCGTCGAGACCCAACCCGTCGCGCCTGTCTGGAACGAGATCCACCTTCGCCTTGCCGTCAAGGCTGCAGGCATCGCCCTGTGGTCCTGGAACGTCGACACGGATCGGCTGACCATGGACGACATCGGTTACCGTCTGTGGGGTCTCGAAACAGAGGACGAGGTTTCATTCGAGGATCTGTCGGAACGGATCCACCCCGCTGACAGGGACCGGGTGCGCACCGCCTTCACCGCGACGCGCGGGATCGTCGGTCCCTACGAAATCGACTTCCGGATCATGATTTCCGACGACATCCACTGGGTTTCGGCGAGAGGTCGAGGCGACGACGAAGGCATCGTCGGCCGCGTCATGTTCGGCGTCTTCCTCGACGTCACAGGCCGCAAGCGGGCCGAGGAGGCTCATGAGCTTCTTGCCGGAGAAATGAGCCATCGGGTCAAGAACCTGATCGCCATCGCGGGCGCGCTCGCGTCCATGACCTCGAAGTCCACGGCGTCCACCGAGGACATGGCCCGCGAGTTGACCCAGCGTCTCGCAGCGCTCGGACGGGCCCACGATCTTGTCCGCCCGAGAGCCGGCGAGCCCCAGACCAGCGCCCTCCTCGGCGATCTGCTTTCGGTTCTGCTGACACCGTACGACGCGACCGGCGCATTCCAGGGACGGGTCCGCGTCGCCGTTCCACGCCTGACCATCGGCGAAACGGCGGCGACAAACCTCGCTCTCGTCCTGCACGAACTGGCCACCAACTCGGTCAAATACGGCGCCCTGTCATCCGACACCGGGCTGCTCGATGTCTCGAGCCAGCTCCAGGACGAGGTTGTGGAGATCGTCTGGATTGAGCGCGGGGGTCCGCCTGTTTGCAGGCCGAGCCCGACCCGCGGGTTCGGCAGCGGACTCCTGGATCGCATTCTCAAACATCAGTTTTCAGGCGCTGCGGAATACGACTGGGACGTCGAGGGGCTGACCGTGACCTTGCGGATTCCTCGCGATCGCCTCTCTGTCTAGCCCACGCAGGCTCTCTCTCGAGCCGGCGGTCGTGGGCCAGCCCTTGATGACGCATGCCAAAATCCGACCGCTTGTCGCCGATGGGCTCGGCAGCGCATCGCTGAAGCATTTGAAACGCCCGGCGGAGCGAGGGGGGGCCGGATCTGAGCGCACGATCGCGGCGTCTTAGTCCATGGGCGCAGTTCGCTGTCGCAGCGCGGCGTAGCATTCGCAGGACGCATGCCCGAGAATGTCTCGGCTGACGATCTTCACGACGCCGCGTCGACTCTTGATTCCGCCAAGCTTGCTGAGCTCCTGCCAGGAGGCATTCACCGTGGTGCGCCGCACGCTCATCGTCGTGGCCAGATCGTCCTGGGTCAGGTGGAACTCGTCTCGCCCCGTCCGATCCTGGATGGTCAATAGCCAGCGCGCCAGTCGCGGCGTCACCGTGTGCACGGCGTTGCAGACCGCGTTCTGAGCCGCCTCGATCTGGTTGTTGTGGGTCAGACGCATCAGCAGCCGCAGCAGGGGAGGACTGTCCATGACGCGGGCCTTCAGAGCGCTGGCCGGCAGAGCCCAGGCGTCGCCCGCGATCTGGACCTCCACGTCCCAGCCGCACGGTTCGTCGGCGAGAAAGGCGGCCAGGCCCGTCACGCCCTCGCGCCCGACATTGGTGGCCATGCCCGATCGCCCGTCCTCGAAACTGATGACGTTGGCCACGTCCGCCGACACGGGCAGATAGACGACCTTCACCTCTTCTCCCGTCTGCGTGACGACGTCGCCCTGGGGCAGGTGCCTCAAGGTCATGAACGGGCGCAACGCCGCCTTGTCGTCGGCCGACATCTGCGCCCACAGCCGATTCCCGTCGGGATCCCTGTCCGAAACGCTCATACGAAGCGACGTCCCTGGGCGGTGATGCTGTAGATCTGACGGTCGTCCGCGTCGGTGACCATGACTTCGTACTCCCCGCCGTCCATCAAATCCGTTTGTTTCGACGGGATAGTCTCGGCGAACACGTCCAGGGCCGCCGCGCAGGCCGCACCGTTATCCGGCAGTTCCTCGCCATCTTCGTCCCGCAGCACGTCGCCGTTGCTGAGGCGGAAGAAATAGCGAGGCATCAAGGGCTCCGTCGGCGACGTTCGATCCCGAAGATAAGTCCGGGCGTGGCCAACGGTTCCGCTTGTCAGACCGGCGCCCGGCGGCCGCGATGACGGTGTTCGCCGGCGCCTCCGGCTGGGCAGGACGATCCGCTGACCGTCCTCGGCCGACGCGGTCGCGGCGTTCGGAACGGGCGTCAAATGACGTGATTGTTCATATCTCATTCGCTGCCTCAGTCGCCCCCGTGCCCGTGCCCTTCGGCGTCGGTCGCCCCGACCGCGAAGCCCTGGTCGCTCTCGTTCTCGAACCAGAACGGCTTCCGGGCCCGCTCGCGCAGCCCGACCTCGTTCATGCGAGTGTCGTAGAGGCGTCCATTGGCCAGGGTGTAGCGGATCGACGTCGTGTTGCGGATGCTCTCCAGGGGATTGGCGTCGAGCACCACGAGATCGGCGAGCTTCCCGACCTCCAGCGAGCCCACGTCGCGATCCATTCCTAGGGCGCGCGCGCCGTTCAGGGTCGCGGCGCGCAAAGCCTCCATCGGGGTGAAGCCGCCCTGTTGCAGCATCCACATTTCCCAGTGCGCGCCCAGCCCCTCGCGCTGGCCGTGGGCGCCGATCTCGACGACGACGCCGAGGTCGTTCAGCGCCTTGGCCTGTTCGGCGATCTGAATGTGGTTCCACTCGTTGGCCGGCTGGGTCACCGGGCGTCGCGCGCGGGCGTCCAGCAGACGACGCGGCACATATTGGGTCAGGATCGGATGGTTCCAGACCTCGCTCTCCTGGTACCAGTAATTCTCGCCCGACGACCCCCCATAGGCCACGACCAGAGTCGGGTTGTAGGCGGTCTGCGACTGACGCCAGAGGTCGCGGACGTCGTCGTACAGGTGGGCCACCGGGATCGAATGTTCGATCGTCGTATGACCGTCCACGATCATCGTCATGTTGTGCTGGTAGAGGGACCCGCCCTCGGGCACGACGTTCATGTGCAGCTGGCGCGCCGCCTCGATGATCTGCTGGCGCTGGTCGCGGCGCGGCTGGTTGTAGCTCTTGACGCTCCAGGCGCCGACCGCCTGCTGGCGGCGCAGGGCCGACAGGGCGTCGTCCAGATCGTTGACCACCGCCGTGAACGGCGTGTTGGCGCCATACAGGATGGTTCCCGTCGAGAAGATGCGCGGCGCCACGACCCGACCGGCGCGGGCCAGTTCGGAGTGAGCGAAGATCTCCGACGTGTCGTTCGACGGATCGTGGATCGTGGTCACGCCGAACGCCAGGGCCGCGTAGTCGACCCAACTCTGTTGAGGGATGATCTCGTCCGACCCCATGGAGCCGTGCCAGTGGGCGTCGACGATGCCGGGGATGATGGTCTTGCCGGCCACGTCCACGACGACGGCGCCGGCCGGGACCGTCACCTCGCTACGCGGACCGATGGCCTCGATGCGGTTGCCGTTGGTGACGATGATCCCGTCCTCGATGACGCGGTCGCCGTTCATGGTGACGATGCGCGCGCCGGTCAGGGCCAGACGACCCTCGGGACGATCGGCGGCCTGAGTGAAGCCGAGGTTGATCCCCGTCTCCGGCGGCTTGGGCAGGTCGTCCGGCGCGCCCTCGACGAAGGCGAAGCCCTGGTTCAGCGGGCGGCTGAACAGCTGCGGCCCCAGCGACCAGCTCAGGCTGGAGCTGTCGCCCGACCAGGTCAGCCAGTCCCCGGCGTCGCGGGTGAAGCGCGTCTGCGGCAAGGCCTTGCCGTCCGCCGACAGGGTCACCGGCCGCCCCGTGCGCGTAAACGGCGCGACATAGGCGTTGAACCGCTCGGTCCAGGCGATCCAGTGCTCGTCCGGCGACAAAACGAAGTCCGCCGCCCATTCGCTGAGCAGGTGGGTGCGTTCGTCATGGCCGTTCAGGTCCGACGACTTCAGCGCCGCCTTCCCGTCCTCGCGGCCGGTGAAATAGATGCGGTCGTTCGAGGCGCCGAACTGGGGCGTCGTTCCGTCGTCGGTGACGAAGGTCGCCTCCCCGCCCGCCGCCGGGATGCGATAGATGCCCGGCTCGCGGCTCCACAGGCCCGAGGTCAGGGTTCCGTCGGCGACCGTGCGATAGACAATGGTCCGGCCGTCCGGAGAGAAGCTCGGCTCGATATAGTGCCCGGGGTTGCGGGTCACGACCCGCCCCTCGCCGCCGCCGGCCGGGATGACCCGCACGGTCCCCAGGTCCTGGTCGTCCCAGGTGGTGTAGACGATCGATCGGCCGTCCCGCGACCAGTTGGGATAGAGCTCGAAATGATCGGTCTGGCGCGTCAGGCGACGTGGCGTCCCATCGGGCAGATCCTTGATCCACAGATTGCCCAGCGCCTCATAGACGACGCGCGAACCGTCCGGCGAGGTCCGGGCCCAGCGCACCATCTTCACGTCGAAGGTGTCGGGCGCGACGTCGACCGGGAACCGCACGGCCTCGGTCACGCGGCGGGTGTCGGCGACGTGAAACGGGATATTCGTGACCTCGCGCGAGGTCACGTCGATGCGGTTGATGTGCCCGCCGGCCCAGAAGACGATCGAGCGGTTGTCCGGCGTCCAGCTCATGGCTGGATAGACGCCGTGGATCGCCCAGGTCTCCTGCATGTCGCGGTCGAGACCGGAATAGATCGCCGTCTCGCGCCCGCTCTCGATGTCCATCACGAACAGGGTCGACTGGTAGCGAACGCGCCGGATGAAGGCCAGGGACTTGCCGTCCGGCGAGGGTGTCGGCCGGATCGATCCGCCCGGCCCGCCCAGGAACTCCTCGACCTCGCCCGTCTCGCGATCCAGCCGCTGGATGACGTAGATCTCGCCGTTGACGTCCTTGGAATACTGGAAGGTGTCGCCCGGCGTGTTGTCGTCGGAGAAATACAGATAGCGGCCGTCCGGCGAGAAGGCGGGCTCGCCCGAATCCTTCTGCGGCGTCCGGCGCGTGGTCAGTTGCACGCCGCCTCCGCCGCTGCGGTGATACATCCACATCTCGCCGGCCCCCAGCGACCGGGACGAGGTGAAGTGTTTGCGACCTACGATGAACTCGCCGTCCGGCGACCAGTCGGGCGAGTTCAAGAGGCGGAAGCTCTCGTCCGACACCTGCGTCGGGTTCGAGCCGTCGCGGTCCATGACCCAGATGTTGTCGCCGCCGTCGCGGTCGGAGGTGAAAGCGATCTTCGTCCCGTCCGGCGAGTATTTCGGCTGCATGTCCCAGGCGACCCCAGAAGCAATGGCCCGCGCCTGCCCGCCGCCGCTCGGCATGACATAGATGTCGCCCAGCAGGTCGAAGACGATCTCGCGTCCGTCCGGACTGACGTCCAGCGCCATCCAGGTGCCTTCGGTGACGTCGATCGCCGCCTCGGTCGACGGACCCGGCGGGTTCTGCACGTCCCACTTCGGCGCCTCGTCGGCCTCGGTCGGGGCGGCGGCGGCGGTGACGGCGGGCGCGGGCGGCGCGGCCGTCTGGGCCCACCCTGTGTTCGCCGCGGACAAGCCCACGACGGCGCTCAACACGACACGGATCAACATTCGACATCCCCCAACACTCGGCGCCCACATGTGTAGGCAGGTGGCCGCGCTTTGGCGAGAGCCGCCCCTCACAGCCAAGCCGCGCACGAACTCGTGAAGTCACTCCGAGGGAACAATTCACCGTGTCGGTGTAAACCTCTCAGCAAGCAGCGTTTCACCAAAGTATAGTGAAGCTGGTCGGGGGACCTGGCGTGAACGAGATCATGATAAAGAAACTGCGGTTTCTTGCCCTGTCCGTCGCGCTTGCGGTCGGCCTGTCGTCGTGCGGTGACGGACAGGTCTTCGCCGGGCTGGGTGGATCGCACGAGGGCACGACCCCGCTCGACACGACGCCCGCTAATGCGCAGACAGCGGCGCGCTTCCTGACCCAGGCCACCTTCGGGCCCACAGACGCCGACATTAAGACTGTGCTGGCCATCGGCTATGAGGCCTATCTGGATCGACAGCTCAGCGCCGTCTCCGCCTCGCATCTGGCCTACATGGACAATCGTTTGGCCCAGATGAAGCTGACCAATCCGTCGGCGACCGTCGGCGCCAACCAGTTCTACGAAAGCTACTGGCTCTACGCGGCGACGGGTCAGGCGCAGCTGCGTGAGCGGATGAAGCTGGCTCTGTCGGAGATCTTCGTCATTTCCCTGCTGGACAGCGCCATCGATGCGCGAGGCGCGGCCTCCTACTACGACATGCTGGGCGACAACGCCTTCGGCAACTACCGCAACCTTCTCGAACAGGTCTCCCTGCATCCCCAGATGGGCCGCTATCTGACCCACCTGGGCAACCAGAAGGAAGACACGGCCTCGGGGCGCAAGCCCGACGAAAACTTCGCCCGCGAAGTGCTGCAGCTGATGTCGATCGGCACCTATATGCTGAACGACGACGGCACGATCCGGCGCGACGGCTCAGGCCAGCCCCTGCCCAGCTACACCGCCTCCGACATCTCGAACCTGGCCAAGGTTTTCACCGGCTACAGCTGGTACAGTCCGACGCCGACCAACACCACCTTCGCCGGCGGTAACCGCAACGTCGACGCCGCCGTCCGGCCGATGATATACTACGCGAATTACCATTCGATCAGCGAGAAGACCTTCCTCGGCGTAACCCTTCCGGCCGGCGCCGCCAACGGTCCGAACGATCTGAAGACCGCCCTGGATACGATCTTCAACCATCCCAATGTGCCGCCGTTCATGTGCCAGCGGCTGATCCAGCGGCTTGTCACATCTAACCCGACGCCGGGCTACATCAGCCGCTGCTCGGCCGCCTTCATCAACAACGGCGCGGGCGTGCGCGGCGACCTTAAGGCCGTGGTCAAGGCCATCCTGCTAGATCCGGAGGCGCGCAACTCGGCCCTCGCCGCCACTCCGACCTACGGCAAATTGCGCGAGCCCCTGATCCGGGTGACGAACTGGATGCGGGCCTTCGGCGCCGCCTCGATCAGCGGCAATTATCTGATCACCTCGACCAGTGCGAACACCTCCCTGGGCCAGTCGCCGCTCAGCTCGCCGTCGGTGTTCAACTTCTACCGCCCCGGCTACGTCCCGCCCAATACGCGCCTGGGCGACCAGAACCTGACCGCGCCGGAGTTCCAGATCGTCGACGAGGTCACGGTCGCCGGCTATGCCAACACCATGCAGACGGTCATCGGTTCGGGCATCGGCTCGGGGTCCGACGTGCGCTCGGCCTATGTGAACGAGGTCGCCATCGCCGACGATGCCAATGCTCTGGTAGACCGCATGAATCTCCTGCTTCTCTCGGGCCAGATGAGCGACGCGCTCCGCGTCCGCATCATCGACAGCCTGAACGGCGTGGTGATCCCGAAGCCCACCGCGACGAACCAGGCGACCATCGCCACGGCCAAACTCAACCGCGCGAAGCTCGCCATCTACATGACGATGGTCTCGCCCGAATATCTGGTGCAGCGATGAGCCACGGAACCCACACTCGCCGCCAGCTGCTGCGGATCGGCGGCGGCTTGTCGATGCTCGGCGCGGCCGCGCCCTTCGCCGCCCAGCTCGCCGCCGCCGGTTCGGCCGTGGGACAGAGCGCGCCGGACTACAAGGCTCTGGTCTGCGTCTTCATGCTGGGCGGCAATGACGCCAACAACATGGTGCTGGCGACCGACACCGACAGCTGGAACCGCTACTTCACCGCCCGCAACACCGGGGCCGACCCCATCGCCCTGATGCCCGCCGGGATGGCGCCGACGCCCATCGGCGCGACCAACACCCTGACCGGCCGCGTCTCGGCCGCCGCCCGCCCCGAGGCCTGGGGCGGCGTCCTGCCCATCGTTCCGCGCACCATACAGACCATTCCCACCGGCTCCGGCACCCGCACCTTCGGCCTGCACCCGCACATGGGACCGGCCAAGACCCTGTTCGACGCTGGTCGCCTGGCCGTGGTCGCCAACATCGGCACTCTGGTCCGCCCGGTGACCCGCGCCCAGTACGAGGCCCGCAGCGTCGCCCTGCCGACCAATCTGTTCTCGCACAACGACCAGCAGTCGACCTGGCAGGCGGGCCGCACCGAGGGCGCCCAGACCGGCTGGGGCGGCGCGTTCGGCGATCTTCTGACTGGGATGAACGGGACCAGCGCCCTGTTCACCGCCGTCTCCACCTCGGGCAACGCCGTCTTCCTGTCCGGCAAGGACGTCGTCCAGTACCAGATGAGCACGGGCGCCCAGCCCGCCGTCGTCATCAACGGCCAGGCCGGGACCAGCCTGTTCGGCTCCGCCACCGCCCCCGGCCGCGTGCGCGAGATCGTGCGCGACACCTCCGCCGCCAGCCTGTTCGCCTCCGACTATGCGACCACCACTAGCCGCTCGATCGGCGCGGCGACCAGTTTGAACGCCGCCTTCGCCTCTCCCGGCGTGACAGGCGTCCTGGCCGCGCCCGCCTATCGCAACCCGATCACCGGAGCGACCGAGACCAACTCCCTGGCCGTCCAGCTGCAGACTGTCGCCAGGATGATCGCCTCCGCCCCGACCCTGGGCGTCAAGCGTCAGGTCTTCTTCGTCGCCATCGGCGGCTACGATAGCCACGACGTCCAGAACGTCGCCCAGCCCAACAACCTTTCGAAGGTCGCGACCGCCCTGGCCTATTTCGACGAGGCCTTGGCCAACCTCGGCGGGGTGAACATGCGCGAGGCTGTGACCACCTTCACGGCCTCGGACTTCTCGCGCACCTTCACCACCAACGGCGACGGCACCGACCACGCCTGGGGCGGCCACCATCTGGTGATGGGCGGAGCGGTGAAGGGCGGCGACATCTACGGCCAGTTCCCGACCATCGGCATGGACCAGACGGGCTTCAAGAACCCGGACATGACCTCGTCCTACTTCATTCCGACGACCTCCGTGGATCAGTACGCCGCCACAATGGGCCGTTGGCTGGGGGTGTCGGAAACCAACCTCGACCTCATCTTCCCCAACCTGAAGAACATGGTCAGCCGGGGTCTGGGCTTCCTATAGCCTCGCCCGGCCAGTCCGCGTCGCGCGCGGCTTCGTAGCCGTCCCGCACGGTCTGACGAGGCTGGTCCGCGCCCAGCTGCGCCATCTGTTCGGACCAGACGTCGGCCAGACGGCGCACGGTCGTGGTCACCCAGCCCGGCGCCTGCTGCCGCGACCAGTTCTGGATCGAGGCGGCGTTGAAGATCAGCAGGAAGACCGTCGCCACCACGATGATCCGGCTGGTCCAGCGGCGGTCGCGCGCGGCCACGCCCTCCTCATCCGGCGGCTCTCCGGGCGGGAAGGCGAACCGGCCCAGAGCCAGCAGCGGATTCACGGACTCCGGCGAAGCCGTAGGGAGGTCGTGCGCGTCCGCCGCCTCGATCCAGTCGCTGGGCGGATCCTGGGTCACGTCCTCGACCGGGTCGTCCAGCCAGGGCTCGGCCGCCTCTCCCTCCAGCGGCGGGAAGGGATTGGTCGGGATCGCCGTCGGGAAGGGCGCCAGCGGGATGTCCGGTTCGTCGGGGTGGTCGCTCATCTCGCCCCGCTTAGAACTGGAAATAGATGAAGGGGGCGACGCCGTCCGGACGCACGGCCTCGACCAGCAGGATGGCCGCCCCGATCAGCAGCCCCATCGTCAGCGACGGCGCCGGCTTCATCCAGGTCGCGATCCCCTCGACGGCGCGCGGCGGCAGCCAGTGCATGGCCAGCCCGCCGACGATCAGGGCCAGCAGGAAGGGCGTCACGAGCGTCGCAGGCTCGAACCGCCCCAGACCAATCAGCACCTCCATCGCCATCGGGAAGGTCTCGGCCCGGAACAGGATCCAGCCCAGGCAGACGATATGGAAGGTGACGAGCGTCGTGATCCAGACCGGCAAACCCCGTTCAGTTCCCATGATCGATCTACCGATCCGCTCCACAACCTGCACCCCGCCATGCAGCGCGCCCCAGGCGACGAAGGTCCAGGCCGCCCCATGCCACAGCCCGCCCAGCAGCATGGTGATGAAGACGTTCAGGCACGACCGGACCAGCCCCTTCTTGCCGCCGCCCAGCGGCACATAGAGGTAGTCCCGCAGCCAACTCGACAGGCTGATATGCCAGCGCCGCCAGAAGTCCTGCATCGAACTGGCGCGATAAGGCTGGTCGAAATTCCGCGGGAACGAATAGCCGAGCAAGGCCGCGATCCCGATCGCCATGTCCGAATAGGCCGAGAAGTCGCAATAGATCTGGACCGCATAGCCATAGACCGCCGCCAGAAGATCCAGCGTCCCGTACGACGACGGATCGAAGAAGACCGGATCGACCAGCCCCACCGACAGCTCCGACGCGATCACCGTCTTCTTGAACAGCCCCCAGCAGATCAGCAGCAGGCCGTGCGTCGCCATCTCCCGCGTCAGGCGCGGCGCCCGGTCGAACTGCGGCAACAGGTCCGAGGCCCGCACGATGGGCCCTGCCACCAGATGCGGGAAGAAGCTCATCAGCAGCATGACGTCCAGCAGCGACCTCGCGACCGGCGTCTTGCCGCGATGAACGTCGACGACGTACGAAATGCCCTGGAAGGTGAAGAAGGAAATCCCCACCGGGAGTACGATCTGGAGCAGCGGCAGGTCGCGCTCCCACCCGAACCGGGTCAGCAAGTCCCCCGCCTGTTCGACGAAGAAGCCGTAGTATTTGAAGAAGCCCAGGATCAGCAGGTTGCAGGCGACGCCGAGCCCCACCAGCCACTTGCGCTTGGCCTGCTCATCCGAGCGGTTGATCAGGACCGCCACACCCCAGTTCAGCACGGCCGAGGCGATCAGCAGACCGACGAACCGCCAGTCCCACTGGGCGTAGAAGAACCAGCTGGCCAGCAAGAGGAACAGCTTGCGCCGCCCGTTCTCTCGATCCAGCGACCAGGCGGTGAAATAGACGAACAGGAAGAACACGCCGAACGCCAGCGTCGGGAACAACACCTGTCAGTCCCTGCGTCGGTCGTAGGCAGCGATCAGGTCTGCGGCCAGCAGCGACCCGATCCAGTCGCCGCCCGCGAAGGTGAAATGCACATGGTCGCCGCGCATCAGGGGCTGATCCCCCTGCGTCAGGGCGAAGGCCGAACAGTCTCCCCCCATGCGACCCTTCCAGTCCCAGAACGCGACGCCATTCTCGGCCGCGACCCGGTGCTGCACATCCCGCACCACGCCCAGCATGTCGGGCGCCTTCCAGCGATGATCGGCGTCGCCCGGGCAGCGCCCGCCCCCGTCGCCCCGCATCGCCTCGGGTGCGCCGAGAATCAGGATGGAGGCCGTGGGCGCCGTCGCTCGGACCCGAGCGATCTGATCTCGCAGCATCGCTTCGTAAGCGCGAGGGGTCACGCGGTCGTCGAACCCCTCGTTGGTGCCATAGGCGATCACGACCAGGTCCGGGCTTTCCTCCCCTGGATCGAACAACGGCTGGCGTTCAGCCAGATCGTTGAGCGTCGCGCCGACAACGCCATGCAGATGCAGATTTATCGAAAGCCCCTGGAAGCGCGCCTGCAATCGCCAAAGAAGGGAACGAGCGATGTCACCCCCCGCCGTGTGGCTGTCGCCGAACTGCACGATCTCGACCGGGCCGCGTCGATGCAAGGCGCCGAAGAAGGCTTGCAGACCGTTCGGCTGGCATAGGCCCCCCGGACAGGTCGCGCTCACCGGCGACGGCAGGGCGACGTAGGGCCGTTCCTGCGCAGCGGCCGAGCCCGCCAGCGCGAATCCGACGACGAGGGCCAGCGCCCGGATCACGCCGCCGGGTCTGCGACCGGAGCCGTCAGCCCCGCGTCCCGCTTCAGCCGCGCCGCCACCGGTTCGGTGATCCGCAGATAGCCGGCCGTCGACATGTGAATCCCGTCATTGGCCCGCATCAGCCTGCGCCGTCCCGTACCCGTCTCCGGCAGGTAGGCGTCGTATTCGCCCTCGGCGTTCCGCGTGATCGTCTCGGTCTCGAGATAGGGCACGCCGAGGGCCGCCATCCGCGCCGACACGACCTCGTTGATCAGGGTCATCTTGGCGTCGAAGCTCGCCCGCTTCATCGTCGGCAGCCCGACCCAGTAGACGGCGATGTTCTGGTCCCGCAGCAGGGCCACCAGGTCGTCGACCCGCTTGGCGTAGGCGGCCTTCCAGCCTTCGGTGCCGAAGTCGTGGATCTCGCCGTCGAGGCTGATGCCCTGGGCGTCGTTGGTGCCGAACAGGATCACCGCCGCATCCACCGGCTGTTCGGCGATCTGGCGCGCCGTCTTGGCCTGGATATCGACGTAGTCGTAGCGGCTCAGGCCGGTGGAGACCTCGCTGAACTTGGTCACCGTCACGCCCGGATGGCCGCGCATCTCGCGATAGAGGCCGGTCCACAGGCCGTCGGCCATGGAGTCCCCAAACACTCCGATCCTCAGCTGTCCCCGCGCGGCCCGCTCGGCCAGCGGGGTCAGCGTGGGGGCGACCGGCGCTGCGGCGACAGGAACGGCGGCGGGCGCGATCGGCTCAGGCGACGCCGCGGCGCTGGCCACACCACCCAGCATCAGGGTCGGATGACGCAGCCAGCCGCGACCGTCCGGCGTCAGCGCGAGCCCGATCACGACCCCGACGACCAGAGCCGCCGTTACTGCATTGATACCCGCGCGCAAACGCTCCACCCCGACCCGGCAAGTTCAAGCCTCGGACATAGCGCGACCGCAACCCTCCCCGCCATGGCGTACGCGCCACGCACGAGCGTAAAGGTTAATCGGAGTAGAGCTCGCTGATGTCCAGACGCGCCGGCTGGCTCTGGCCGGCGCTGTAGGTCCCGACCCAGATGTCGTAAGTCCCGCTCATCGGATTGGTGATATGCAGCGCCGGGTTCAGGCTGCCGTTACCTCCGTCGTCGTCGCAGTACCAGCGTCCGTCTGGCCCGTTGACGACCAGAGTGGTGTCGCTGGAGCTATCCACGCTCAGGATCAGCGGCAGGCTGCCGGCCGAGTAGCTGAGCTCGACATCCGGCGCCCGGGTCACGAACCCGCGGCAATGCGAAGCGATGTTCTGGGCGTCGATCGAGCCGCCCGCGCGCATGTTGATCCGGGTCGGATCGGGCGTGAAGCCCGCGCTGAGAGTCACCGTGCCATAGTTGGCCGCCTCGAACGGATCCACCGCCCCGGCATAGTTGCTCTGGCTATCGCCCCCGCCCGAGGCGTTGCTGTTGAGCTCGGTCACGTAGAGCTGCGCCGCCGCGCCGTTGCCGCCGTATGCGCCGACGAACACGTCATAGACGCCCGACTGCGGCTCCGGGATCGACATCAGCGGATTTGTGCCGTCGCCCGAGTCGTCGTCGCAGTACCAGCGACCGTTCGGCCCGTTGATGACCAGGGTCGTGTCGTTCTCGCTGGTCACGCCGAAGATCAGCGGCAGGCTGCCGGCGTTGTAGGTCAGCTGGAAGTCCGGCGCCCGCGCCACCATGCCGACGCAGCCGTCCGCGATGGTTGTCGCGTCCACGTCCCCGCCCGAGTACATGTCCACGCGGTAAGGGTCCGGCGTGAAGCCCGAGCTCAGGCTGACCGAACCGAAGGTGGCGTTCTGGCTGATGTCGACCGTCGGCGTCTGGTTCTTCTGGCCGCCCTTCTGCACGCCCGCAGACTCCGCCAACGCCGCCTCGCCCGTCAGCGCCAGAGCGCCGCACGCCATCATCGCCAAGCCGAAACCGGTCTTCATCGTCCCACTCCTCGATAGGTCGCGCTCCACTCAGGGACGCGACCCTGCCCTGACCCCCGTGACGGCGCGTCATCAAGACGAATGAGGACGCCCGCCTCGGCAATGAGATATCAAGGCTTCGCGAAAGACAACCGTCAGGCCTATCTCCGTTCGGTGATGAACAGGTCAGCGTCGCCCGACTCGCCATCGTAGGCTCCGACCCAGATGTCGTACACCCCAGACTGCGGACGGTTGAAGGTCACCTCAGGATCGGTCCCGCCCCCGGAATCGTCGTCGCAGTACCAGCGCCCGTCGGGCCCGTTGATAACCAGGGTCGCATCTTCATAGCTCGACACCCCGAATGTCAGCGGCAGGTCGCCGGCGTCGTAGGTCAGCTGGAAGTCGGGCGCCCGCGAGATCATCCCGACACAGTCGCCGCCCAGGCTGGCGGCGTCCAGCTCTCCGCCCGATGTCAGCGACACCGTGCGGGGATCGTCGTCGAAGCCTGAGCTCAGATATTCCTCGCCGTAGTTGGCTCGCGCGCTCGGGTCGGGCGCGCCGTAGCCGCCGCTGTATGATCCCCCGCCATAGGCCGACCCCGGTCCGTAGCCATAGCCGTAGGGGTCCTCGACGCAGCCCGACAGGCCGACGATCGCCAGTGCGCCCAGCGCCAGAATGATCCGCATTTCAAAGTCCCCCCGAAAGCCCCTCGCTTTCGCAGGCATAGGAGATCATCGATCCGGCGAAGACAACCGGTCGTCGGAAATCGTCAGGCCGCGCGTCCCGCGACCGCGACCGCCGCGAAATATCCTGCCGACGCAGCGACCGTTGTGAGGAAGGTCCCCCAGATCAGGTCCAGGATCGTCAGCTTCACATCCCAAGCCGCCAAGGTCGCCTGGTTGGTCAGGTCATAGGTCGCATAGGCCACGAAGCCCAGGACCGCCCCGTTCAGCGCCGCCCGCGTCCAGGCGCCTTCCCTCAGCGCCGGCGCGATGGCCAGGAAGACGATCCCGCCGATCATGATCAGATAGAAGGCGACCGCAGCGAACATGTCGGGCTTCGGGCTCATGATCGGCCCGATCACCGGCTTGTAGAGCCGGTCGGTCATGGTCGACAGCCAGACGAAATCCACGGCCGCGAAGGCCACGCCCGAGCCGACATAGGCGGCGATCCATTTCAGCATTTGGCGATCCTCAAACCGGCTTCAGGCGATAGTGGCTGACGGCCCAGGTCCGGCCGCCGTCGTTTCCGAACAGACCCGCCGTCGCCAGATAGAACCGGCGCCAGCGACGCACCCACAGTTTCGCGTTGGCGTCGCCATAGGTCTGGCGCATCAACTCCAAAACCCGGTCTTCGTTCTCGTCCATGTTCGCCAGCCAGTCCTCGGCCGTCCGGGCGTAGTTCTCGCCGTTCCAGGTCCACTCCTGCTCGACCGCGAAAAGGTCCGGAAACTCCCGCATCAGTCCTCGGCTGGGCATCACGCCGCCGGTGAAGAAATGCTGGGCGATGAAGTCGCCGTTGTCGTTGTGGTCGAAGCGATAAGGCGCGTCCCGGTGCGTGAAGATGTGGACGAACATCCGTCCGTCGTCCTTCAGCCAGCTGCGCGCCCGCGTCAGCAGCGCCCGCCAGTTGGCCATGTGCTCGAACATCTCCACCGAGACGATCCGGTCGAACTTCTCCCCGTTCGCCATCGGCGGGCGGAAGTCGTTCATGTCGCAGGTGATGACCAGCAGATTGGTCAGCCCCCGCGCCTTCGCCTGCGCCTCGATATGGCCGCGCTGCCCATGGCTGTTCGACACCGCTGTGATGCGGCTGTTCGGATATCGCTCCGCCATCCACAGGCTCAGCGACCCCCAGCCGCAACCCAACTCCAGGATCGTCTGACCGTCGACCAGACCCGCGTGCTCGCACGTCTCCGCCAGCGCCAGCTCCTCAGCCTCGTCCAGCGTCGTTATCGCCGTCGGATAGAGGCAGCACGAATATTTCAACCGCTCCCCCAGGCAAATGCGGAAGAACTCGGGCGGCAGCTCGTAATGTTGATCGTTGGCGGCATCCGTATGCTCGGCGATCGCCCGCTCCGCCATCTCGCGCGCGAAGGCTGCGCTGTCGTGCGGCCCCTCGCGATCCAGCTTCTTGCGCGCCTCGGTCACCAGGCTGGCGATCGCCGGTCGCGTCACGAAGTCCGGAAACGGCGCGTCCTGCAGATGGCGGATGGCGACATTGGCGAGATTCATTGGAGCGATCCTGAGCTGTGCGTCTCAAATACGTCCCAAGCCTTGCCTTGGATGAGTCATCCAGTCGACACAACGCCCCGTAGCTGAGCCACATAACGCTGAGTCGGAGCTCGAATGTCTGCCCACCTCGTCGCCTCGCATCCGGCTCACGGGAAGCGCATCGCCGTCGTCGGTTCTGGCATCGCGGGCCTGTCGTGCGCCTGGCTGTTGTCGAAGGCGCATGACGTCACCCTGTTCGAGGCCGACAGCCGTATCGGCGGCCACTCCAATACCGTCCAGGCCCCGACCCCATCCGCCCCTGTCGCGGTGGATACCGGCTTCATCGTCTACAACCCGCCGAACTATCCGAACCTGGTCGCTCTGTTCGATCACCTGTCGGTCCCGACCAAGCCCGCCCACATGTCCTTCGCGGTGACGCTGGACGACGGCGCGTTCGAATATTCGACCCACGGCATCCCCGCCCTGTTCGCCCAGCGCCGAAACTGGGCGAGCCCGAAGTTCTGGCGGATGATCGCCGACATCCTGCGCTTCCAGAAACAGGCCCCGCGCGACCTCGCCGAGATGGAGCGCACCGGCGAGACCCTGGTCGAATACCTCGATCGCAACCGCTACGGCCGCCTGTTCCGCGACGCCCACCTGTTGCCCCAGGCCGCCGCCATCTGGTCCTCGACGCTCGATCAGATGACCGGCTACCCGGCCGCCTCCTTCGTGCGGTTCTACATGAACCACAACCTCCTGACCTACGACCTGGAGCCGACCTGGCGCACGGTCGACGGCGGCAGTCGCGAGTATGTGACACGCCTCCACGCCGACTTCGCCGGTCGCACGGTCCTGGCCGCCGCCATCCATGGCGTCGCCCGCGACCCGCTGGGCGCCGCCATCCGCTTCGACGATGGTCGTATCGAGCGGTTCGACGCGGTCGTCCTCGCCACCCATTCGGATCAAGCCTTGCGCCTTCTCGAACAACCGACCTCGGACGAAGAGCGCCTTCTCGGCGCCATCCGCTACCGTCCCAACCGCGCGGTCCTCCACCGCGACGTCGCTCTGATGCCCAAGCGGCGCAAGGCCTGGGCCGCCTGGACGCACCAGGGCTACTCCGACCGCGCGGGCGAAGGCGGCGTCACCTACTGGATGAACGAGCTTCAGTCCCTGTCCGGCCCGCCCCTGTTCGTCAGCCTCAACCCCGCGCGCGAGCCCGACCCGTCCCTGATTCTCGGCGAGTGGGACTACGAGCACCCGGTCTTCGACGTCGCCGCCGTCCGCGCCCAGTCCGAGCTCTGGTCCCTTCAGGGCGAGGGCGGCGTCTGGTTCGCCGGCGCCTGGTTCGGATCGGGTTTCCACGAGGACGGATTGCAAGCCGGCCTCGCCGTCGCGGAACATCTCGGCGGCGTCCGTCGTCCCTGGTCCGTCGAGAACGAAAGCGGCCGGATCGTCGTCGGTCCAGTTGCGACCGCGCCGCTTTCCGAGGCGGCGTGACGAGGGCCGACGCCTCAGCCCTCTACGTCGGCGAGGTCACCCACCGCCGCGTCTACGGTTTCGACCATACCCTGCGCTACCGCCTCTACATGCTGCTGCTCGACATCGACGCCGCAGAGGCCCGCATCCGCCCCCTGCGCTGGCTGACGAGCGGCCGCTTCGGCCTGATGAGCTATTCGCCGCGCGACCACGGCGACCGCTCGACCACCCCCCTCCGCCAGCAGATCGATATCCACCTCGCCGCCGCCGGCATCGACCTGCACGGCGGCCCCATCTCGCTCATGACCATGCCGCGCATTCTCGGCTACGGCTTCAATCCGCTGAGCGTCTATTTCTGCCGCCACGTCGACGGGACGCTGGCCGCCTTGCTCTACGAAGTCACGAACACCTTCCACGAGCGCCACTCCTACCTCGTCGCCCTGCCCTCGGAGCCCGGTCCCGGACCCATCCGCCAGACGACGGAAAAGACCTTCTTCGTCTCCCCGTTCATGGACATGGACCTGACCTACGACTTCACCGTCCGGCCGCCGGGCGAGGCCGTCTCCGTCGTCGTCGCCGTCCGCCGTGGCGACCAGCCCATCCTCACCGCCTCCTTTGCCGGCCGGCGCCGCCCCCTGACCGACCCAGAACTGCTTCGCGCCTGGATCACCCATCCCCTCCTGACGTGGAAGGTCATGTGGGGAATCCACTGGGAGGCGGCGAAAGGCATGCTGAAGGGCGCGAAATACCGCGAGCGCGACAAGCCGCCGTCCCATCCTGTTACTGTTGGCGCATCGCGCTGAGCCCCGCTAACTTGCCCTCGCGTCCCGACCGCCGTATGCAGCGGTCAAACACGCCGATATTCATCCATCGGTGAAATAAGCGAGGAAGCGATGCGCAAGATCTACGCCGACGCCACTGCGGCGCTCGAAGGCCTGACCTTCGACGGCATGACCGTCATGTCCGGCGGCTTCGGCCTCTGCGGCATCCCCGAGAACCTGATCGCCGGGCTCAAGGCTTCTGGCGTGACAGGCCTGACGGTCATCTCCAACAACGCGGGAGTGGACGGCTTCGGCCTCGGCCAGCTTCTGGAGACGCGCCAGATCGCGAAAATGATCTCGTCCTACGTCGGCGAGAACAAGGAGTTCGAGCGCCAGTACCTGGCCGGCGAGCTGCAGCTGGAGTTCAACCCGCAGGGCACCCTGGCCGAGCGCATCCGCGCGGGCGGCGCCGGCATCCCGGCCTTCTTCACCGCCACCGGCGTCGGCACCCTGGTCGCCGAGGGCAAGGAGGTGCGCAATTTCGACGGCCGCGACTACGTCATGGAAACCGGCCTCGTCGCGGACCTGTCGATCGTCAAGGCGTGGAAGGCCGACGAGCGCGGCAATCTGGTCTTCCGCAAGACGGCCCGCAACTTCAACCCGATGATGGCCACGGCCGGCAAGGTCACCGTCGTGGAGGTCGAGGAGATCGTCCCGACCGGCTCGCTGGACCCCGACCAGATCCACACCCCTGGCGTCTATGTCGACCGCCTGTTCGTCGGCACGTTCGAGAAACGCATCGAACAACGCACCATCCGCCAGCACGCGGACGCCTGAGGTGTCGAACGAACGCGCCGAACGCGGCGCGGCCTATATGGCGACCCTGGACCCCGGCCTCGAAGCCGCCCTGCGCAAGGGCATGGCTCCCATCGCCCCTGAATTCGCCGACATGATGGTGGAGTTCGGCTACGGCGAGATGATGAGCCGCCCGGGCCTCGACCCCAAGAGCCGCCAGTTCGTCACCCTCGGGGCGCTGGCCGCCCTCGGCCATCCCGTCGATCAGCTGAAGGGCCACATCAACGGCGCCCTCTCGGTCGGCGTCACGCCGCGCGAGATCGTCGAGGCCCTGATGCAGGTCGCCATCTATGCGGGCTTCCCTGCCGCCACCAACGCCATGCGCGTCGCCAAACGCGTCTTCGCCGAACGGGGCGTCAGCCCCCTGCCCACTTCCGGAGAAAACTGATGCCCCGCACCCGCGAACAGCTCGCCGAACGCGCCGCCAAGGAGCTTCAGGACGGCTTCTATGTGAACCTGGGCATCGGCATCCCGACCCTGGTCGCCAACTACATTCCGGCCGGGATGGAGGTCACCCTCCAGTCCGAGAACGGCATGCTCGGCATGGGCCCCTTCCCCTATGACGAGGACGTCGACCCCGACCTGATCAACGCCGGCAAGCAGACGATCACCGAGATCCCGGAGTCGTCCTACTTCAGCTCGGCCGACAGCTTCGCCATGATCCGCGGCGGCCACATCAACCTGTCCATCCTGGGCGCCATGGAAGTGGCCGAGAACGGCGACATCGCCAACTGGATGATCCCGGGCAAGCTGGTGAAGGGTATGGGTGGCGCGATGGACCTGGTCGCGGGCGTGAAGCGCGTCGTCGTCGTCATGGAACACGCCAACAAGCACGGCCAGTCCAAGGTCCTGAAGTCCTGCACCCTGCCCCTCACGGCCGCCGGCGTCGTCAGTCGGATTATCACCGACCTCGCCGTCTTCGACGTCAAGGCGGACGGCGCGGGCCTGGAGCTGATCGAACTGGCCGATGGCGTCACGCTGGAGGAAGTCGCCGAGAAGACTGAGGCCAGCTACACCGTTTCCCAATCCCTGAAAGCTGCGGCATAGTTAACCCGAAGGGGCCTGACGAGGCCGCGACGGAGGGCTGACATGGGCGTTGCGGGATCGATCAGTCCGCCGGGCGGCGCGCCGAAGCCGGATCCCGAGCGCGTGGCCACGATCCGCTACACCATCGTGGACGAGCCCGAGACCTGCGCCGCCTTCGGGGAGAGCATTCGCGCCAACCTCGCTTCGCTCAACGAACGCACCCTGGCCGAGACGCGCACCGGCGACCTCGGCGAGTGCAGCCTCTTGCTGGACCACGTCCACGACCGGGTGGCCGGCCTCGACCCGGCTCGGCTCCAGCCCCGCACAGGCCTCGCCGGCCTCTTCGACAGCCGAAGCAAGCGGCTGAAGACCTTCCGCGCGGCCTATGCCTCGGCCGCCGCCGCCGTGGCCCAGTCGGCCGCCGACATCGGCGACCGCGCCGGCGCGTTGTCGCGCAAGGGCGTGGCGCTGGAAACCCTGTGGTCGGAGACCCGCGACGCCATCGCCGAACTCGACGCACACATCGCAGCCGCCCGCGGCTGGCTGGCCAACGAGGTCGCCGCTGCGACGGTCGTCGCTATCGACGCGCCGGAACCGGTCGAAGAAACCCCCTCGGCGGCCGACGAGGACCCGACTCCCGTCGAGGCCGCCGCCGATCCTGAGGCGACCGCCGAGGGGGAGATCATTGAGCCGACGAGCGAGGCGGAACCGGTCGATCTGCCCGCAGCTGAGGTTGAATCCGAGGTCGCCTCCGTTCCCGCCGAAGACGCTGCGCCTGTCGAAACCGGGCCTGACGCCGTCGAGGCGCAGGCGACGCCGCCCGCCGAAGACGAGGTCGTCGCAGTCTCCGCAGCACCGGCCCCGCAACCCACGCCGGTCGCCACCCTGCCCCATCCGCTGGCGACCCGTCTCGCCGCGCTGGAGGCCGTCAGCGCCACGGCCATCGGCCGCCTGCCCCTGCTGCGGGCGGCTCAGAACGCCGATTCCCGCGTCCCGGCCGCGCTCAAACACATCTGCGACGGAATCGAGGCCTGGCGCATCGACTGGCAGGACGCCCTGGGACTGGCCGTCAAGCGGCCGAAGACGATCCGACCCGACGGAGTTCGCTTGTCCGAAGCCTCGACCGCCCTGACCGACCGAATTCAGTCCGCAAACCGCGAGTTGGCGGCGGCCCAGGCGCGCCGCGCCGAGCTCGAGGCCCGGACGACTCAGGCCCGCGCGAACGTGTCGCTCGCCGCCTAGTCGCCGACCGCGTTGGCGTCGGTCCAGCCTACGATCTGGGTGTTCAGGTCCCGCGTCGCCTGATCATAGGCCGCGACGATGGCCGAGACCCGGTTCTCGCCGGCCGGCTGGCTGACGGTGAAGGTCCGTTCCGCCACCACTGTCCGTTCGGGGAAGCGCAGCAGCCGCGCCCGCGCCGTGATCACCACCGCCGGCGCCGCGCCCTCATAGTCGTACCGCGTCTCGAACGCCCGCAGGTCGACGTCCAGCAGCCGCGTCGTCGGCGTCAGCTCGCGCCGTCCGATCAGCCGCACCGCCCGCGCCTGCGAAGCGAACGAAGCCTCCAGCGCGTCCGAATACAGCATCATGGCCGGCGAGACCCAACGTGCGCCCTTGATGTAGGCCGCCTCTGCCCCGGTCACGCCCAGCAGACGGTCGCCCTGCGACGCCTGCGGCATTTCCACGGTCCTCAGCTTGACCTGCACCGGCTCGGCGACGGCGGTCGTGGCCATCCCCGTCGGATCGCCGAAACGGTAGAGCTGGATCGGGTCCGGCGACGACAGCAGGGCGCACCCCGACAGGGAGACGGCGGCGACGGCGGCGAGAACGAGCGAACGGATCACGGCTGGACCTCCAGTTCCTGGGACGGCGGCCGTCCGATGAAGTCGCGCGGGCTGGAGCGGACGTCGTCCACCAGTCCCTGCAGGGATTGCGTCGCCTCCTGCAGACCCTGGATGGCTTCCAGCAGTTGAGGCACGCCCGTCGTGGCGAACTCCCCAGCCGGTCCCTCGATGGCGTTGGCCGTGCGGTTGATCGAGGCGATGGCCGTGCGGGCGTCGGCAGTGGCGGCGTTGATGTTGGCGATGGCCTGCTGGCCGTCGGTGTTGACCAGACGACGCGCATCGACACCCAGGGCCCGGTATTCGGCGATGGCTCCGTTGGCGTTCTCCAGCGCCTTCTCCAGGTCCTCGAACATGCCCTTGCGGGCCTCCAGTTCGGTGGACAGGGCCTCGACGTTCTTCACGCTGGTCGAGAAGCTGCGGATGTTGTCGTCGGACAGGACCCGGTTGATCCGGTTCAATGCGTCCACGGTCTGGGCCAGCACCGTGCCGGAGCCGCTGAGCAGTTCCGCGATCGGCGACGGCTGCGACTGGATCACCGGCACCACATTGTCCGGGTACTGGGTCTTCAGCAGGGCGCTGCCGTCGGTGCCGGCCGTGATCTGGATGTAGTTGAGGCCCGTGATGCCCTGCGGCTCCAGCTGGGCGCGCGAGGTGACCCGCACCGGCGTCGTGCCGTTCAGGCGAACCCGCGCGATGACCTGGTCGCCCTTGGCGGGATCCAGGTTCAGATCGGTGACCTCGCCCACTCGGATACCGTTGAAGTGCACCTCGCCGCCCTCCGACAGCCCGCGCACCGGTCCGTAGAAGACGATGTCGTAGATGTCGTAGTCGTCGTTGAACTGCAGTCGGGCCAGCCAGATGGCGAACACCGCCAGCGCCGCCAGCAGGGCGACGGTGGCTATGCCCACGGCGGCGTAATGTGCGTCTCTTTCCATCTCGGTCTCGTCCTAAGCCGCCTCGAACGCGCGACAGGCGGAAGTGGTCGCCGGTTTCGTCGCCCGTCGCGCGTTCATTTAACATCTTCCGGTTCGGACTTGTCCGAACCGTGGGCAGCGCGACCGCGCGGCCCCAGGAAGTATTCCTTGATCCACGGGTGATCGGATTTCTCCAGCTCCTGCACCGTGGCCTTTTCGATCACATGTTTGTCCGCCAGCACCGCCACCTTGTCGCAGATCGCGTAGAGGCTATCGAGGTCGTGGGTGATCATGAAGACGGTCAGGCCCAGGTCGTCGGACAGCTTGCGGATCAGATCGTCGAACGCGGCCGCCCCGATCGGGTCCAGTCCCGCCGTCGGCTCGTCGAGGAAGATCAGCTCCGGGTCCAGCGAAAGGGCGCGGGCCAGGCCGACCCGCTTTCTCATCCCGCCCGACAGCTCGGCCGGCTTCTGGTGATGGCTCTCGGGCTTCAGACCGACCATGGCGATCTTCATCTCGGCCAGCTCGCGGATCGTGTCCCGGGGCAGGCTGGTGTGCTCGACCATGGGCGCGGCCACGTTTTCCAATACCGTCAGCGAGCTGAACAGGGCGCCCTGCTGGAACAGCACGCCGGTCCGGCGTTCGATGTCGGCGCGCTCTGCATCGGTCGCCCCGCCCACGTCGTGACCGAAGATCTTGATCGTCCCGCCCTCGGGCTCCTTCAGCCCGATGATGGAGTTCAACAGAACCGTCTTGCCCGTCCCCGATCCGCCGACGACGCCCAGCACCTCGCCGCGCACGACATCCAGATCCAGATCGCGGTGGATCACCTGATCCCCGAACTGGCTCAGCAGGCCGCGCACCTCGATGAGATTTTCGGACGTCGTCTCGGCTTCGTTCGCGGGCGCCGTCACAGGTTCAGCTCCAGGAAGATCAGGGCGAACACGGCGTCCAGAGAGATGATGGCGAAGATGGCCTGCACCACGGCGGCGGTCACCCGACGGCCCAGGCTCTCCACATCTCCGGCGACCGCCATCCCCTGGCGGCAGCCGATGGCGGCGATCACGACGGCGAAGACCGGCGCCTTGACCAGGCCGACCATCAGGTGGGTCCCCATCATCGGGTCCTCGCTGACCCGCTGGATGAAGAAGGCGGGGCCGTAGTCCAGCTGACTCCAGGTCACCAGACCGCCGCCGATGAAGCCCGCCAGCATGCCGACGAAGGTCAACAGCGGCATCATCACCAGCATGGCCGCCAGGCGCGGGATCACCAGGGCCTGGAACGGGTTGACGCCCATGACCTGCATGGCGTCGACCTCCTGGTTCATTCGCATCGAACCGATCTCGGCCGCGAACGAAGACGCCGACCGCCCGGCCAGCAGGATGGCGGTGATCAGCACGGCCAGTTCGCGCAGCACGGCCACGGCGACCAGTTGCACCGTGAACACCCCGGCCCCGAACTGGGTCAGCAGGTTCGCGCCCAGGAAGGCGATGACCGCGCCGATGAAGAAGTTGGTCACCGCGATGATCGGCAGGGCGTCCAGCCCCGACCGCTCCGCCTGACTGACCCAGGCGGGCCAGCGGATCGCGCCCGGTCTGCGCAGGGCATAGCCGGTCGCCCCCATCAGCCGCCCGAGGAAGGCCATCGACAGCATCAGTTCGGCGGCCGCGTCGTGGACGCCGTGGCCCATGCGGGCGAAGATGCGGATGAAGGGTGACGGGCGCTTCGGCGGCTCCGCGCTCCGTCGCTCCAGCGTCTCCACCATCGCATAGATGCGACCGGCTTCCGGCCGGCTGGCGAAGGCGTCGGCCGGCATGGCGAAGTTGGAGCCCTGAACCAGGGCCAGGGCGCCGGCGGTGTCGAACTTGCCGAGTTCCGACAGATCGACGCGCTCGATGCTGTGGCCTTCCAGACTGTCGCCCAGTCGTATCGCCGCCTTGCCCAGCGACATGGTCGTCCAATCGCCCGTGAGCTTGAGCACGGTCGCGTCGCCCTTGGCGTCCTCGATCTGGAAGTCGGCCGTCTTCATGCCTCGTCCTTAGCCGAGCCGTCACGAATCGAACATGGCCCGTACGCGGACAATACGCGCATCAGGCGACCGTCGTTATCATTGGGCAACAGAGGCAAGAACGGATCAGAGCCGATCGCGGACGCGCTTGAGATCCCGGATGAACGCCAGACGCTCCCTCGCCCTGGCGTCTTCCTCGGGGAGCCTCAGCAGATAGGAGGGGTGAACGGTGATCATGGCCGTGGAACCGTCTGACAACGGCAAAGGTTCCCCGCGCTCCTGAGTCACCGCCACCTTGCGGCCCAGCACGCCCAACGCCGCCGTCCCGCCCAACGCCAAGGTGACCTTCGGCCGCACTAGCCGACGCTCCTGATCCAGCCACCAGCGACACGCGCTGACCTCGGACTGGTTCGGCGTCTTGTGCAGCCGCCTCTTGCCGCGCGGTTCGTGCTTGAAATGCTTCACTGCGTTGGTGACGTAGACCTCGCTGCGGTCTATGCCCGCCTCGGCCAGGGCCGCGTCCAGCACCTGCCCCGCAGGTCCCACGAAGGGCCGACCGGCCAGATCCTCGTGATCTCCCGGCTGTTCGCCGACGATCATCAGCTTCGCCGTCCTGCCCGGTCCCTCGCCGCACACGCCCTGCGTCGCGTCCCGATAAAGCGGGCACCGACGGCACGCCTGAACCCCGTGCCCCAACTCCTCCAGATCGGAGGCCACGAACCCCTCCTCCCACGACCCGTCACGCACCGACCGGGCGATGGCCTTGGCCAGGCGGGCGTTCGGTTCGGAGGGCTGGGCGGAGACCATGGTCTCGGTGCGCGCGTGCGAGGCCGCGACCAGTTCCGGGATCAGCGACGCCTCCGGCAGGTTCTTCCAGTACCGCTTGGGCATTTCCCCCTGCATGGTCTGGGTCTTCAGCCGCGCCGGATTGAAGGTCGAGGCGTAGTAGGTCTTCCAGAACTCCTCGACCTCGTCGTCCTTCGGCGCATCCTCGGCGCTCGCCGGCGGCCCGAAGGTCAAGGTCTTCCCGTCCCAGAAGCACGACCCGTCCGGCGTCAGGATCGACCACCGCATGGTCGTGAACCGCCGGGCGAAGAAGCCGGAGGTCTTTTCCAGAACCCTATGCGCCGGCTCGAACCAGGCGACATAGGTCTCGACTTCGGCTTCCTCGACGAGACGAAAACGCACGAAGGCCTTCATCTTGTGTGCGGCTCTGGAGACGTTCTTCGCCCGCTCCATCGCGTCGGCCACGTCGCGATCCGACACCACCTTCATCAGGTCCGGCTCGTCCCTCAGCCGCCACAGCAGCCGATACATCAGATCGAACCGGTCCGGCGACCGATGCAGGATCACCTCCTGCGCGATGTCGACGAACGCCTTGGGGACGGAAAAACGTTCTTCCTTCCGCTCCTCCCCGCGAGTGCGGGGACCCGGTTCTCTAGAGCCGCCATCCACACCGGATTCAACATTGACCTCGGTCCCCGACGCCGTCTCTCGCGAAAGCGCCGGGCGCTCGCTTTCGCCGGCATGAGCGGTATCGAACAGCGACCCGGTCCCCTCCCCCCCCGCCACCACGAACCGCGCGTCCGCCGGCTCCACCCCGGACAGCCGGAACGCTCGCGCAGCCTTGCGCCACCCCTCGAAATCGATCTCGTGCGCCAGCTCCGCCGTCGGCATCAGAACAGGCTCAGCTGCTCGACCTTCGGCTGCCCCACCAGCCGCTCGCGCAGATCGACCGCGTCCGTCAGCCCGCCCGGCGTCCAGTCCAGCGTCGTGATGAACGGCCGCACCTTGTCGATCCCCCGGCACAGCCGCGCCACATCTTCCAGCCTCAGCGTCCGATACCGGCGCACCGAGATCATCCGGTTCACCGACTTCACGCCCAGCCCCGGCACGCGCAAAAGCATCTCGCGCGGCGCGGTGTTCACATCGACCGGAAACTGCGCCCTCTGATTCAGCGCCCAGGCCAGTTTCGGGTCGATCGCCAGATCCAGCATCCCGCCGGTCGAGGCCTCAGAAATCTCCGGAGCCGAAAACCCGTAGAACCGCATCAGCCAGTCTGCCTGATACAAGCGGTGCTCCCGCATCAAGGGCGGCTTCGACAGCGGCAGGGCCGAGCTCGAATCCGGGATCGGCGAGAAGGCCGAATAATAGACCCGCCTCAACCCATACCCGCCGTACAGCGATGCCGACCGGTCCAGAATCTCCGTGTCCGGAGCCCCGTCCGCACCGACGATCAGCTGCGTCGACTGCCCGCCCGGTGCAAATTTCGGCGGCTTGACGCGATCCTTTTTCTGAGGCTTGGCCGCCTCGACCTTCAGCCGGACGTTCGCCATCGCCTGCTTGATGACGCCGACGTCCTTCTGCGGCGCGAACCGGCCCATGGCCTCATCGCGCGGCAGTTCGATGTTGGCCGATAGCCGATCGGCATAAAGCCCCGCCTCCTCCACCAGATTCGGATCGGCCTCGGGGATCAGCTTGAGATGGATGTAGCCGCGAAAGTCGTGCTCCTCGCGCAGCTTCTTGGCCACCAAGACCATCTGCTCCATCGTATAATCGCCGCTCCGGATGATCCCCGACGACAGGAACAGGCCCTCGATATAGTTGCGGCGATAGAAGTTGAGCGTCAGCTCGACCACCTCGTCCACGCTGAACCGCGCCCGCTGCACGTTCGAGGACACGCGGTTGATGCAGTAGACGCAATCGTAGATGCAGAAGTTCGTCAGCAGGATCTTCAGCAAGGAAACGCACCGCCCGTCCGGGGTATAGGCGTGACAGATTCCCATTCCCTCGGTGGATCCGATCCCCTTGCCGCCCCGGCTGTCGCGCTTGGACGTCCCCGACGACGAACACGAGGCGTCGTATTTCGCCGCATCGGCCAGAACCGACAGCTTCCTTCTGAGATCCAGCTGAGCCATGTTGCCATTATGTTCCCTGTTGCGAACAGGGTCCAGCGTGGCCGTGGGCGAGTCGGTTGTCCGACTTATCTCAGATAGTTGAGCAGGGAGACTTCGCTAAGCTGCGCCACCACCTGCGCCGAGGCCTGGACCGCCACCTGACTGAGCTGCAGCTCGGTCACGGCCTGCAACGGGTCGACGTTGGTGCGTTTCGCCACCAGGTCGTCCAGCGACATCTGCTGGGCCTTGTGGCTGGTTGAGACCTGTTCCACCCGCTTGGCCAGGGCCCCGTTCCGGGCGGTCGCGTCGATCGCCGCCGAGGAGGCCGCATCCAGACGCTTCAGCTGTGCGGTCAGGAACGTCTTCTGCGCTTCGGTCGGCTTGCCGGTCAGGGGACCGGTCGCCGGGTCGTCATTGTAGGCCTTGATGTCCCGGAAAATCTGGAAAATGTGGTTTTGCGTGACCCCGTCGGCCTCGGTGAACTTGAACCCGTCGGCCAGGTAGCCGGTCTCCACCGTCGTCCCCTCCGCGATCCGCGAGGCGGACTTGATCTGGTCGTTGTCGAACACGTCGGCCACCGTCGGCGCAGCGACCAATTGCGCCAGGTTTCCGGCCGTCACCGGCGGATTGGTCGTGTTGGCGCCCGAGTACAGATAGCCGCCCTGGTGGCGATAGTTCAGGCCGTTGACCACCGACTGGTACTGGCCTTCCAGGTCCAGCATCAGGTTGGCCGCCGATCCCGACGCCAGCACGCTGCCGATCGCCTCCCGCGCTCCGGCCAGGCCGTCGACCACCACGTTCAGGGACAGGTCCTGGGCGTCCAGCCGCGCGGCCACGGCCTCGCCGGTATCGAGGAAGCCCTGAACGCGCGCCGCCGCGCCCTTCAGGGCCGTCAGCGTCTCGGACCCGCGCCCGAAGCCGGTCATGTCGGTGGCGACCTTGCCGGTCTGCACCCGCTCGCCCGCCTGGTTCTGGCTCTGCTGCGCCTGCATCAGGTTCAGCAGGGCGGACTGATAGTTTCCGTTCGTCGAGACGCGGCTCATCAGATCATCCCCAGAAGCGTGTCGTACATGTCCTTGGCCGCCTGAATCATCCGGGCGGAGGCGTTGAAGGCCTGCTGATAGGTGGTCATCAGGACCAGCTCCTCATCCAGGTTCACGCCCTCGTAGTTGGCCTGGCGCGCATCGGCCTCGGTCGACAGGGCCTGGGCGCTTTCCTGGCGCGACTTGGCCGCCTGGGCCCGCCCGCCGATCTCGCCCGAGAGTTCGGATGCATAGCGCGACACCGACAGATTGCCGCCGGGGCTTTCCCCGGCCGCCGAGAACCGGACCGTCTTCTGGCCCGCGTCGGCCAGCAAGAGGGCGCCGCGTCCGTCGCCGGAACTCAGGGCCGCCGTCCCCGTCGCCGCCGCCAGGTTCAGCTGCGCCAGCGCCAGTTTCGATGGGCTTTGCTGGATGTCGGTCCGCACCTTGAACCCGTCCGAGCGCGAGGCCCGAACCCCGCCGCCCAGCCCGAACAGCTCGGTCGCCGACACGCCCGAGGGGACCTGGGTCGTCTTGTCTTCCACCACGCTCATGCGCGGCGCCGGATCGCCGAACGCCGTGAACTTCATCTCACCGCTGGCATCCAGGGCGAAGGAGCCGTACCGGCCCACGCCCGTGATGGGGCTGTTCAGGGCCGTCAGCAGGTCGCCGACCGTTCCCCCCGCCGGAACCGCAACCTCGATGTCGCGGATCTTCGCCCCGCTCTCTCCGGTGAAGCGGAACGTCAGCGTCTCCCCGGCCGTGAAGCCGTGGTTCGAGGTCGCGGTCAGCCCGAGGTCATAGACCGCCGGCCGGTCGCTCGAGACCAGGTCGTTCAGGCCGAAATAGTGGGAGAAGCCGCGACCAGCCTTCGAACTCGGCGACGTGGCGCTGTCCGCGATGGCGATGCCGTTCGAGGTCGATGAGGCGAAGCTCAGCTTGCCGTCGACGAAGCTGGCCGTCGCCGACCCGCCCAGCGCCGCGTTCACGCCGGCCAGGAAGTTAGACATCGGCTGGGCCGCGCCGCCGTTGATCGTGAAGGTCGAGCCCGAGAAGACCAGGTCCAGCCGCGTGGCGATCACGCCCGTCGACGGATTGACCACGGCGACCGTCGTCCCGCCGGTGAAGCCGGTCAGGGCCGTCGTCAGATCCTGCCCCACAGTCTTGCCGGTCAGGCTCGTGGGCGGCGGCACGGCGGAGTTGGCGTTGTGCGCCCGGTTCAGCTCGTCTGCGACATGGGCCACCAGTTCGGCCAGACGCTGGGCCGTCTGAGGCGCATCGACGTCTCGCAGCTCCAGCAGACCCTTGATCTCGCCCGACTTGAGACCGTCCGCAAAGGCGCGCCGGGTTCCCCCGGGCTCGGTGATCCAGATTTCGTTGAAGCTGGTCTCGGCATTGACCGTGCCCGCGCGATTGTACTGCAGGGTCGCCGCGCCCGCGCCCGCCAGCTGCACGCCGGCGGCGGTGCGGATCGACACTCCGCCGACCGAACGCTGGGACACCTGAACGTCCATCAGGCTGGACAGTTCGTCGATCAGCCGCGCCTGCTGGGTCTGGGCGCCGGAGGCGTCGCCGTTCAGCACCGTGGCCTTGGCGATGTCTATGTTCAGCGTCTCGATCTGCTGGAGCAGGCTGTTGGCCTTCTCGACCGCGCTCTGGATGCGGCCGTCGGCGTCCTCGCGCACGGCCTGGATCTGGTTCGAGATGCGCGTCGCCTCGTCGAAGATCGCTTGGGTTTTGAACAGGGCGTCCTGGCGGCGGGGGCCGGACACCGCATCCTCGGCCGCCACGGCGAAGGACGAAAAGACGTCGTCGATCTGGGAGAAGAAGCCGGTGTCTCCGCCCGGATCCCCGAACAGCGACTGGATGCGGTCGAACAGTTCGTAGCGCACGCCCTGGCGGCTGGCCTCGGCTCCGGCGCTCAGCGACGCGGCCTGCAGGAACCGGTCGGTGGCGAGGCGGACGCGCGCCACCTCGACGCCGGTGCCGACGCCTTGGGTCGTCAGCGACACCTGCTCGGCGACCTTGCGGACATACCCGGGCGTATTGACGTTGGAGACGTTGTCGGAGACCACGCGCAACTGGGTCTGAGCCGCCTGCAGCCCGGAGTTGGCGATGTTCAGGATGGTGTTCAGGCTCATCCGATTAACCCTCCGCCCGGCAAGCCCTGCCCGGCAGGCTGCGCGTATTGCCCAGCCGCGCGCATACACGGCGCAGGCAACGCCTTGTTTTTCTTGAACATCACTGAACGCGACTGGATCATGGTCGACGAGGCGCGCAAGCGCCGGGCCAATCGCCGATCCCCTCGGAAAGGTCTTGGAAAGGCGCCGGGCAAAAAGCGACGTCGCGCGGCAAGAAACGTCGTGACCCGCGCCGTCGACCTTCCGGCGTCTGCGCGCTTTTTCCTCGTGTTTTCGGACACTTGACGTCTGCACTCGCCCTTGGCCCGAGCCTTGCGGAGGGGTGACCGAATGTTTCCGGCGCAGCAGGCGCCTCCGCCTTCCAGTCCTCAGTCACGAAGTCGCCTGCACCCGCATGTCCCTCCCCGTCTTCGCCCTCGCTGTCGCGCCCTCCCCGGGTCCCGTCGCCGCTCCCCGGCGCGCCGCGACGACGAATGACGCCGACTTCGCGTCCGTCCTGGACGACGCCGCCGCGCCGGAAGCGCCGGTCAAAGCCCCCGCGCCCGCAGCCTCGAGAAACGCGCCGGAGACCGCCGCCGCCGCCGAAGACGCCCCGACCGAAGACGCCGCCCCCGAGGCTGCCCCGGACGCCGCGCCCGTCGCCAATGACGTCGTTCTCGCCGCCCCGGCCCCGCTGATCGTCCCCGCGCCGTTTCCGCCCGGCGCCGCCGGGGTCGCCCCGACCGAAGCCGCCCCCGCTCCGCCCGTCGCAGAAGCTCCAATGGCCGAGGCCTCGCCGGCGCCCGCTGGAGCGATCGCCTCGCCGCAAGCCCCGGCGCCCCAGGGGGATGCCGGCGCCGAAGCCGCCGCTCCATCGGCGCCCCCTACCGCACCCGTCGCCGCGAACGACGCCGCGCCTGCGCCCGACGCCCGTCTGCCTGCCCCGACAACCTCCGCCGCCCCGATCACTGGACCGAGCTTGGCTCAGGCGCCCGAACCGGCCGAGGTGCTGGATCTCGCCGCAAAACAGGCCGAACAGGCCAGGGCCGCCGCTCCGGCCCCGATCGCCGCCCCCTCCACCGCCGCAGCCGCCGCTGCGGTTGTCGGCGTCGCGCCGCCCGCGCCGCGCCCGGCCAACGCCGCCGTCGAAGTCTCGATCCCTGGCGAAGCCTCGACCTCCGCCGAGGTCGCGCCCACAGAAGACGCTCCGGTCGCCGCCCCGGCGCCCGCCGTCCCTGCCGCCCCGCCCGACGCCCCGCGCCCCCGCGACATCATCGAGCGCGCCCACCCGGTCCGCGCCGACGCCCAGGCCTTCGCCGCCGCTCCCGAAGCCTCGGCGTCGCAAGCCGCGCTCGAAGCCGCCCCGACCGCCGGCTCCGCCCCCACCGCCACGCCGCGCCCGGCCACGGCCGCCCCGCTGGCCGCCGCCCCGATCCCAGCCGAGATCGAAACTCGGGCCACGGCCCCGCTGGCCGCCGCCGCCGTCCTGGTCGAAGCCCGCCCTGTCGAGACCGCCGTCTCCCTGGCCCTGTCCACCGTCTCCCACGCCACGATCGAGACCACGGCCCAAATCGCCGCCCAGATCGTCAAGAAGCTGGAAGGCAGGTCGACCCGCTTCGAAATGGCCCTGGCCCCCGACGGCCTCGGCCAGGTCGACGTCAGCCTGGACATCGACGCCGACAACAAGCTGGTCGCCCGCCTGGCTTTCGACAATCCGCTGGCCGCCACCGAGCTGCGCGGCCGCGTGGACGAGCTCCGCCGCCAGCTTCAGGACGCCGGCTTCACCGTCGCCGACGACGCCCTGTCCTTCGCCGAACGCGACGCCTCGGCCGGCCAGCAGGGCGGCTCCGCCTTCGACCGCCGGCCCGACCCCCGCAACGCCCGCGCCTTCGGCGTCGGCGCGCGGCTCTCCGCCGACGCCGACAGGGCCGTGGCGAGCCGATGGATCCCTCTCACCCTGACGCCCGACCGCGTCGATATGAAGGTCTGACCCCATGGTCGACGCCATCAGCGCCACAGACGCCGCCAGCCGGACCGGCACGAGCCGCGCCAGCCTGGTCTCGAACTTCGAGACCTTCCTCAGCCTGCTGACCGCTCAGCTGAAGAACCAGGATCCGTTGTCGCCGCTCGATTCCAACGAATTCACGGCCCAGCTGACCCAGATGACGGGCGTGGAGCAGCAGCTGTTGACCAACGACCTGCTGACCAGTCTCCTGGCCGCCCAGCAGGGCGCGGGTCTGAACGGCGCCGCCAACTACATCGGCAAGGACGCCACCGCCGCCTGGGCCGTCACGAAGCTGGAAGACGGCGCGGCCACCTGGTCCTACGAACTCGGCGCCTCGGCCTCGGAAGCCACGCTGCAGGTGCTGGACTCGTCGGGCAAGGTCGTCTGGACCGGCGCCGCGCCAGACCGCACCAGCGGGACCCACGACTTCGTCTGGGACGGCAAGACCACCGCCGGCGGTCAGTTGCCCGACGGCGGCGTCTACTCGCTGAAGGTCACGGCCAAGAACGGAACCAGCCCCGTCGAGTCCCAGGTGCTGACCCGCGGCCGGGTCACCGGCGTCGAGATGTACGACGGCGTTCCCTACCTGACGATCGGCAACTCCATCGTGCCCGTGTCCAGCGTGATCGGACTGGAAGAGCACGCCGCCACCGAAACCGCCACCGACGATGGCGAGGCCAGCCTCGCCGCCCGGATCGCCTCCGCCCTGAACCCCCTCAAACTGATTTCCTAAGGAGCCCACGCCGTGAGCATCAATTCCGCCCTTCTGGCCGGCGTGTCCGGCCTGACCGCGAACTCCGCCGCCCTGGCCGCGATCTCGCAAAACATCGCGAACGTGAACACGGTCGGCTACAAGCGCACCGCCGCCGAGTTCTCGACCGTCGTCAACGCCCAGAGCCAGGGCACGGGCTATTCGGCCGGCGGCGTCCTGGCCAACACCCGCAACTACATCTCCCAGTCGGGCCAGCTCCAGCGCACGACGTCCTCGACCGATCTCGGCATCGCCGGCCAGGGCTTCTTCGTCACGACCGAAAAGGCCGAGGGCCTGGACGCCGGCGACGCCCGCCTGTTCACCCGCGCCGGCGCCTTCCGCGTCGATGAGTACGGCTATCTGAAGAACACCGCCGGTCTGTACCTCCAGGGCTGGCCGGTTGATTCCAACGGCAATATCAATCGCGACCCGTCGGACCTGAACAAGCTGCAGTCGATCAACGTCGGCTCCGTCGGCGGCACGGCCGAGGCCACCACCCGCGCCCAGCTCAACGCCAACCTGCGCTCCTCGCAGCCGGTCTCGGCCGACATCGCGACCTACAGCACCGCGACCAAGTCGATGTCGATGTACGACCCCGAGGCCGGTACGGGCTTCAAGCCCGATTTCCAGATCACCATCCCGGCCTCGGATTCCAAGGGCGGCCAGCGCACCATCGCCTACTCCTTCCTCAAGACCGCTAACCCGAACGAATGGCTCGCCGAGGTCCACGTCATTCCGGCCACGGATGTCGAGAACGGTTCGGCCCCCGCCAACGGAATCCTGAAGTCGGGCCTGATCCTGTTCACCCAGGACGGCCGGCTCGACGTCGACGCCATGAAGGCGCGCGAAGTCGCTACCCCGGGCTCCATGCTGTTTGCGGACCCCTCGGCGGCCTCCATCACCCTGGGCGCCTCGAACCCCGCCTCGGTCGGCACCGCCGCCGCTCCGCAGTGGCGCGACAGCCTCGGCATCGACGACCAGACGATCACCTTCGATCTCTCGGCCTCGGCCGGCGGCCTGACCCAGTACGACTCGGACTCCATCGTCCAGGCCGTCACGACCAATGGCACGGCCTTCGGTAATCTGTCGGACATCAAGATCGACGAGGAAGGCTATGTCACGGCCAACTTCGACAACGGCGTCACCCGCCGCGTCGCCCAGGTGGCCCTGGCCACCTTCGTCAGCCCTGACAGCCTGACGGTGGCCAACGCCAATGCCTATCGCGTCAGCCAGGGCTCCGGCACCTACAACCTCAAGGCTCCCGGCGGCGGCGGGGCGGGCCTCATCGGCGCCTCCCAGCTGGAGGCCTCCACGGTCGACCTGTCGATGGAGTTCACCGGCCTGATCACGACCCAGCGCGCCTATTCCGCCTCGTCCAAGATCATCACCACTGCAGATGAGATGTTGGCCGAACTCATCAGCATCAAACGCTGATCCTCAGGTAACGCGGCGTTCAACTAGATGAAGACTTACCCAACAACTCGCCGAAGCGGCGTTCGGGGACGGAGCGGATTTTATCCATTCGTACACCACGACGCTAAACTCGGCTTTAGCGGCGCCTCGTTACATTCACGATCAATTGGTGGTGGTGAATGAGGCAAAAGCCCATGTTGCAAGAACGTCGAGTGAACAAGCAGGGCGAACAATATGTCGTCGGTCCGACGGGCACGCCCCTGACGATGCGCGACCTGCCGCCCGAAAACACCGACCGCTGGGTCATCCGCCGCAAGGCCGAGGTGGTCGCGGCCGTTCGCGGCGGCCTGCTCAGCCTGGACGACGCGCTGCTGCGCTACCGTCTGACGGCCGAGGAGTTCCTGGCCTGGCAGAAGGCGATCGACAAATGGGGCATGCAGGGCCTGCGCACCACGCGCATCCAGAACTACCGCTCCTAAGTCTCCCCTCCCGAGACGCAGACGACGGCCGCTCCTTCGCAGGAGCGGCCGTTGTTGTTTGGGCTATCGCGGAGCGCGCTCTGGCCGCACCGGCGCCAGCTTTCTGCGTTGGCGCGCCAAGGCCAACGGCGTGCCGTCCGCGCCCCAGACCGTCGCCTCGTCCACAGTCCAGCCGGCCCCGAAATCCAGCATCCGGAACTCGAAGAAGGCCCAGCCGTCCGGGCACAGCTCCGGCGTCGGATCGGTCAGGATGTCGTAGCGCAGATCGACCGTGGCCATCCCCATCGCCCGCTCCAGCGCGGTCCACACCGGCGGATACAGCGCATCCAGCAGATAGCTCAGCCCGATCGCGTCCAGCGGCCGGTCGCCCCGGATCTTCATCCAGCACCGCTCCATCGCCGCCCGTCCCTCGACGGGCTTCAGGATGTAGGGCCCGTCCGCGTCGAACCGATAATCGACATGCTGGCTGAACCGCGGCGCCAGCGGCCCCTCCATGTTCCGCCCGGTCTCCAGCACCGCCAGAGGCGGCGTCGCGATCAGGGGCGTCATCGCCGGCCCCGTCGCATCATCGCCGAAGGTCGCGCTGGCGTGGCTGGTCAGCCGGTCGCCCTGGATCACATCGACTTGGGCGAAACTCGCCCCGCGCCCGCCGCGCAGCATCCGGGGCCGAAAGGCCAGCGTCTGCCCGAACCGGGCGGCCGCCATATACTGCACCGACAGGCTCCGCAGCGGCGCCGTGATCTCCAGCCCCTGCTGCATCGCCGACGCGCTCAGCGCCGCGATCAGCCCGCCGAACGGAAAGCCCCGCTCCGGCGGCGCGTTCAGCGGCCCGTTGGAAAAATCCCCGTGCAGGTCCGCGATCAGCTCGCCGTTCCGGCCCGGCGTCAGCGTCAGCGCCTGTTCGATGGTCTGTTCGATCATGCCGGGTCTTCTGACACTTCAAAGAAACGGGCGGAAGCGCCGCCCCCGCCCGCAAAGTCTGGGAATGCAGGAACGCCGCGAGGGCTGCTCGCCTTGTCCGTAGCCAAACAAGACTGACTGACTGCGTTCCTTTTGGCAACCCTCTTGCCAAACTGCTGACGCAAGGTCACTTTCACACCATGGGACGCACAGCCGACTACTCCAAACAAAGTTGCTCCATCGCCGCGACGCTCGAGGTCATCGGCGATCCGTGGACGCTGCTGGTCATCCGCGACGCCTTTCAAGGCGTGAAGCGCTTCGAACAGTGGCAGGAGCGGCTGGGCGTCGCCCGCAACGTCCTGGCCGCCCGTCTGAAGACCCTGGTCCAGCACGGCGTGCTGGAGCCCATGCTCTACTCCGAACGCCCGCCCCGCAACGAATACGTCCTGACCGCCAAGGGCCGCGCCCTGTCCGACGTCCTGATCGTCATGCACGGCTGGGGCTCTCAGCATCTGTACGGCGACGCCGATTCCGGCGTCACCTTCACCCACAAGACCTGCGGCGCCGAGCTCAAGCCTCGCGTCGCCTGCTCCTGCTGCGGCGAGATCGTGAAGCGCCGCGACACCGAGATCCATTTCCACAAGAACCGCCCGACCGTCGCCGAGATCCTGCCCAAGGAAGCCGCTTCCGAAGAGGCCGCGTGACCACCCCGCCGGTCACCGTCATCGGCAATCCGGTCTCGCCCTACGTCCGCAAGATCCTGGCGATCTGCGCGATGAAAGGGATCGAGGTCGCCATCGACCCGATCACCCCCTTCCGCGGCGACGACGCCTTTTCGGCCATCAGCCCCCTGCGCCGCATCCCCGTCTGGATCGAGGACGGCGTCACCCTCTGCGACAGCTCGATCATCGCCCAGTATATCGAGGACACCCGGCCCCAACCGTCCATCCTGCCCGCCGATCCCAAGGACCGCGCCCGCGCCCGCTGGATCGAGGAATACGCCGACACCCGCCTGTTCGACGTCCTCGGCTGGAAGCTGTTCTTCCAGATCGCCATCAAGCCCCGCATCCTCAAGGAGCCGATGGACCGCGACGCCGTCGAGCACGCCAAGGCCGTCGAGATCCCCGAGACCTTCGACTACCTCGAGACGCTGATGCCGACCGAGGGCTACCTGTTCGGCGCCTCGCCGGGCCTGGCCGATTTCAGCCTCGCCCCCGCCTTCCTCAACGCCCGCGTCGTCGGGACCGAGATCGACGCCGCCCGCTGGCCGAAGCTGGCCGTCTGGCTGAACCGGGTCGAGACCGACACCCCGATGAAGCGGCTGAACGCGGTCGCCCTCGCCTTCATGACCACCCGGCTCGCCGACCAGCCCGCCGTGATGGCCGAGCACGGCTACATCCTGGCCGAACGCTCACACGACGGCGGCCGGGCCATGCGCGGACCGATGTCGCCCGTCTAGGCCTCAGCCTTTGAACACATCCGCGTGCCGCGTGATCAGGGGCACGACGATGTCTTCCTCGTCCTCCAGGTGCCGCCCCAGCGCAGGTCCCGCCGCATCCAGCGCATCGGCCAGCCGCGACGCCGCATCCGCCGCGCCGGGCCCATTCCCCGCCACGCCCTGATGGAAGGCCAACCCCGTCTGGAACAGGGCGTCAAGATGCCCGTGGATAACGTCATGATCCCGGTCCAGCAGGTCGATCCCCGCCCCGATCCTCGGCTCCACCTGACGCATGGTCGGGAAATAGTGGTGGGTTTCGATATTGTGGTGCCCGTCCAGGTGCTGGAGGAACTGCTGCAGCGTCGGGATCAGGCGACGGTGCAGGTCCGGCAAGGCCAGTCCGCCCGAACGCCACTGACCGGTCAGCGCATCCATCGCCGCGACCTCGCGTCGGAACCCGGAGTGCATCTGCAGCCAGAACCGCGCCATGGCCGCCACTTCCGCCCCGTGCCACCGCTCGCGCGGCAGCGCCTGAACCAGATAGCGGTAGTCCTGAGGCAGGCCCGACCGGGCGTGCAGATGGTCAGACAAGGGCGACCGCCGTCGTCGTGGCGATGAAGCCTCCGCCCAGCAGGCGATCCGGATCGGCGGGATCGTACAGCGCGCACGCCTGACCCGGCGCCACGCCCTCCTCGCCTTCCGCGAACACCACCGACACGACGCCGTCCGCCATCGCCAGACGCGCCAGTGACGGCGGCCGCGTCGACCGCACCCGCGCCAGCACCGGCGCCCCGGCTTGCGCCGCCGTCTGGATCGAGGCCTCGTCGCCCAGCCAGTTGGTCTCGTCCAGCGTCAGCGACGCGGTCAGCAGGGCCTCGCGCGGCCCCACGATCACGCGGCGATTGTCGGGGTCCAGCTTCGTCACGAACAGCGGCTCGCCCACCGCGACGTTCAGCCCCCGGCGCTGGCCGATGGTGTAGTCGGTGATGCCGGCATGCTGACCCAGCACCCGCCCGTCCATGTGCACGATCTCGCCCGCCTCGCGTCCCTGCGGCCGCAGCCGGTCGATCAGGGTGCGATAGTCGCCGGAGGGCACGAAACAGATGTCCTGGCTGTCGGGCTTGGTCGCGATTCTCAGACCCAGCGACTGGGCCATGCCCCGCACCGCCGGCTTCTCCAGCCCCGCCAGCGGGAAGCGCAGATAGTCAAGCTGATCGCGCGTCGTGGCGAACAGGAAATAGGACTGGTCGCGCGACGGATCGATGGCCTTTCTCATCTGCGCCCGGCCGTCGTCGCCCACGGCGCGGCCGACATAGTGGCCCGTCGCCATGGCCGCGGCGCCCAGGTCGCGCGCCACATCCAGCAGGTCGCGGAACTTCACCGTCTGATTGCAGCGGATGCAAGGAACCGGCGTCTGACCCTTCAGATAGCTGTCGGCGAACTGGTCGATCACCGCGTCCCGGAACCGGCTCTCGTAATCGAGGACATAGTGCGGAATGCCCAACATCTCGGCGGCCAGCCGCGCGTCGTGGATGTCCTGCCCCGCGCAGCAGGCGCCCTTCTTCTTCAGCGCCGCCCCGTGGTCGTAGAGCTGCAGCGTCACGCCGACGACATCGTACCCGGCCTTGTGCAGCAAGGCCGCCACCACGGTAGAGTCCACCCCGCCCGACATCGCCGCGACCACTCGCGATCCGACCGGCAGCCCGACCGCCAGCCGCGCGCTTTCCACCGCCGCATCCAGCTCGGCCGGAGACGACAGGGGGGCGATGTCCGGGATCGCGCAGTGGGGCTCAATGAGCGTCATCGCGCGCATATAGAGTGGGTGGCCGACGATTTCGAGGCATCCCTCGAAATCCCTCTCCCCGTGTCGGAGAGGGCCTGCGGGGCGTCCGCCGCCCTCTCCGTGCACCCCAGCGAAGGCAGGGGTCCGGAGGGAGGATTCCACCGTTGCGACCATCCCAGCCGCCTCAAGCCGCGACCTGGACCTCAGCCATTGCTGGGGTGCACGGGGCGATTTTGGTCGATACCCATCAATGGACACCCGAATTCGCCCAACGAATTCAACGCCCGGCTCCGATTAAGCCCATTATCGCAGGCGCCCTGGATTCCTCCGTTACACTACTCGCATCCCGTCGTTGGGGAAGGCGTCCTGGGCCCAGGACCCGGACGTGCGGCGGGGCCGATCGTAGCGGGGTTGTCCGAGGGGCGTGAAACCTCGGAGCCCGGCGGGCCTGAGCCCGCCGCCCGTCGCGGGCCTATCGCCTGAGGGTCCAAAGGACCCGGGACCTGTGCCGACCTTCGCCGAGGCGGAGAGACCGGCCCTCCCGGGGTGTCCGTACACCCGCTGGGCGACGCTCGCGGACCCGGTCGGGGACGGAGCCTCGGCGCGAGCCGAAAAACATTTCATCGGTCCCCGTAACGCGAAAGCAGGGGGCCACCTGGTTCCGGGCGACCGCCCAGGCTCCGTCGACTTCCCCAACCCGTTCGCAGCGGAGGAGCGTGCCCCCATGTCTGGCCACGACGGGCCCGCGGGCCTATAGGCCGCCCTCCCCTTTCCGAGACCCCGCCCTTGCCCTTCCCGTTCGACATCCACGCCACCGAAGGCCGCGCCCGCACCGGCGTCCTGAAGACCCCGCGCGGCGACATCCGCACCCCCGCCTTCATGCCCGTCGGCACCGCCGCCACGGTCAAGGCGATGACGGTGGATCAGGTCAAACAAACCGGCGCCGACATCATCCTGGGCAACACCTACCACCTGATGCTGCGCCCGGGCCCGGAGCGGATGGAGACGCTGGGCGGCCTTCACAAGTTCATGGGCTGGGACAAACCCATCCTGACCGACTCGGGCGGCTTCCAGGTCATGTCCCTGGCCGGCATCTCCAAGGTTAAGGAAGAGGCCGTCACCTTCTCCAGCCACATCGACGGCTCCAAGCACGTCCTGTCGCCCGAGCGTTCGATCCAGATCCAGGCCGATCGCATCGGCGCCGACATCTCGATGCAGCTCGACCAGTGCGTCGCTTATCCGGCCGAAAAGGACGCGGCGAAGAAGGCCATGGACCTCTCCATCCGCTGGGGGGCCCGCTCTAAGGCCGCCTTCGGGACCCGCGAGACCCAGGCCCTGTTCGGCATCCAGCAGGGCTCGACCTTCGAGGACCTGCGCCGCCAGTCGTCCGAACAGCTTCAGGAGATCGGCTTCGACGGCTACGCCATCGGCGGCCTGGCCGTGGGCGAGGGCCATCAGGCCATGTGCGAGGTGCTGGACTACGCTCCCGAAATGCTGCCCGCCGACCGTCCCCGCTATCTGATGGGGGTCGGCAAGCCGATCGACCTGGTCGAGGCGGTCTATCGCGGCGTCGACATGTTCGACTGTGTCCTGCCCACACGGGCCGGCCGCCACGGCCAGGCCTGGACCTGGGACGGCCCCATCAACCTCAAGAACGCCCGCTTCGCCGAGGACCAGGACCCGCTCGATCCGGCCATCGAAGGCCCATCCTCGACCTATTCAAAGGCGTATCTGCATCATCTGATCCGGGCCGACGAAATCCTCGGCAAGATCCTGCTCAGCTGGCACAACATCGCCTTCTTCCAGGCCCTGACCGCCGCCATGCGCGACGCCATCGCCCACGGCCGCTTCGAACAATTCCGCCGCGACTTCCACGCCCGCCACACGTCCAACTGACGCCCGAAGCTGATCATCACGGCGAGCACAGCGACGACACGGAGGGCACGGAGAGACCGAGCAAACGGAAAGCTCGCCTACCCTCGGAGCGACCCGAGCTTAAGGCCGGACGCGTTGCCCGACTTCCATGCGGCGCAGCCGCGATCCGCCCTGCCGCTGAGTGCCGTGATCGATGCTCTCGCCGTCCGCTCGGTCCCGCCGTGTCCTCCGTACCGCCGCCGTGCTCGCCGTGATGCACTTTTCCCCGCCGCTAGCTCTGCGACCTCCCCGTCGGTCGGAACCACGCCGGAGACGCCGGCGGCGCACAGTTCGCCCGCATCCCCAGCCCCTTCAGAAAGGCTCGCCGCAACCGCCCCGCCTCGACCGCGTCCTGCACCGTCTTCGACCGCGCCTGCGCCCCCGTCAGTCGCCGCACCCAGCTGCGATAGGGAATGAAGTCTGTCGCCGCGTCCCGGATCGCATCCAGCATGGCCTCGGCGATCGCCTCCTGGGCCCGTTCATTCAGTGTCGGGCTGTTCGGCGCCGGCGGCTCGTCCCGGTCCGGCCCCAGCGCCTCGTCCAGACGGGCCACCTCGGCCCCGATGGTCGTGCACTGGTTCAGATTCCTCCGGTCGTACGGATTGGCCTGGGCCTGCAACAGCACCGTCGGGATCTGGTCCCGTCGCACATTCAGATCGACCAGCGGCTGCGTCGCCGCATCGCCGAGCCCCGCGCCCACCTGCCGGGCAGCCGAACAGCCGCCCACGAGGGCTAGACACGAAAGGATCAGTACGCCACGCAACACCACCTGAAACGCGCCTCAGCCGGCCTTGCGGACCGTCGCGGGATCGAACGGCTGAATCTCGCTGCCGTACTCGATGAACACCACCGTCGTCGGATCGTCGGCCAGCACGCGGAAGCCCCGGTCGCCCGACATCTGCGGACCCATGTCGCCACACGGCGCATCCATCGGCTCGGCGCCCTCCGCGCCGGATGCGAAGGCGTCCCACTGGGTCTTCACCGATCCGGTCGGCTCGAAGCCTGCGACATCGCCCTCGGGGCTCGGGATGGTGGAAAGCACGCAGGTCGCCGAATGCGGTCCCGGCGACTTGGCCCGGACCTCGGCCAGGATGGAATCGATCGGCGCCTCGGCGGCCTTCTTGAAGATCACGATCGCCGCATTCCGCCAGGCTTCTCCATCCGAGTTTCCGGTCATGACGAAGCCGGGAAGGTTGGCGTCATACGCCATTCGGAAATCGCCCGAGGCGGCGGGGCAGTCATAGCTCCAAACCGACAGGCCCCCGCCCGTCACCTCGCCCCAGGTGCAGCCCCTGAAGGTCTGGGCCATCGTCTCGCTGGGTTGCGGCCCTGCCAGGGCCGCCGTGACCGGTGCGGCGGTCGTACCGCCCTCAGGCTGGGTGCAGGCCGTCAGCCCGATGACCGCGACCGAAGCCGCCATGATCCCGATGTTCCGCATGCCCGTCCCCTCTCGATGATGCGGCACCATACCGGGGCTTCCTCGGGAGTCCACGAAGCGAAACCGCAAGATCAGGAAAGGAAGGCGCTCCGCAGCCCTTGACCCGAACGGTCCGATGAACCAGAAGGCGCAACCGCGAAACGGCCCAGCCGTTTGCGACAGCGATGTGCGTCCTTAGCTCAGTTGGTTAGAGCATCTGACTTTTAATCAGAGGGTCCTCGGTTCGAGCCCGAGAGGACGTACCATCGTTTTCCCGCTCCTGTCGGCGCGAGACCTTCCCTCGGGTGAACTCGACCAAGGCCGCGACGGGCGCTAGCAAGCCCCCATGAAACCTCTTTCCGGCGTGCGTATCATCGAGTTCGACGGCCTGGGTCCCGTGACCTTCGCCGGCATGGTCCTGGCCGATCTGGGGGCCGATGTGCTGCGTCTCAGCCGCGCCGCGGCCGGCGCCTTCGGCGACGTCGGCAACGACGTGATGCACAGGGCCCGCAACGCCGTGGTGGTCGATCTGAAATCGCCCGAGGACCGCGACCGCGTCCTCGACCTGATCGCGACCGCCGACGCCGTCATCGAAGGCTTTCGCCCCGGCGTGCTGGAGCGGCTGGGTCTCGGCCCCGAAGATTGCGCCGCCCGCAATCCGAAACTGGTCTTCGGCCGGGTCACCGGTTGGGGCCAGACCGGGCCTCTGTCCCAGACCGTCGGCCACGACATCAACTACATCGGCCTGACCGGGGCGCTCCACGCCATGGGCGAGGCCGGTCGTCCGCCCGTCCCGCCGCTGAACCTCGTCGGCGACTACGGCGCCGGGGCCATGCTGCTGGTCGCGGGCGTCCTCGCCGGGGTGATCGAGGCCCGCACCACCGGCAAGGGCCGCGTCGTCGACGCCGCCATGACCGACGGCGCGGCGCTCCTGTCCGCCCTCTTCTTCTCGATGGCGGCCGGCGGCCACTGGGGCGAGCGCGGCTCGAACCTGCTGGACGGGGCCGCGCCCTTCTATCGCTGCTACGCCTGTTCGGACGGGAAGTTCGTCGCCGTCGGCGCCCTGGAGCCCCGCTTCTACGCCGCCCTCCTCGCCGGTCTCGGCCTCGATCCGGTCGAAGCGCCCCAGATGCCGGTCAGCCAGTGGCCGGTGCTGGAGTCGAAATTCGCCGCCCTCTTCGCCAGCCGAACCCGCGACGACTGGGCCGCCCATTTCGCCGGGACCGAAGCCTGCGTCACCCCGGTCCTGAGCTTCGCCGAGGCCGCCGACCATCCGCACAACCGGGATCGCGGCACCCTCGCCGGATCGCCGCTCCAGCCCAGGCCCGCGCCACGCTTCGACGGCCAGGTCGCCCCGATCGAACCGGCGGGATCGCTGTCGCTCGACGAAGCCCTGACGCGCTGGGGTTAGGCCACCCGCGCCGCCTCGTCCTCGACGGGCTGGGCGCAGGCTTCGGCCAGGGTCGCGGCCAAGAGGACCGGATCGATCGGCTTGGTCAGGAAGGCGTGAACCCCCGTCGCGTCCCACGCCGCCCGGTGCACATCCATGGCGTTGGCGGTCAGGGCGATGAGCGGCGTCTTCCGGTTGAGTCCGCCGGCCCGGATCTGCGCCGAAGCCTCCAGCCCGTCCATGACCGGCATCTGCATGTCCATCAGGATGGCGTCGAACCGCTGGCTCTTCGCCGCCTCGACGGCCTCGGCCCCGTTCTCGACCAGAATGATTTCGCAGCCGTGCGGCTCCAGCAGCAGCGACAGGATGCGGCGGTTCACGGCGTGGTCGTCGGCGGCCAGGATGACCTTGCCCTCCAGGCCGGCCTGCTGGACCGAACGACGCCGCGTCTCCGCCGCGGGCTTGGCCACCGGCTCCATCGGAAGGCTCAGCACGAAGGTCGACCCCTCGCCGACGACGCTCTCGGCGGTCAGGCGGCCGCCCATGATCTCGGCCAGACGTCGGCTGATCGCCAGCCCCAGGCCCGTGCCGCCGTATTTCCGCGTGGTCCCCGCGTCGACCTGTTCGAAGCTGTCGAAGATGCGGGCCAGCCGGTCGGCCGGAATGCCCACCCCGGTGTCGCTGACCGCCATGATCAGGCGCCGGTCTTCCGCCCGCCAATCCACCGAGACCGTGATCGATCCGTCGTCGGTGAACTTCACTGCATTGGACAGCAGATTGAACAGCATCTGCTGCAACCGCAGCGGGTCGGTCCGGACGCAGTCAGGCACGCCCGGGTCGATCTCTATCTTCAGGCGGACCCCGTTGGCGGCCGCCTTGGGCTCCCACAGCCGGCCCAGCGATCCCAGCTTTTCGCGCAGGTCCATGACCGAGGATTCAAGCTGCATCTTGCCGGCCTCGATCTTCGACAGGTCCAGCACATCGTTGAGCAGGCTGACGAGAACGTCGCCGCCGTCCAGCAGCATCGAGACGTGCTCGCGCTGCTCCCGGTCCAGTCGCGTTCGCCGCAGCAGGTTGGCTGCCGAGATGACGGCGTTCATGGGGGTGCGGATCTCGTGGCTGATGACGGCCAGGAACTCCGACTTGGCCGCGCTGGCGATCTCGGCCTTCTCACGCTCCGCCAGGGCCTCGGCATTGGCGGCCTGCAAGGCCTTGGTGGTCATCGAGCTCTGACGCACGGCCACGATCAGGTGCATCATGTAGAGCACGCCGCCGACCGCGATCAGCATCTCCTGCGGTTTGCCGTCCACGATCGCTCCGACGATGGGCATGCCGAGGAAATAGAGGCTGTGCGGAACCACCGCCGCGAACAGCAGCGGCCGGACGTGATGCATGTGCAGGCTGACATGCAGCAGGCCGCCGGCCACCTGGATGATGGCGAACAGCCGGCCGGCGTCGCCGCCCGCCGTCCAAAGATAGGCGGCGATTGCGGAATAGACGATCACATTGATCGAGGCTGTGGCGCACAGGACGGCCTTGTAGGCGGTCGAGGGTGCGACTTCGGGCTGCCGGCGCAGGGGCCCGAACGCGATCCAGTCCAGGGCCTGGGTGGCCACGACGGCGCCGAACCAGACAGCCGGCCAGACTGTGTGCGTCAGAAACCAGGTCGTCACGGCGATGAACGCCGCCAGGCCGATCCGCGTCTTTAGTTCGCGAAACCGCACCTGGGCGATCATGGCGTAGCCGTTCGCCGTCATTCGTGAGCCCTCCCGTTGGACGGATTGTCGCGGCAATAGACGAAGGATTGGTTGCTAGAACGCTGTGATGACGTGACCGGTGAGATGTGACCGGCTATGGAACAGGCCTGTCCACGGCGCGTTTCGCCGCCGCACTCCGGGGGAGACCTGAAATGAAGCGTTCGATCGTACTGGCGGCCCTCGGCGCCGCGGCCCTGGCCATGGCCATGGCCGTCGCCGGCTGCGAGGAGCCTGATCAGCAGCAAGTCGAAACCGCGCCGCCGCCGATGGAAGAGCCCGTCGCGCCCGCCGCCGCCGATCAGGGCGTTCCAGCCGCCGACACCGCAGCCCCCACGGACACGCCGCCGGCCAACACGCTGCCGCCCGAGAATCGGTCGTCCGAACAGACGGTTCAGCCCGAAAGCGAAACCCTGTTCTACTGAGACGCGGCCGCAAGGCCGTCCCGATTCGCTGTTTGAGGGGGGCCTCAGGCGAGCCCGGTCCAGCCGGGACCGTATCGCCGATCAGGGTTGAATATTGACGTCGAGGCTCATTCCCTTCCACCGCATCCCGCCCGCGCTCGCCGCGGCGGCCCTCGCCGTCGGCGCGGCGAGTGCTGCCTCGGCGGACCCGCGCGCCCAAATCCGGGGCGACCTCGACGCCGACCTGCGCACGGCCCTCGTCAGAGCCATCGGCGAGACGGACGGGCCACCGACCAACGGTTTCGACGCCCGCAGACGCGCCCGCGCCGCCGTGACCTCGGCTGAAGCCCTGTTGCGGTCGGAGGGCTACTACCAGCCGATCCTGACCGATATCGTCGAGGGCGATGAGAACCCTGTCGCCATCGTCGAGATCACGCCCGGGCCTCGCTTCGTCCTCACGGCCCCGACGATCCAGTGGGTCGCGCCGGAACCGGAACCCGACGTCATCCGCACCGCCCAGGCCGAACTCAAGCTTGAGCCCGGCGATCCCGGACGCGCGGCCGATGTCATCGCCGGCGAGGGCCGGATCATCGCCAGCCTGGCGCGGGAAGGCTATCCCGACGCCGTGACTCAGCCGCGTCGGGTCGTCGTCGATCACGCCGCCCTGACCGTCGCCCCAACCTTCAATATCAACTCCGGCCCTCTGGTCCGCCTGGACGGGGTCCACGTCGAGACGCGCGGCCCGACCAATCCGCAGTGGGTCATGGGTCTCGCGCCCTGGCATAAGGGCCAGCGCTACGATCCCGAACAGGTGGCCGAGTTGGAACGGCGGCTGCTGGAGACCGGCGTCTACGACGGCGTCGCCGTGGCTCTGACGCCGGCGGACCAGACGACGCCCGAGGGCAACCGCCCCGTCGTCGTAACCCTGACCGACCGGCCGCGCCGCATCCTTGAAGCGGGCGCCACCTTCTCGACCGCCGACGGGTCCGGCGTGAACGGGCTGTGGACCTGGTACAACCGTTTCGGCCGCGCCGACACCCTGCGGTTCGAGGCCCGTCTGGCGACCATCGACAGCCGCATCGGCGCCGATCTCAGCCTGCCGCACTGGCGGACGCCCGGCGAAACCCTGGCCCTGTCCGCCGCCGTTGTGAACGAGGACACAGACGCCTACATCCGCACCGCCGGCGTCCTGTCCGCCGACCTGCGCCAGCGCATCGGCAAGACCTCGTACTACAGTTATGGCCTGGGTCTCGACGCGGGCCGCTACAGCGAGAACCGGTTCGATCCGATCACCCAGGCGCCGATCAGCTTCGACCGCGACCTCGCCATCCTGACCGGCCGGGGCAGCGCCTATATCGACCAGTCGAACGACCCGTTGAACCCGACCACCGGCTGGCGGGTGACGGTCAATGTCCAGCCGACAGCGGTGACCGGCGAGGACACCATCCTGTTCCTCCGCGCCGAGGCTCAAGGGACCGCCTACATGCCGGTGCAAGACAACGCCCGCACGGTCTTGGCCGGTCGGATGCGGCTGGGCTCGATCATCGGCGGTGGCGAGCTCAGCGTGCCGTCGGATCGCCTCTTCTATTCGGGCGGCGGCGGTTCGGTGCGCGGCTACCAGTATCAGGGCGTCGGCCCACGCCTGCCTGACAATACGCCACGCGGCGGCATCTCCCTGTTCGAGGTCTCGGGCGAGGTGCGCCACGACCTTGGCAAGGGCTTCGGCGTGGTCGGATTCGTCGATGCCGGCGCCATCGGGTTCGCCGAGACGCCGGACTTCTCCAACCTGCGTTACGCCGTGGGCATCGGGGCCCGGTACAACCTGTCCTTCGGCCCGATCCGCGCCGACATCGCCTTCCCGCTCGACAAGCGCGAGGGCGATTCCAACTTTCAGGTCTATGTCAGCATCGGCCAGGCGTTTTGACCGATCCGACCCCCAAGCCCCCCCGGCGACTGCCGTCGGTCCGCAAGAAGAAGCCGGTCGAGATCATCGCGCCTGAGGAAATCGCCGCCGGGATCGAGACACCCGCTAAGGCCGAGAAGCGCCGTCCCACAAGGCTGCAGGCCGTGGCCTTCTTCGGCGGCTTCGCCCTTATCGGGCTGCTGGTGCTGACACTGGTTCTGGTGTTCGGGGGGCGGATGTATCTGGTCTCCGGACCAGGGCGCGAACTGGTCACCAGCTTCGTCGCCGGCAAGAAGATCAGCCGCTATGGCCGCATCAATGTCGAAGGTCTGCAGGGCGATCTGTTCGACGACTTCACACTGCGCCGCGTCACGATCACCGATGAAAAGGGCGTCTGGCTGGAGGCCCGCGACGTCCGTGTCGACTGGAGCTACTGGCCGCTGGTCACGCGCCGGTTCCACGCCAGCGAGATCACGGCGAAGTCGATCCGTTTGATCCGCCGCCCCGAGGTCGAACCGCCGGACGGCAAGCCGCCCCAGCCGATGCCGATCAGCATCGACATCGACCGGTTCACCGCCGACATCGAACTGCTGGAAGGCTTCTCCAAGGAGTACGGCCGCTGGCGGCTGACCGGCGACGCCCTGGTCCCCCGCGCCGGGAACAAGGGCGTCAACGTCAGCGCCTACAGCCTGAATCGGCCCGGCGACTTCCTGCGGGTGGCCGCGACCCTGGGCGCCAAGCCGGAAGACCTGCGTCTGAACCTGCGGGCCAGCGAGGCCCAGGGCGGGCCGCTGGCGGGATCACTTGGCTATTCGCCCGACCGGCCCTTCTTCGCCTCGGCCCTGGTCAACGGCGACATCGTCAACGCCGTGGTGCGGACGGGCGAGTTCACGCCCCTGACTGTCCGGGGTCGCTATGGCCCGGAAGGGTCGCGCATCTCGGGCTATTTCGATTTCAGCGGCTCGGATCTACTCGCGCCGTTCGTCGAGCGCATCGGTCGCACGGCCCGGTTCGGCTTCGCTACGATCCCGGCCTCCGACCGCAAAGGCGTTCAGGGCATGGCGTGGCAGCTGACGTCCGAGAACCTGCAGTCGACCGCCCAGGGCCTGATCGACATGACCGACCGCAGTGCGCCCGACGGCGTGGCCTTGTCGGTCTCGACCGGGTCGGTCACCCGGCTGGTCGGCGCGACCAGCGGCGGGGCGGCGATCTATGCCGGCGTTTTCACCGGCGACGCCGCGCGGTGGAAGCTGGACGGCGACGTCCGAATCGCGAACGCCAACCTCGCCAGCTACGTCGCCGGAGCGATCGCGGGGCCGCTCGACATCTCCGCCGACCGGGGCCGGATCGGGCTGGCGGGCGATCTGAGCGTCGCGGGCGGTCGGAGCGAGGGCATCGTGGGCGCTCTCCTCGGGGCCGCGCCGCGCCTCGCGTTCGAGGCGTCGCGCCTGACGGACGGCGCGATCCTCTTGCGGAAGATCGATGTGAAGGGTCAGGCCCTGATCCTGAACGGCTCCGGCGGACGCGGACTGACCGGCGGGCTAGGCTTCCGGGGACGGGCCGAGATCACCGACGTGGGTCGCATCCGGCCTGGAGCCCGTGGGACCTTCGGCGGACCGATCCAGGCGTCCTCGGCTCGCAGCGGCGCGCCCTGGGTCCTGACCTTCGACGGGCGAGGCGGACGGCTGGCCACCGGCATGGCTGAGTTGGACCGGCTGCTGGGCGCCACGCCCCGGTTGCAGCTCGCGGGTAACCTCGACGGCGGCAAGATCGCGATCGAGCAGGGCGTCCTGACGGGAGCGGCGGGCACGGCCTCGGCCCGGGGACTGATCGAGCCGCAGGGGCGTCTGAGGCTGGCCCTGGACTGGAACGCCCGCGGTCCCTTCGGCGTCGGGCCGGTGGCCATCGACGGGGCCATGACCGGCGAAGGCGCCCTGACCGGCACCCTCGCTCAGCCGCGTATCGACCTGACCGCAGCCTTCGGCAGCGTGAAGGCGGGGCCGCTGACCCTGACCGACGCCGACCTGGTGCTGAGCTTCCGCAAGGGCGCCGACGCCTCGGACGGGCGGGTCGTGATGACCGCCGGGTCGAACTACGGACCGGCCCGGGCGGCAGGGAACTTCTTCCTCGGCGGCAACCAGATCCGGCTTTCGGATGTGGACCTGAACGCCGGTGGCGTGACGGCGCAGGGAGCACTGGCGTTGGCGAACAATACGCCGTCGAGCGCCGACCTGACCTTCACCGCCAGACCGGGCGCCTTCCTGGCCTCAGGGACGGCGGATGGGCGCATCCGGTTGACGGAGGGGGCGGGCGACACGGCCATCGTCGATGTGACCGGCTCGAACATCCGCCTGGCCGGATCGACCTACGTGATCCGGACGATTGAGCTGGACGGCCGCGGCACGCTGAACCGGCTGCCGTTCACGGTGAAGGCCGATGTGGGCGGCGGAACCCCGGTGTCGTTCGACGGATCCGGCGTCTACTCGCGCCGGGGCGAGGCCCAGAGCGTGACCCTGAGCGGGGCCGGCAAGGTGCGGGACGTCGCCTTCTCCACCCGTAATCCGGCGGTGATCGCCCTGGCCGGAGACGGACGGGTGGCCCGTTTGGACCTGTCGGTCGGAGGCGGCGTGCTGATGGGCGAGGTGCGTCAGGATTCCGACGCCGCCGTGATCCAGGCCGACCTGACCAGCGTCGAACTGGGCTCCATCGCGCCGGACCTGAGGGGGCGGGTCACCGGCCGCATCTCGCTGCGGGGGTCGGGCGACGACCTGTCGGGGTCGGCAAACGTCAACCTGGCCCAGTTGCGCAGCGTGGATGCGCCGAGAGGGCTGTCGGTCGATGGCGCGGTCACCGCGACCCTGGTCAACGACACGCTGCGGATCCAGGCCAATGCGGCCGGGACCGATGCGGTCAGGGCCACGGCCGATGTCACCCTGCCGGTCGAGGCGTCGGCCGCGCCGCTGCGGCTGGCCATCGCCCGAACCCGGCCCATGTCGGGCGAGGTCGATGTGCAGGGCCAGATCCAGCCGATCTGGGACGTCTTCTTCGGCGGCGAGCGGACCCTGGCCGGACAGGTCGACGGGTCGGCGACGCTGGGCGGGACCCTGGCCGCGCCCCTCATCAACGGGCGGCTGAACCTGGAGAACGGACGGTTCCGCGACAACGGGGTTGGGCTGACGCTCGACGACATGACGTTGAACAGCCGGTTCGACGACACGACGGCCCTGATCCAGACCTTCACCGCCACCGACGGGTCGGGCGGGACGGTGTCGGGCGACGGCCGGATCGGACTGCGCGAAGGGTCGGGGTCGAATTTCGAGCTGGCCCTGACGCGCTTCAAGATCATCGACAACGACATCGCCGAAGGTCGGGCGTCGGGTCCGTTGACCGTGGTCCGCGCCGCCGACGGCAACATTCAGCTGGCCGGCGAGATCGTCATCGACGAGGCCCGGATCGAGGCCAATCCGCCGGGGTCGAGCGGCATCGTCGGCATGGACGTCGTCGAGATCAACCGCCCAGGCGGCGATCCGGTCGAGGCCGAAGACAACAGCCGCAGTCGAGGGCCGCAGATCGGCATGGACATCCGCCTGCGGTCGCGGGGCGGCAATGTGCAGGTCGCGGGTCGGGGCCTGAATGTCCTCCTCAATGTGAACGCCCGGGTCCGGGGCACGATCGCCCAGCCGCAACTGACCGGGACCGCCAATGTGGTGCGCGGCGACTACGAGTTCGCCGGCAAGCGGTTCGTCTTCGACGACCGGGGCTCGGTCTCGCTGTCGACCGATCCGAACCGTATCCGGCTGAACCTGTCGGCGGTGCGCGAGGATCCGGCCCTGACGGCGACGATCCGGGTGACCGGGACGGCGGCGCGGCCCGAAATCCTGCTGACCTCGACCCCTGCCCTGCCCCAGGACGAGATCCTGTCGCAGGTGCTGTTCGGCCGCTCGGCGTCCCAGCTGTCGCCTTTCGAGGCGGCTCAGCTGGCGGCGGGCGTCGCGTCCCTGGCGGGCGGCGGCGGGTTCGATGTGATCGGAAACTTGCGCGAACTGGCCGGCCTGGACCGGCTGTCGTTCGGGGGCGAGGCCTCGGCCCTGACGGTGGCCGGCGGGCGCTACATCACCGACGACGTCTACCTGGAGATCATCGGCGGCGGCGAAGGCGGGGCGGCGGTGAACGTGGAGTGGCAGGTCCGCAGGAACCTGGCCATCAGCTCCGAGTTCGGCGGACAGGGCGACGCCACCTTGTCGATCCGCTGGCGCCGCCAATCCCGCGTGCCCGGCACGGGCGCACAGGACCGACGGCCCAATCGGTCAGATCAGGATGCCGACTAGCGCGCCTGCTCCATCTGGATGCGGTCCAGCGCCTTGATGCCCTTCAGGCCGGTGACGTGAAGCACGACCTGGATGACCATGATCACCAGCGACAGGGCGATCTGCCAGGCCGGGATGTGCGGCATGTTCGGCATGGAGCCGGCCAGAAGCGGCGTCGCGGCGGTCGAGACGATCCCGTAGGCCAGAAGGACCAGGAACAGGATGGCGATGAACTTGCCCGGACGGCGCCACTGGACGAAGCCGAAGATCACCTGAAGCAGGACCATGAAGCCGGCCGTGTACATGGCGATCTGACTGGCGGCCTGCATCTGGGCCTGGCCCAGTTCGCCGCCGCCGGCGTTGGCCATGGCGTCCTGCATGATCTGCGGATTGGCGAAGGTCCAGGCCAGGCCGACCAGGCCGACGACGACGCCGATCATGATCGAGATCGCGCTGGCCTTCGCCGCGCGTTCGGCCTCGGCCTCGGTCGTGATCGGGGTCGAGGGGTTCATCGCTTTCAGCCAGCTCATGTGTCGTTCCTCCAAGATGACAAGTGAGTTTTACATGGGTGGAAGGCGTGTGCAACTGCGACGGTTCGATCCTTCTCCCTTCCCCACGGCGGGGAGGGTCCTCGCGCAGCGAGGGGGTGGGGGCGAAAGGGTCACGCGGCGACGGGCTGTACGTGAGCCTTGCCTTGCCGTCCCCACCCGACCTCCGCTCCGCTCCGGCCACCCTCCCCCGAGGGGGAGGGAGATACTGATGTTCAGACACGCCTCATCGCTCCTCCGCTGCGAACGGGTTGGGGAAGTCGACGGAGCCTGGGCGGTCGCCCGGAACCGAGGTGGCCCCCTGCTTTCGCGTTACGGGGACCGATGAAATGTTTTTCGGCTCGCGCCGAGGCTCCGTCCCCGACCGGGTCCGCGAGCGTCCCCCAGCGGGTGTACGGACACCCCGGGAGGGCCGGTCTCTCCGCCTCGGCGAAGGTCGGCACAGGTCCCGGGTCCTTTGGACCCTCAGGCGATAGGCCCGCGACGGGCGGCGGGCTCAGGCCCGCCGGGCTCCGAGGTTTCACGCCCCTCGGACATTCGCTTCGGGAGCCAAATCGTTGGCTCCCTCCACTACTACCCGCTACGATCGGCCCCGCCGCACGTCCGGGTCCTGGGCCCAGGACGCCTTCCCCAACGACGGGATGCGAGCAGTGTAACGGAGGAATCCAGGGCGCCTGCGATAAAGGCCTTAATCAGAGCCGGGCGTTGAATTCGTTGGTCGAATTCGGGTGTCCGTTGATGGGTATGGCGCAGACAACCCTCTCCCGCCGGGAGGGTGACCGCTTCACCTTTCCGCCCGGCACGGCTAAACATCCCGGGATGCGGATTCTCCCACAGGATCAGGCCGCCCTCGACCTGGTCGGGCGGGGCGAGGCCGATCTGATCGACCGCGCGGTGCGGTGGGCGAACGTCAACTCCGGCAGCGATCATGCGGATGGGCTCCAGACCATGCTGGGACTGCTGGAGGCCGAGGCGGCGACACTGCCGGCCGAGGTCCGGCGCATTCCGACGCAGGGGTTCTCGACGGTCGGTGACGACGGGGCGGTAAAGCCTCAGGCGCGGGCCGATGCGCTGAAGATCACGGCGCGGCCGGAGGCGCCGATCCAGGTCGTGCTGACCGGGCACTATGACACCGTCTATTCGGCGGACAGCGCGTTTCAGAGCGTGGCGACGCGGCCCGACGGGGCCCTGAACGGGCCGGGGATCGCCGACATGAAGGGCGGGATTTCGGTGATGCTGGGGGCGTTGGCGGCGTTCGAGACCCATCCGGAACGCGAGCGGGTCGGCTGGACCGTGCTGCTTTCGCCGGACGAGGAGATCGGGTCGCCGGCCTCGGCGCCGCTGCTGGCCGAACTCGGCGCGCGCGGGCATGTGGGGATGACCTATGAGCCGGCGCTGGCGGACGGGACCCTGGCGGGGGCGCGTAAGGGCAGCGGGAATTTCCACCTGATCGTCACTGGCAAGGCGGCCCATGCGGGCCGGGCCTTCCACGAGGGGGCGAATGCGGTCGCGGGCGCGGCGATGATCGCGGCGGCCCTGCACGGGCTCAATGGGCGGCGCGAGGGGGTGACGGTCAATGTGGCGCGCATCGCCGGCGGCGGGCCTCTGAACGTCGTGGCCGACAATGCGGTCGTGCGTTTCAATGTGCGGGTTCCTGATGCGCAGAGCGCGGCCTGGGTCGTCGATGCGATCCAGGAGATCGTCGCCGCGCCGCCGTTCGAGGGGCTGAGCCTGAACCTGCACGGCGGGATGACGCGGGCGCCCAAGCCGATGGATGCGTCGCAGACGGCCCTGTTCGAGGCGGTGCGGGAGACCGGCGCGCTGCTGGGTCAGGCCATCGCCTGGTCCCCGTCGGGCGGGGTGTGCGAGGGCAACAATCTGCATGCGGCGGGCCTGCCCAACATCGATACGCTGGGCGTGCGCGGCGGGCTGATCCATTCGTCGGAAGAGTTCGCCTGGCCCGACAGCTTCGTCGAGCGGGCGTCGTTGTCCTGTCTGATGCTGTGCAAGATCGCGTCGGGCGAGATCGATGCGGAGCGGCTGAAACGGCTGCGTCTGGAGACCCTGTAAGCATGCTCGTCGTTCGTCCCGCCGGCCCCGCCGACCTCGATCATCTGCTGGAACTGGCCATCCTGTCGGGGCCGGGGTTCACCAGCCTGCCCGAAGATCCGGACCAGTTGTCGGAGCGGCTGGACGTCAGCCGCGACAGCTTCACCGGCGGCCTGCCCGTGCAGGAGCGCTGGTTCACCCTGATGATGGAGGAGACCGACACCGGCGACGTCGACGGGATCGCCAGCGTCAAGGCGACGGTCGGGCTGAAGCGGCCGTTCTTCTCGTTCCGGATCTCGAACAATCCGGCGCAGTCGCCGTCGCTGGGAATCCGGCTGGATCACCAGACGCTGACGCTGGTCAACGAGTGCTCTGGATGGACCGAGGTGGGGTCGCTGTTCCTGAAGGCGGATCGGCGCAAGGGCGGCGCTGGGCGGTTGCTGTCGCAGTCGCGCTACATGCTGATCGGGGCCGAGCCTGCGCTCTTCGCCGAGACGGTGCTGGCCGAGCTGCGGGGGGTGTTCACGCCGGACGGCGCCTGTCCGTTCTGGGATCATGTGGCGCACAAATTCTTCCCCATGCCCTTCGACCAGGCGGACATGATGACGGGGTCGACGGACAAGCAATTCATCCTGGATTTGGCGCCGCGCCATCCGATCTATGTCGATCTGTTGCCCGAGCCGGCGCGGGCGGTGATCGGCAAGGTGCATCCGCAAGGGGTGGCGGCGATGGCGCTGCTGGAAAGCGAAGGGTTCCGGCCGAACGGGCTGGTGGACATCTTCGACGCCGGGCCGACGGTGACCTGTCCCCGGGATCACATCCGGACAGTGCGGGATGCGCGGCGGCTGGAGGTCGTGGTGACGGAAGAGTTCGAGGCGGAGCTGCCGGCGCTGGTCTCGACCGACAGCGTGGAGGCCTTCCGGGCCGTCAGGGCCAAGGCGCTGATCGAGGGGGAGACCGTGCATCTGTCGCCCGAGACGGCGGCGGCGCTGAAGGTGCGGGACGGCGATGTGGTGCGGGTGAAGTCATGAGCGACGGCAAACTCTATCTGAACGGCGCCTGGGTCGAGGGCGGGGGCGACGGGTTCGCCTCCTTCGATCCGGCGACCGAGGCGCGGGTCTGGCGCGGGAACGAGGCGTCGGGAGCGCAGGTGGCGGCGGCGGTCGAGGCGGCGCGGGCCGCCTTCCCAGACTGGGCCGACCGACCGCGCGCCGAGCGGATCGCGGCAATGAAACGGTATCAGGCCGTCTTGAAAGAGCGGGCGCCGGCGATGGCCGAAGCGATCAGCCGCGAGACCGGCAAGGCGCTGTGGGAGACCACCGCCGAGCTGGGGTCGATGGCGGGCAAGGTCGACATCTCTATCCGCGCCTATGACGAGCGGACCGGCGAACGGACGGCGGAGACGGCGTTCGGGTCGGCGACGCTGAGGCATCGGCCGCACGGGGTGGCTGCGGTGCTGGGACCGTTCAACTTTCCGGGCCATCTGCCGAACGGCCATATCGTGCCGGCCCTGCTGGCGGGGGACACGGTCGTGTTCAAGCCGTCGGAGGAGACGCCGCATACGGGTCAGCTGATGGCGGAATGCTTCGAGGAGGCGGGGCTGCCGGCCGGGGTGTTCAACCTGGTGCAGGGCGGACGCGACCTCGGCGCGGCCCTGCTGGACCAGCCGATCGATGCGCTGATGTTCACCGGGTCGGGCGCGGCAGGCGCGCATTTCCGACGCAAGTTCGCCGACAATCCGCATGTGATCCTGGCGCTGGAGCTGGGCGGCAACAATCCGCTGGTGGTCTGGGATGCAGCGGACGCAGAGGCCGTGGCCGGGATCGTGGTGCAGTCGGCCTTCGTGACGACGGGGCAGCGGTGTTCGTGCGCGCGGCGGTTGATCGTGCCGGAAGGGGCTCAGGGCGACGCCATCGTGGCGGCGGTGGATGCGCTGGTGGACCGGCTGATCTTCGGGGCCTGGGACCAGACGCCGGAGCCGTACGGCGGGCCGCTGATCTCGCAGCGGGCGGCGGAGCAGGCGCTGGCGGCGCTGCAGCAGCGGATCGATCGGGGGGCCAGGGTGATCCGGGGGTCGGGGCCGGTAGGGAATCTGCCGGGAGCCTTCGTGAAGCCGGCCATCATCGACGTGACCGGCGTCGACGTGCCGGACGAAGAGATGTTCGCGCCCTTCCTGTCGGTGACGCGGGTGGGCTCGTTCGAGGATGCGATCGAAGAGGCCAATGCGACGCGGTACGGGCTGTCGGCGGGGCTGGTCAGCGATGATCCGAAGAACTGGGACGTGTTCATCCGGCGGATCCGGGCGGGGGTGGTGAACTTCAATCGGCCGACGACCGGGGCGGCGGGCGACATGCCGTTCGGGGGGCTGGGCGACAGCGGCAACCACCGGCCGAGCGCCTGGTACGCCGCCGACTACTGCGCCTATCCGGTCGCCAGTTTCGAGGCGGGCGCGGTGAAGAACATCGAGGGCGAAATTCGGGGGCTTCGTTGAGCGCCGTCGAGGCCAATGCCGACGGGCTGATCGGGCCGACGCATTCCTATGCGGGGCTGAGCCCGGGGAATCTGGCGGCGAGCCTGAACGCGGGGCAGGCGTCGAATCCACGCGCGGCCGTGCTGCAGGGCCTCGACAAGATGAAGCGTCTGGCGGACCTGGGCCTGCCGCAGTTCGTCCTGCCGCCGCACGAGCGGCCGGACATCCCGTTCCTGAGGGGGCTGGGGATCACGGGCTCGGACGCCGCCGTGCTGGAGAAAGCCTGGAAGGACGCGCCGACCTTCGCGGCGGCGGCCTGTTCGGCCTCGCCGATGTGGGCGGCGAATGCGGCGACCGTGACGCCGTCAGCGGACAGCGCCGACGGGCGGGTGCATTTCACGCCGGCGAACCTGCATACGAACCTGCATCGGTCGCTGGAGCATCGGCAGACGAAGCGGGCGCTGGATGCGCTGTTCCCCGATCCGACCCGCTTCGCCGTGCATGACGCCCTGTGGCCGGTGGCGCATCTGGCGGACGAGGGGGCGGCCAATCATGTGCGGCTGTGCGCCGAGCATGGGGCGGAGGGGGTGAACCTGCTGGTCTGGGGGCGGGACGCCTTTGAGCCGTGGGACGGCCCCTACCCGGCCCGGCAGACGCGGCAGGCGTCGGAGGCGATCGCGCGGCGGCATGGGGCGGCGGGGGCGGTGCTGAGCCAGCAGTCGCGGGCGGCGATCGCCGGCGGGACCTTCCACAACGACGTGGTCTGCGTGGGCGCGCTGGACACCCTGTTCCATCATGAGCTGGCTTTCGAGGATACGGCCGGGACCCATGCGGCGATCCGGGTGGCGGCGAAGGGGTTCGAGCCCGTTTTCGTGGAGGTGTCGGAGGCGGACCTGCCGCTGGCTGATGCGATCTCGAGCTATCTGTTCAACTCCATGCTGGTCAGCCTGCCGGGCGAGGATCGGCTGACGCTGATCTGTCCGACGGAGACCCGGGACAATGCGCGAAGCCATGCGGTGGCGCAGGGACTGATCGCGTCGAACGGGCCCATCGGGCGGGTCGAGTATGTCGATGTGCGCCAGTCGATGCGGAACGGCGGCGGGCCGGCGTGTCTGAGGCTGCGGGTCGTGCTGACGGATGAGGAGTTGGCGGCCACCCATGCGGAGATGCGGTTGACCGAGGAACTGCACGGGGCGCTGAGCATCTGGGCGGCGACCTGGTATCGCGACGTCCTGGCGCCGAAGGACCTGGCCGATCCGGCCCTGATCGACGAGAGCCGGGGCGCGCTGGATGAGCTGACCGGCATTCTGGGACTGGGGTCCGGGTTCTATCCGTTCCAGCGAACTTGATATTCGAGCCTCATCTTGTCGGAGAACCGCCGACACCTTTCTGGATCAGGCTCAGCCCACGATCATCAGGTTGGTGATCAGGCCGGGGACGTAGTCGAAGCGGTGGGTCCTGGCCTGCGAGAAGCCTGCGAACTTCAGCCAGGCCTGGTCGGAGAGGTAGTTGATGTCGATGCGTTCGCGCACCGGCTGGAGCGGCCAGCCGAACTTGAGGACGTGGGGCTCCAGCCGGGTGGAGACGCAGGGGACGACCACTGCGAACCGTTTCGAGATGCGGCGGATTTCGGAGACGACCTCGCACAGATGCTCCATCGGCTCGATGTGTTCGAGGACGCCGAAGCTGACGGCAAGGTCGTAGAGGCCGTCGGGAACGTCGATGCGGGCGGCGTCGGACTGGATGAAGTTGAAGTTCGGCTGGTGCAGGTCGACGTCGACGATATCCACCCCCGTCAGGCGGTGGGGCGTGCCGGCGAGCGGGCGGATGAAGTCCTTGCCCGAACCGCAGCCTACATCAATGATCGACAGGCCGGGGCCGTCGAAGAAATCGACGCCCAGATGACGGCCCATGATCTCGATGCGGCGGCGCTTCAGACGCGCGGCCATGCCGGTGCGCCACCAGGCCGAGACGGCGTCGCGCCGCAGGCTGGGAGGAGCCTGGGTGGCGGCGAAGGTCTGATCGATATCGGTCACGGAGCGATCCTGCGACCGCCCTGTGCAGCCGGACCTCATACAACCTTAGGTCGATTGCGATAGCGTAAACGCCGCGATCCCGCCATGGGCAAGGGGTGATCGGGCTGATACCCAAGGGCCATGACCGTGCTGACGCATCGTATCGCCACCGAAGCCGACATTCCGGCGCTGGTCGCCTTGATGGACCTCGCCATCTCCGGGCCGCTGGCGAAATTCCTGTCGCCCGAGCAGATCGCCGCCAGCCGGGTACTGATGGGGCTGGACAGCCAGATCATCGCGGACCGGACCTATTTCATCGTCGAGGCGGACGGGGCGCCGGCCGCCTGCGGCGGCTGGAGCCGGCGGATTACGACCTATGGGGGCGATCACACGCCGGGACGCGCGCCCGAGCCGCTGACGCCCGGCGTCGATGCGGCACGCGTGCGGGCCATGTACACGCATCCCGACTTTATCAGACGCGGTATCGGCCGGATGATCCTGGACCTTTGCGAGGCGGCGGCGCGGGCCGAGGGCTACGACCGGGTCGAGCTGGTGGCGACCCTGGGCGGGGAGCCGCTGTATCTCACCGCCGGATATCAAGAGATCGAGCGGTTCGAGGACGATCGCGGCGGGGCGCCTGTGCCGCTCGTCCGCATGGGCAAGTCGATCATCGACTGATACGCAAAGGTCATGACCGAAGCGACCGCCGAGATGACCCCACCCCCAATGAGCCCGGGCCGCCGCCTGCGGAACATCATCGGCGGGTCGGCCGGCAATCTGGTCGAGTGGTTCGATTGGTACGCCTATGCGGCCTTCACCCTGTATTTCGCGCCGGTCTTCTTCCCTGAGGGCGACGACACGGCGCAGTTGCTGGCGACGGCGGCCATCTTCGCGGTCGGCTTCCTGATGCGGCCCGTGGGGGCCTGGGTCATGGGGGTCTATGCGGACCGGAAGGGGCGCAAGGCCGGGCTGACCCTGTCGGTCAGCCTGATGTGCGCGGGGTCGCTGATCATCGCCTGCACGCCCGGATATGCGACCATCGGCATCGCGGCCCCTGCCCTGCTCCTCATCGCGCGGATGATGCAGGGGTTGAGCGTCGGCGGAGAATACGGATCCAGCGCCACCTATCTGTCGGAAATGGCGACGGCGAAGCATCGCGGCTTCTGGTCCAGCTTCCAGTATGTGACGCTGATCTCGGGGCAGCTGCTGGCGCTGGCGTTGCTGATCGTGTTGCAGCGGACGCTGGGCGAAGCGGCCTTGTCGGAATGGGCGTGGCGCATTCCCTTCTTCGTCGGGGCGGCGCTGGCGGTGATCGTCTTCTGGCTGCGTCGCAGGCTGGACGAGACGCGGGCCTTCCAGGCGGAGGAGACGCGGGCGGCGCCGAAATCCAGCGCGCTGGAGCTGGTGCTGAGGCACCCGAAGGAGGCGCTGATCGTCATCGGCCTGACGGCCGGGGGGACGCTCGCCTTCTATACCTACACGACCTATCTGCAGAAATTTCTGACCAACACCTCGGGCTTCTCCAAGGCCCAGGCGACCGAGATCTCGGCGGCGGCCCTGTTCATCTTCATGCTGCTGCAGCCGTTGGTGGGGGCGCTGTCGGACAGGATCGGCAGGAAGCCGGTGATGATCGCGTTCGGGGTGCTGGGGCTGTTGCTGACCGTGCCGATCATGTCGACCCTGGCGGTGACGACCCATCCGACGGCGGCGTTCGGCCTGTCGCTTTTGGCCCTGGTGATCGTCAGCGGGTACACCTCGATCAACGCCGTGGTGAAGGCCGAGTTGTTCCCCGCTCATATCCGCGCACTTGGCGTCGCCCTGCCCTACGCCATCGCCAATGCTGCGTTCGGCGGGACGGCGGAATACGTCGCCCTGTGGTTCAAGCTGGACGGGCGCGAGAGCCTGTATTTCTGGTACGTCACCGGGATGATCGGGGTGTCGCTGATCACCTATGTCCTGATGCGGGATACCAAGTCGAGAAGCCTGATCGCAGAGGATTGAGATGGACCGGTTCGAATATCTGATCGGCCTGGTGTCCCTCATCGTCGGTCTCGGCCTCGCCGATATCGCCATCAGCCTGCACCGCCTGATCAAGCACCGCAGCCGTGTCCGGTGGGATGGTCTAGCGATGGCTACCGCAGCCTTCGCGGCCGTCACCATGGTCTGGATTTGGTACAATATCTGGTCGCTGCGCGATTTCACGGGGACCGGCGGGTTCCTGTTCTACCTGACGCTGCTGATCGAGATGTTTCTGCTGTTCCTGGCAGCGGCGGCTTGCCTCCCAGACGAGAGCGAGCTTTCGGAACCGGGCGGCTGGGATCTGACGGCCTACTACGCGCGGTCGCATGGCTACATCTGGACCGTGATGGCCCTGTTCCATGCGTCCTATCTGATCCATTGGATCTACCTGGGGGTCGGATACGGTCTGACGATGCGGTTGATGCTCGAGCACTGGGCCCAAGTCCTGATGACGCTGGCGCCGGTCGCGATTTGCGCAGCCCTGATCTTCGCAAGCGCACGGCGGCTGCAATGGGGACTGCTGGTCGTCCTGACGCTCGTCAAGATCGCCCCGATCTGGAACCAGACCCTCTAGTTGGCGGGGGTCGCTGGCGCGGGCGCTGCGGGCGCAGCCGCCGGTGCGGTCGGAGCTGCCTCGTCGCCCTCGTTCAGATAGACCACGCGGCATTCGCCATCGACGGTGGTATAGCGGCCGTTCGAGGCATCGACGAAGGCCAGGCGACCCTCGTCGCTGTATTCGACCTTGCCGGTCGAACGGCCTGAGAAAGTCTCGGTCCCGTAGGTCCAGCAGGTGATGTCGGCGGGCTTGTCGCCCCAGGTCGCGGCGTTGCGGGCGCGCTTGGATTCCGTGCAGGCGGTGGCAGCGATTCCCACCCAGGCGATCAGGACGAGGGTCAAGATGCGCGTCATGCCGCGAACCTTCCGCCCTTGTGGGCATAGGCCTGGGTGCCGTGGGTGATGACCCGGTCGTAGGGCAGGATGGTTTCGATGCCGATGTCCGACGCGCCTTTCAGACGCTCGTAGATGGGGCCGAAGTCCTCGAGCGTGGCGTCGTTCAGGGCCTCGATCGAGGGGATGACGAAATAGACCTGCTGGAAGTCGTCGATGCGGTAGTCGGTCCGCATGATCCGCTCCAGGTCGAAGGCGATGCGGTTGGGCGACGGATCCTCGAGCGAGAAGACGCTCTCGGTCGCCGAGGAGACGATGCCGGCGCCGTAGATGCGCAGGCCCTCGCCCTCGTCCATCAGGCCGAACTCGACTGTGTACCAATACAGGCGCGCGAGATTCTTGAGCATGCCCAGGCTCTGGGCGCGCTGGCCGCCCTTGCCGTAGGCCTGCATGTAGTCGGCGAAATCGGGGTCGGTCAGCATCGGGACGTGGCCGAAGACGTCGTGGAAGATGTCCGGCTCCTGGAGGTAGTCCAGCTGGTCCGGCTTCCGGATGAACTGGCCCGAAGGGAAGCGGCGGTTGGCCAGGTGGTCGAAGAAGACCTCGTCGGGAACGAGGCCCGGCACGCAGACCACGGTCCAGCCGGTCAGGGCCTTCAGCTTCGGGTTCAGGATGGCGAAGTCGGGGATGCCGCCGGTGTTGAGGTCGAGCGCCTGCAAGCCCTTCATGAAGGCGTTGGAGGCGCGGCCGGGCAGGATCTCCATCTGGCGGGCGTAGAGCGTGTCCCAGGTGTCATGCTCGACCTCGGTATAGGCGCGCCAGTTCTGAGAAATCGTCCAGTCGGCGGCCGCGCCTTCGGGCGGGGATTCAAAGACGTGTTCGAAATCAGACATGACGGGCTCCTTGAGCGCCAGTCTAGAGGCGGGCCGCGTCGGGGGCTAGTGGATCGGCTGGGCGCGGGGCGCGATGTGGCCGAGACCGTCCATGGCGAACCAGCGCGCCTGTTCATCCTCCGACAGGGGAGCGATGTCGGGGTCGTGCTCCAGCACGTCCTCGGCGGCGTAGATCAGGAAGCCGGCGCTCTCGCCCATGGCCAGGACGCGATAGAAGGGCTGATCGCGGTCGTCCGGTCCGGGCTCTCCGTCCGGACCGGCATAGGCGGCGTCGACGTCGACGATGACGCCGCGGAAGGACGCCTCGCGGTGACGCACGATCTGGCCGAGGCCGAATTTCGCGGTGTGGGAACGAGTCATGCCGGAAAGATACGACCCGTAGGCTGAGCAATATGCCCGTGGTTTCGTTCATCTTCGTGTCAGACAGGCTTGGCGCGGATGGACTTCCAAGGCTAGGTTGATCAGGACGGGCGCCCGTCTCGGTTGCGCCCACATGAAAGCACGGCCCATGCCGGACCCCGACGGCGCGCCAAGGCGGCGCGACGAGCGGTCCCGGGTTCAACGGGCGTCTAATCGGGATGCGTCGGGTCGCGACGCGCCCGTGTTCGGCGCACTGGATCTGGGGACCAACAATTGCCGGCTCCTGATCGCGCGTCCGGCGCGAGCCGGTTTCCGCGTGGTCGACAGCTTCAGCCGCATCGTCCGGCTGGGCGAAGGTTTGTCGCGGACCGGGCGGCTGGACGACGCGGCGATGGACCGGGCCTATGACGCCCTGGCGCTTTGCGCCGAGCGGGTCGTGCGGCGCGGCGTCGATTCGGTCCGCCTGAGCGCGGTGGCGACCCAGGCCTGTCGTCAGGCCGAGAACGGTCAGGAATTCATCGACCGGGTGCGCAAGGGCACGGGTCTGCGTCTGCGGATCATCGACCCCGCGGAAGAGGCCCGGCTGTCGGTCGAAGGCTGCCTGAATTTGTTCGACCCGAGGGCCGAGGCCGTGCTGGTCATCGACGTCGGCGGGGGTTCGACGGAGTTGTCCTGGCTGAGGAAGTCGGGGACGGAGATGAAGACCGTGGCCTGGATGTCCGCGCCGCTGGGCGTCGTGACCCTGGCCGAGCGGCATCCGGAGCCGGAGGGCTCGGGAGAAGACTGGTACGAGGCGATGGTCGCGGACATGGGCGCGGCCCTGGCGGCGGGTCAGTTCGACGATGCGGAGTTCCGACGGCTGTTCGCTGCGAACCGGGGGCATCTGGTCGGAACGTCCGGGGCGATCACCAGTCTGGCGGGGGTGCACCTGAACCTTCGGCGCTATCAACGGGATCGGGTCGACGGGCTGTGGATGACGCGGGCCGAGTGCGACGCGGCGGCGGATCGGCTGAAGGCCATGGGGCCCAAGGGACGGGCGGCGGAGGCCTGTATCGGGCCGGACCGGGCCGATCTCGTTCTGGCGGGGGCCGCGATCCTGGACGCCGTGCAGCGAGCCTGGCCCTCAGAGCGGGTGCGGGTCGCCGACCGGGGTCTGCGAGAAGGCCTCTTGCTGCAGCAGATGCGCGAGGCCCGGAAGCCTCAGAAGCGGCGGCGGGGGCGTGGTCGCGGCCGCGGTCAGAGCGCCGGGGCGGGCGCTCCGGAGACCTGAACCGGCAGGACGATGTCGCAGATGGAGAAGTCGGCGCCCCTCGCCTCGCGCACGCCGTCGGCCAGGGTGCGGAAGGCGGCCGATGCCGGGTCCAGCACCTGAACCACCGGTCGCTCTGCTTCGGGCAGGTCCGAGGCGATGCGGACGCGGATCATGCGATCCGGATCGGCCGTGACCGCGCCGTTGTCGCCGTCGCCCACCTTGATGGCGCGCACGACGTCGAGGCCGGACACCACATTGCCCCAGACGGTGTAGCGCTTGTCCAGCGCCGGATAGGGCTGGCGCATCAGGAAGAATTGGGAGTTGGCGCTGTCGGGGTTGTCGTCGCGGGCCATGCCGGCGACGCCCGGACAATAGGCGCCCCAGCCGTGAACCTTGTGATCGCCGGTCGTGGCCATCAGCGAGGTCGGCTGGGTCTGGATCGGCAGGCTGTTCATGAAGCCCAGCATGGCGCCGGCGGGCGAGGCGACGGGGGTGAAGGGCGTCTCCGGCCCGCGCCGGAAGGTGAACTCGCCCTTGATGTCGGGATAGGGGCTCTGGCCTTCGCCATTGCCGAGCGGATCGCCGGTCTGGGCCATGAAGCCGTCGATGACGCGGTGGAAGGTGATGCCGTCGAAGAAGTTACGGCGGGTCAGAAGCCGCATCCGCTCGACGTGCAGCGGCGCGGCCTCGGGCGCCAGTTCAACCAGGATCCGCCCCCGGTTGGTGTCGATGATCATCAGGTTGTCGGCCGGGACGGTGCGCCAGTCCGCAGAGGCCTGGGCCGGGGCCTGGGCCGGAGCGGCGACCGGGGCGGTGGCCGCCGTTTCCTGGGCCTGGGCGGCGGGCGCGGCCGCCAGAACCAGACCGATCGTCAGAGCTTTCAACCGCATCGTCATCCCCCCGAAACCTCCGCCACCGGCTGAACGTCGCAGACCGAGAACTGTGCGCCGCTCGCGGCGCGGACCTGTTCGACATGGGCCGCGAAGGCGGCCGAGCGGGCGTCCAGAACGCGCACCGTCGGACGCTCGCCTTCCGGCATCGCCGAGGCAGTGCGGACGTGGGTCATGGTGTCGGGATCAACGATCACGCCGCCGTCGGGACCGGCCTTCAGGGCGCTGAGGACCTCGAGCCCCGACACGATCCGGCCCCAGGGCGTGTACTGGCCGTTCAGCACCGGATTGGTGGCCATCATCAGATAGAACTGGGAGTTGGCGCTGTTGGGCGCGCCGGCGCGGGCCATGCCCGCCACGCCCGTGCAGAACAGGCCCACGGCGTCGACCTTGAAGTCCGCCGTCACCATCATCTGGGCGTCCGGCTGGGTCGCGACCGGCAGAGAGCCGACCAGACCCACGATGCCGTTGGGCGCGCCCCCCTGGACCGGAGCAAACTGGGCGTCCCGGCCGCGACGGAAGCCGAACTCGGGCGCCAGGTCGGGCAGGTCCGAACCGCCCTGCCCCGTCCCTTGCGGATCGCCCGTCTGGGCCATGAAGCCGGTGACGACGCGGTGGAACTTGAGGCCGTCGTAAAAGCCCTGGTTGGCCAGGGTGGTCAGGCGTTCGACGTGGAGCGGGGCGGCGCGGGGCTCCATCTCGACCAGGATGCGACCCTTCGAGGTGTCGATGACCAGCAGATTCTGGGGCGCGATGGTGCGCCAGTCGGACGCAGCCGGAGCCGCGGCGGCGGCCGGACTTGCAGCACTTTGGGCGGAGGCGACGGGCGCCAGAACCGACAGGGCGGCGGCGAGGACGAGAGGCGTGATCTTCAACGAGAGAGTCCGGTTCTAGCGTTTGACGCGGTTCCGCACGGCGGCGGCGACGGCGGGGCTGACGAAGCTGTCGATGTTTCCGTCCAGCCGGGCGATTTCCTTGACCAGTCGCGAGGCGATCGCCTGGTGGCGCGGATCAGCCATCAGGAACACGGTCTCGATGTCGTCATTGAGGCGCTGGTTCATCGCCGTCATCTGGAACTCGTATTCGAAGTCGGCCACAGCGCGCAGGCCGCGCACGATGACGTTCGCCTCCAAGCTCTCGGCGAAATGCATGAGGAGGGTCGAGAAGGGGTGGACCTCGATGTCGGCGTTCAGGCGGGCGACCTCGGCCTTGACCATCTCGACGCGCTCGGCGGTCGAGAAGAGCGGACCCTTGTCGTCGTTCTGGGCCACGCCGATGACCAGCCGGTCGACCAGCTTCACGGCCCGGCCGATGATGTCCATGTGGCCATTGGTGACGGGGTCGAAAGTCCCCGGGTAGAGCCCGATGCGCAAAGCGATTTCTCCCCGCCTGTGCGGTGTGATTAGCAGCGGTCGTTCGCGATGTCTTCTCCCTCCCACTTGGGCGAGGGTCGTCGCGAAGCGACGGGGTGGGGCGGACGGGCGACCAAGCGACGACCTGTCTGTGCGGTCCTGCCTTGCCGGCCCACGCGGTCTCCGCTTCGCTCCGACCACCTTCGCCTAGGGCGAGGGAGATCAGATGATTTGGACCGGGTTCGACGCCCAGGCGGCGGCGATGCGGTCGATGTGCTCGGGCGAGGTCGCGAAAACACGATCCCCGATGGCGGTGATCGGACAGGCAGGCGTGGCGCTGTTGCAGAGGAAGGCGGCGTCGAAGGCGGCGAGGTCGGCGAAGTGAATGCGGACGCTGCGCTGTTTCAGGCCGGTATCGGAGAGACCGCTGGAGATCAGGGCCTGGGCCACGCCTTGGAGCATCGGCGCCTCCGGCCAGACGACCGTGTCGCCGGAGGCGAAGCCGAGGTTCCAGAGGCTGCCCTCCGAGATCAGGCCGTCGGCGTCGGCGAAGAGGGCGTCGTCGAAGCCCGCGTCCTGGGCCAGACGGCGGGCTCTGATGAGGGGAAAGGTCGCCGTGTGCTTGATATGGGCGGCGTCGCGGACATAGGTCTGGAGCTGGACGCGGAGGCGGGTCGCCAAAGGCGGCGGCGGGGGCGAGACGGCGGTCATCACCTTCGGCTGGACGCGGGCGGACGGAAGGCGGGCCCAGATTTCGGGCGAGAACAGGCTGATGCGGAGCCAGGCGTCGCGACGGTCGCCAAGGGCAGTGCGCACGAGGCCGCGGAGGTCGGACTCGTCAGGGGCGTGGCCGAACAGTTCGACGGCGTTGGCGGTCAGGCGGGCCAGATGCAGGTCGAGGCCGCGAGCGCCGCCCTCCTCCACGCGGAAGGAGGTGTAGGCGCCGTAGTTGACCAAGGCCAGATAGCGAAGGTCGTCGTCGGTCGGCGGAAGGCCGTCGATGAGGAGGTCGGTCATCCTTCCCTCTCCCTGTGGGTGTAGGAAGGATCAGTCCTCGCCACCCTCGTCGCCGTTCGTGTTCTCGACCTCAGCGGCGTCATCACCGCCGCTGTCAGCCAGACGTTCCACCGACACGACCTTCTCGCCGGCGGCCGTTTTGAAGATGGTCACGCCCTGCGAGGAGCGGCCGACGATCCGGACCTGGCCCACGCGGGTGCGGATCATCTGGCCGCTGGAGGTAACGAGCAGCAGGTCGTCGGTTTCTTCCACCGGGAAGGCGGCGGCGAGGCGCGTGCCGGCGCGACCGCCGAGGCCATGAGCCGTCAGACCCTGACCGCCACGACCCGTGCGGCGATATTCGTAGGCGGAGGACCGCTTGCCGAAACCCGTCTCGGTGACGGTGAGGATGAACTGCTCCGACGCGCCCAGTTCGGCGATGCGTTCGATCGACAGGGCGGCGTCGCCCGAGCCTTCGCCCTCATCGTCCGTCTCGACCACGGCGGTGTCGTCTTCGCCTTCCGTGGCGCGACGCATGGCGTTGGCATGCTTGACGTAGGCGGCGCGTTCTTCCGGCGTTGCGTCGACGCGGCTCAGCACGGCCATGGAGATGACCTCGTCGCCGTCCTGAAGACGGACGCCGCGCACGCCAGTGGAGTCCCGCCCCTTGAAGACGCGGACGTCGTCGGCCTTGAAGCGGATGGCGCGGCCGAGCGCCGTGGTCAGAAGAACGTCATCCTCGCCGGTGCAGAGCGCCACGCCGACCATGTGGTCGCCGTCTTCCAGCTTCATCGCCATCTTGCCGGCGCGGTTGACCGTGGCGAAGTCGCTGAGCTTGTTGCGGCGCACGTCGCCCGAGCGGGTGGCGAACATGATGTCGTAGTCGCCCCAGGTCGTCTCGTCCTCGGGCAGGGGCAGGACGTTCATGATCGAGTCGCCCGGCTCGATCGGCAGCAGGTTGACGAAGGCCTTGCCGCGCGACGTCGGGGCGCCCAGCGGCAGGCGCCAGACCTTGAGCTTGTAGGCCTTGCCGTTGGTGGCGAAGAACAGCACCGGCGTGTGGGTCGAGGCGGAGAAGACGCCGACGACGGCGTCCTCGTCCTTCATCGTCATGCCCGACTTGCCCTTGCCGCCGCGATGCTGGGTCCGATAGGCGTTCAGCGCCACGCGCTTGACGTAGCCGCCGTGGGTCACGGTGACGACCATGTCCTCGCGCGGGATCAGGTCCTCGTCTTCCAGCTCGTAGTCGCCCTCGCCGATCTGGGTGCGGCGGGGGACGGCGAACTCTTCGCGGACCTTCAGCAGGTCCTCGCGGATGATGGCCAGGATGTTGGCTCGGTCCGACAGGATGGTCAGATGGCCCTGGATGGTGTCGGCCAATCCCCTCGCCTCGCCGAAGATGTCGTCACGGCCGAGGCCGGTCAGCCGGCTGAGCGTCAGGCCCAGGATGGCGCGGGCCTGTTCGTCGGTCAGCTTGATCTTGTCGCCCTCGACCAGGACGGTGCGTGGGTCGGCGATCAGCTCGACCAGGGCCATCATGTCGCCGACGGGCCAGGCCTTGGCCTGCAGGCGCTCGCGAGCCTCGGCCGGATCGGCCGAGGAGCGGATGATGTGGATGACCTCGTCGATGTTGGCGACGGCGACGGCCAGACCGACCAGGACGTGGCCGCGGTCGCGGGCCTTGGCCAGTTCGAACTTGACGCGGCGGACCACGACCTCTTCGCGGAAGTCGAGGAAGACCTCGAGCAGTTTCCTGAGGCCCATCTGCTCCGGGCGGCCGTGGTTCAGGGCCAGCATGTTGACGCCGAACGACGACTGCATGGCGGTGTAGCGCCACAGCTGGTTCAGGATGACGTCGCCGGACGCGTCGCGCTTCAGCTCGATGACGATCCGCATGCCCGAACGGTCGGATTCGTCGCGGACGTCGGAGATGCCTTCGAGGCGTTTCTCGCGGACCATCTCGGCGATGCGTTCGATCAGGGTCTGTTTGTTGACCTGGAACGGCAGCTCGGTGACCACGATGGCTTCGCGGTCCTTGCGGATGGTCTCGACCGAGGCGATGCCGCGCACCACGACGGAGCCGCGCCCTTCGCGCAGGGCGTTGCGGGGCGCGGTGCGACCCAGGATCTCGCCGCCCGTAGGGAAGTCCGGTCCCGGCACGATGTCCAGGATGGCGTCATCGGAGATGTTCGGATCGTCCAGCAGGGCCACGGCCGCGTCGACGACCTCGCCGAGGTTATGCGGCGGGATGTTGGTCGCCATGCCGACGGCGATGCCGCCCGCGCCGTTGACCAGCAGGTTCGGGATGCGAGACGGCAGGACGACCGGCTCCAGCTCCTTCTCGTCGTAGTTCGGCTGGAAATCGACCGTGTCCTTGTCGATGTCGGCGAGCAGAGCCACGGCCGCCGGCGCCATGCGCGCCTCCGTGTATCGCATCGAGGCCGGCATATCGCCGTCGACCGAGCCGAAATTGCCCTGACCGTCGACCAGCATCAGACCCATAGAGAAGGGCTGGGCCATACGGACCAGGGCCATATAGACCGAGGCGTCGCCGTGCGGGTGGAAGCGGCCCAGAACGTCGCCGACGACGCGGGCGCACTTCGAATACGACCGCTCGGGCGTCATGTTCAGGTCGTGCATCGAATAGAGGATGCGGCGATGAACGGGCTTCAGGCCGTCACGGGCGTCTGGCAGCGCACGGCTGACGATCACGCTCATGGCGTAATCGAGGTAGGAGCGCTTCAGCTCGTCCTCGATCGTGATGGTCGAAATGTCCGAGCCGCCGACCGGAGGGGGTGCGGCGTTGTCGTAGCTGTCGTCGGTCAAGGAATCTGGGCTTTAGATGGCCGGAATCGGAACGTGATCCGCTGTCCGGTTTTCTAGCATCCGAGGCGTCGGGAGGCAAAGTTAACGCTGGCCGCGACGCGATCCGTGAAAGGACTGAATATGCGTTCCTCGCCCCTCGCCTTCGCCTTGATCGCCGGTTCATTGCTGAGCGCCGGTTGCGCCATTGCCCAGACGGCCGCGCCGGCGGCCCCGCCCGCCCCCGCACCGCCGCCTCCGATCGTCGCCGTAGCCACCCTGTGGTCGCCGGAGCGCGTGAACCTGGGCGTCGTCGCGGCCTATGAGGGGCCGTCCGGCTATCTGTTCTCCGTCGAGGGCGAGGACTGGCCCGAGGGCTGGCACGGCGTCCATCTGCACGCCGTGGGGACCTGCGAGGGCCCGGGCTTCACCTCGGCCGGTGCTCACGAGAACCACGCCGATCCGAACAAGCTGAAGCATGGCCTGCTGAACGCTGAAGGCGGTCCTGACCTGGGCGACCTGCAGAATGTCCACGCCGACGCCGACGGCAAGGTGCGGGCCGAGGTCTATGCGCCGACGAGAGAGCTGACCCTGCTGGGCGGAGACGGGACCTCCTTCCTGGTCCATGCCAACCGCGACGACCATGTCTCGCAGCCGATCGGCGGGGCCGGTGACCGCATCGCCTGCGGCGTGTTCGAGGCGCCGGCCACGGTTACCGGCCAGTAGAACCGCGCCGAAGCCCTTGATCGAGGGGAGCGCCGTCGTCCATCGTGCGGCGATGGCGCTTCTTCCCGGCGATCCGGTTCCGAAATTCACCCTGCCCGGGGTCAGCACGCCGCGCTTCACCTTCGACAGCGCCGCAGGGCGGTACCTGTTGGTCGCCTTCGTCCGGTCCGAGAGCACGGCGGCGGCGGCGGCGGTAGTGAGGGCGCGTGGAGGCGCGTTCGACGACGTACAGGGCAGCGCCTTCATCGTGGTGATCGGGGACGATCCGGAGCGGGAGGCGCGGCGCGACCGCATCCCCGGCCTGAGGCACCTTTTCGATGCCGACGGGGCGGTCGCCGCTCTCTATGGCTCGGGAGCGGAGGACCGTTGGTTCCTGATCGACCCGGCGCTGCATCTGATGGCGATCGCACGCGCGGACCAGGCCGGATGGATCGCGGATCAGGTCGCGGGCCTGCCGCCCCCGCGCTCGCACGGCGGGTTCGAAGCCCACGCGCCGGTGTTGATGACGCCGCGCATCTTCGAGCCCGAGTTCTGTCAGATGCTGATCGAGGCCTATCGCCAGAAAGGCGGCGAGCCGTCGGGGGTGATGCGTCAGGTCGGCGATCAGACCCGGCTGGTGATGAGCCCGGACTTCAAGCGGCGCAGCGATGTCATCCTCGAGGACGCGGGCCTGAAGCAGGCGGTGGTGGCGCGGCTGGCGCGAAGACTGGCGCCGCAGATCGAGAAGGCCTTCGCGTTCGCCCCGACGCGGATCGAACGCTATCTGGTCGCGCGCTACGACGCCGAGACCGGCGGCTTCTTTCGACCGCACCGGGACAACACCACGGCCGCCACGAAGCACCGGCGGTTCGCGGTCTCGATCAATCTGAACGACGACTACGAGGGCGGCGACCTGAGATTTCCCGAGTTCGGGCCGAGGACCTATCGCCCGCCGCCGGGCGGGGCCTGCGTCTTCTCCTGTTCGGTGCTGCACGAGGCGACGGCGGTGACGCGCGGCGAACGCTTCGCCTTCCTGCCCTTCATGCACGACGAGGCGGCGGAGGTGGTCCGGCGCCAGAACGAGGGCGCGCTGGCTTCCTAGTCGCCAATCGCGCGGGGTCGCGCGACTTGAAGCGGGTCAGGCCTTGGCCGCCCCTGCCCTGAGACCGCGCTCGGCCAGGGCCACGACGGCGACGCCGCCCATGGTCAGGGCCGCGCCGGTCAGGATCTGGACGGTCAGGACATCGCCCATGAAGCCCCAGCCGATGGCCATGGAGACGACCGGCGTCACGAGGAAATAGGGCGTCACCCGTCCGGCCTCGCGCTTCTGCACCAGCCAGAAGACCATGGAGGTGGCGAAGACCGAGGACACCACACCGGCCCAGAGAAGGCAGACCCAGATCAGGGGGGTGGCGGATCGCACGGCCTCGACCTGGCCGGTCTCGAACATGGCCGAGGCGAAGGCCAGGGTCGGCAGGGCGACGAAGGCGAGAAGGCCCTGCATCTTCAGCGGCGGAATGGAGGTGGTGCGGCGTGCGATCACGGTGGTGATGGCCCAGAAGGCCGAGGCCGCGGCGACCAGAAGGATGGCCGGCCAGTCATGAAAGGCATGCGGGTCCGCCGACATCCAGACGACTCCCAGAAAGGCGACGGCCAGCCCGATCATCGCGTGGATCGACAGCCGTTCGCCGAGCAGGAGGAAGGCGAACAGGGCTGTGAACGGGATCCACAACTGGGAGGCGACGGCGGCCGGACTGACGTCCTGGGCCAGCGAGAAACCCAGGTACAGAAGTCCGTAGTGAATGGGCCCGCCCAGGGTCACGATCAGCAACAGGCTCTTCCAGTTCGGAAAGGGCGGCCGCACGAAGGGGATCAGACAGACCGCGGCGATGGCGAAGCGCAGGGTCCCGACCAGCAGAGGCGGCATGACCTCGGTCGCCACCTTGGCCGCCGCGTTGTTGGCGCCCCAGATGATGACGATCGCAGCGATCGCGCCGATCTCCATTAGGCTCAGCGGGCTGTGGGGCTTGTCGGAGGTCATGGGCACGCGGGGTCTATCGCACGGTTGGGCGACGGGCGCGCGTCACAGTCGGTGACGGGGCGTTTCCGTTGACATGTACATATCGGAGGCAGAATATGTACGCATGATCGAAGTCACCGCCACGGACCTCAGGAAAGACCTGTTCAACATCCTGGATCGGGTGGAGAGGACCGGCGAGTCCTTGCGCGTGTCTCGACGGGGTCGGAGCATCACGCTCAAACCCGCCACTGCTGGAAAGTCGGCGGCGGACATGACTCCCCAAGAGCGGTTCGATCGTTGGATGGCCAAGGGGCCACGTCAAGGCGCGGAAAACTCCAACTACGATCCCTCAGACACCAGCCACTGGGAGTGGGATCCCGAGAAGAAGTTCAAGGACCTTCTCAAGCCTTGATCCACTTGGACACCCAGATCGTGGTCTGGATCTTCAACGGCTCGGGTCATCGCCTGTCGAAGCGCGCCGCCGCCGCCATCAGTCGCAGTCCATCACTCTGCATCAGCCCGCTGGTCGCAATGGAAATCGACATGCTAATTGAGCGAGGGCGCGTAGATGCACCCGATCTGGATGCTGTGATAAGCGAGATCGCCGAGAGTTTCGGCCCTGTCATCCAGTCACAAGCCAGCCTGTCCGACATTGTCGCAAAGTCGCTGACCATCGGATGGACGCGTGACCCGTTCGACCGACTGATCGTCGCAAACGCTATGGCCGACCGGACAAAGCTGGTGACTAGCGACGAAAAGATCCGCGCCCACTTCAAGGACGCCGTCTGGGACTGACGGCGTCCTTGCAGGCGTTTCGTCAGAACGGAATGTCGTCGTTCAGGTCGTAGGATTCCTTGGGACCCGAGGGCTTGTTGGCCCCGCCGGTGGAGAAGCCCGACGAGTAGTCGTCGTCGTTCGAGCGACCACCCGAACCGCCGTAGCCGCCGCCCTGGCCCGCGCCGTCGCCGCGCCCGCCCAGAAGGGTCAGTTCGCCTTTGAAGCGGCCGACCACGATCTCGGTCGAGTATTTCTCGACGCCCTGCTGGTCGGTCCATTTGCGCGTCTGGAGCGCGCCTTCGATGTAGACAGTGGTGCCTTTTTTTACATAATTTTCAACGACCTTTACGATGTTGTCGTTGAAGATGACGACCCGGTGCCACTCGGTCTTTTCCTTGCGCTCGCCCGAGGCCTTGTCGCGCCATTGCTCCGAGGTGGCGATCGACAGATTGGCGATGCGGTCGCCGTTCGGCATGGAACGGATCTCCGGATCGCGACCCAGATTACCGATGAGGATGACCTTGTTGACGCTGCCCGCCATGATGAAATTCTCTCTCTGAATAGCGCCCGGCCGCTTTGCGAGCGGGGCCTGAAATCCCGGCCCGCGGGCGAGGCCCGCGAAACCGTTAACACATGTTCCGACTTTGTTCTACTGTCCCGGGAAGGTCGGCGCCGGCCGTTCCTCGATGACAGTGCCCAGTTTGGTGCCCGCCTCGCGCTCGATGGCGCCCGGCACCGCCAGACGACCGTCCCCGGTCCGCGCCAGGGCGAAGAACCGCGCGCCGGTCAAGGTGCGCGCGAACGACACCCCCCGACGATCGACGAAGATGAACTGGCCCTGGTAGGCGCCGGTGACTTCCTGGCGCGTCGAGCCGAGGCCGCGGAAGCGCAGGCGCATCTCCTCGAGGCGCGCGGCGCACATCTCGATCTGGGCCTGGTCACGGGCGACGACGTTGAAGGTCGGCTCGCCTTCCGGCGTCTCGACGGCGTAGCAGACGCCGGTGTCGGTGGGCGCCTTCACCGAGCCGTTGCAACCGGCCAGGACCGGGAGGGCCAGGGCGGCGGCGATCATAAGCGGACGGATCATCAGTTCAGGCTCGGGAACTGGCAGCTGCGATCCTGGTCGGCCAGGATGCGGAAGCTGGTGTTGTCGTTGGACTGTTCGACGCGACGGGGCACCAGACGCAAGGTCAGATTGCCATGTCGGCCGTACTGGGCGTCGCCAGGACGCACGCAGACGCCCGAGTAGAGGGCGTTGACGCATTGGCTCAGGCTCATTCGGCCCAGTTCGCGCCAGTCCGAACCCGTGTAGCGCAGGCAGGGCGCGCCGGACGCCCGCTCGACGCGCGGCTCAGGCTGGGTTTGGGGCTTTTCGGGCAAGGGGGCGTTGTCGAAGTCGCCATCCGCCGTCTCGATGGCCGTCGGAACGGTCGGCGGCGGGGCGAAGGAGGCGGTCGGCGCGGCGGCGAGATTGCCGCTCTCGTCCAGACCGACATCCAGGGCGTCGGTGGCCAGGCCGTTACGCTGGGCGCAGTCGGCCAGGGTCGCCATGCCGATGAACTGGCCGTCGACGAAGCAGCGCAGTTCGCGCGTCGGCTCCAGCGACGGCGCATCGGCCAGATCGACCTGGAGCGCGCCGGGGCCTTCGTCGGTTTCGGGGGTCTTGGGCGCGGCGGGCTCGCGGCCGCCGCTGAACATCAGGGCCAGCACCACGGCCGCCAGCACGGCGAGGCCGACGCCGATGGCTATGATGACGCGATTGTCGTTGGGCAGTTGCATGAAGCGGAGCTCGCGCGGCGTCGGGCCTTGATGGGCTCAATAACCCCGCACGGCCCCAAGGCGTCAACCGCCAAGCGAAATCGGCGCCCGGTTATCCGGTCAGCCGCGCCAGGGCCGCCTGGTAGTTGGCGAGCTGATTGGTCAGATAGGCCGGGACCGGACCAGAGGCGGACGACGACTTGTCCTCGGGCGCAAGGCCGCGATAGGCGTCACGGATCACCTTCAGGGCGTTCTGGATCTTCTCGCCGGCGGCCGTGATCGCGGCCGCGCCGTTGAGCGTCAGATTGCTGGGCAGGCCCAGTCCGAACGTCTTCACGCTGGTGTCCGAGGCCGCCATGCCGACGTAGCCCGCCGACATGCCGAGACCGAGGAGCGCGTCCCTGCCCGTCTCGCCCGAGGTGATGACGGCGCCTGTCTTGCCGTCCTTGGCCATGATCGACAGCTTCTGGAAGCCGCCGGTCGTGGTGGTGGTCTCGCCGTCCTTGCCAGTGACCGCGCCGCCTTCCGAGGAGACAGTGACCTTCAGCCGGCCGCCCGAGGCGACGCTGATCTTTCGCGCCAGGGTCGCCAGGGTGTCCTTGGCCTCGATGGTCACGGCCTGAGCCCGGCCGCCGGCGGCGGACTGCACATAGAACCGATCGCCAGCGCGCAGCGAGGTGGCGTCGACCAGCCGCTTGGAGTCGCTCTGGTCGATCTCGCCCTGGGGCAGGCCCAGCCGGTCGAGCACGCTGGCGCCGCCCGAGGCGACCGCCAGGGTTATGGGCTTGGCCTGATCGCCGTCGCCGGACCAGGTGCGGGTGTATTCGACCGCGCCCGTCAGGGGATCGAGCCGGGTCAGATAGGCCTTGGTCGGATCGGTGGCGAGCGCGCCCGGATCGCGGTTGGCGATGCCGGTGATCCAGACCTTGCCGTCGTGGACCTTCACGTCGGCGGCCGTGTCGTCGCCCGCGTCGCCGTACCAGCTGAGACGGTCGGTCCCGGCGGCGGTCAGGTCGGTGGAGAGCGCCGCGACGAACACGTCCGTGCCGCCGGAGTGGGCCGTAGTCGTGGCGCCGGCGCTGAGGCCGCTGTCGCGGCTGGTCCCGGTCAGGATGACCTTGCCGTTGGAGATCGACAGGCCGGCGATGTCGCCCGAGATCACGCCCAGGTCGCGGGTCGCGGCCAAGGTCGGGACGCCCGCCGCGTCCAGGGTGAAGCGACGCACGACGGCGCGGCCGTCTTCGACGCCCGCCGTGTAGAGGTTGGAACCGTCGATGGCGATGGCGTCGACGGTGTCGTCGGCGCCCGTGCCGAACTGGGTCTGGCCCACGGCCTTGGCCTGTATGCCGGCGGTCGGATAGGGCTCGCCCGCCTTGAAGGCCTGAACATAGCCGTCCCAGCCGCCGATGGAGACCGCGCCTGTCATTGCCGACTTGGACCGGCCGCCGACGTAGACGAGGCCGTCTTCGCCGAAGGTCACGCTGGTCGCCTCGTCGGCCGCGCGGGCGCCGCGACGCTGGGTCCAGAGCTCTTCGGCGTCCTTGTTGAAGACGGTCACGAAGCTGTCGGCGACGTCGGCGACCTCTCCGGTCTTGCCCGCGTCCGTGGTCGAGGTGTTCAGCGCGCCGGTGACGGAGCCCGCGACGGCGACGTCGCCGTTGTCGTCGATGGCGATCGCGTAACCGCTGGCGGTCGAGGCCGCGCCCAAGGTGCGGGTCGCAACCAGGCGGCCGGCGGAATCGTACTTCATCAGGGCGACGTCCTGGAGGCCCTTGATCGGCTGGTGGTCGCCGCCGGTGGTGACGTCGCCGACGATCCACAGGGAGCCGTCCGGTCCGACCGCGCTGGCGCGGACGGCCGAGACGCCTTCGGGCATCTTTTCTTGCGACAGGCGGCCCTCGACCCACTGGGTCTCGCCGACGTTGCCGCCCGTGGGCTCGGCGGCCGCGCCGCCGTCGCTCTGGAACTTCAGGATCTGGTTGGTGGTGGTGGCGGCGACCGTGGTCCTGGTCGTGGTCACGCCGTTGACGGTCGTCGTCACGGTCGTGGCCGGAGCGCCCGCCGACTGGACGACATAGACGGCGTCGGAGGTGTCGGGCGCGGTGAAGCCGACGGTCTCGGTCGAGACGCCACGGATGGCCAAGGCCCATTTGTCGGGGCCGGCTGGGAGGGTGACGGGTTTGCCCGCGACCTGAACCGTCTGGGGCGTGGACCTGATTTGGTCGCGGCCGATGCGTGTCTGGAAGCCCGCGGCCTCCAGCTTGCCGTTGATGAAGCCGGTCACGTTGTCCATCGTCCGGGGCGTCGAGCCCATCTCGGCGAGGTCGATCGGCACGGCGGTGGTCTGGGTCGACAGACCGACCGGGACGTTGATGGTGATGTTGAACCTCGTGTCGCCCTGGAAGGCGGCGACGGGGGTGTCCAGCGAGCCTTCGTGGACGGCGCCGGTGACGGAGTTGGAGCTGTCGCGCGGCACGGCGGCCGTGGTCTTGGAGGTGACCGACGACGTACCCTGAACCAGGCGCAAGGCGTCGAAATCAGCCGTGCCGAGATAGGCGGCGATCTCGGCCAGGCCCGAGGCGAAGCGTTTCTGCGTCAGGGCGAGGTCGGTGGAGGTCAAGCCCTTCACCGAAGCGCGGTTGGCCAGGGCGTTGAGCGTCTCGAGGCCCTGGTAGAGCGCGAACAGTTTCCTGTAGTCGGCCGACGCGCCCTTCACGTCCAGCTGGGCAGCGTCTTCATTGACGAACGGCCGGCCTCCAAGCGCGGCGCGCACGAGGGCGTCGGGCTTGGGCGCCGTGGCCTGGGCGGCGGAGGTCCAGGGCGCGGTCGGCTGGGCCTTCTTGGCCAGCGCCGTCGTCAGGGCGGACGACGACGAGGCGTCGTATGACCCGCCGTACAGACCCAGAAGATAGCTGTTGTTGATCGCGGCCACGCACAATCCTCCGGGCGGGACAGTAGGCCGGCGGGCTCAATGCGAGATTAACGCCTCAAGAGATTAACGTCCGGGCAGGGAACGATGGAATGCGAATCGTGTTGTGCTCTCGTCCAGACAGGAGCGAGGCCATGATCTTCCCGAAGTCGCTTATTCAGTCCCTGCTGGCCCTGTACGGGTTCGGAGACCGCTCACACCTTCAGCGCCGCCGCCCTGCCCCCGTCGTGATCGGCCACCACACCAGCGCCGGCCGCTCTTAAGGCTAGCCCTGGAAGAGGCTGAGGATGATCTGCGGCGCCTGGTTGGCGATCGACAGAGCCTGAGCGCCCAGCTGCTGCTGCACCTGCAAGGCCTGCAGGCGCGCGCTTTCCTTGGCCAGGTCGGCGTCGACCAGATTGCCGATGCCCGACTCGATCGTGTCGGTGAGTTTGGACACGAAGGTGTTGTGGGCCGAGATCTGCTTGGCCTGGGCCCCGATGTCGCCCAGCGACTTGTTCAGGTTGGTGATCGAGGCGTCGAGCCGCGTCAGGGCTTGGGTCGAACCCGTCACCGTCAGCAGGCTGTCGGTCAGGCTGAGCGAAATGATCGAACCCGAGAGCGAAAGATTTTTGCTCGACAGGGTCACGAACTGGGTCGCGCCGGCATTGGCCAGGAACTTCAGGCCGTTGGTCAGGGAGCCGTTCAGGATGTTGCCGCCGTCGAAGGAGGCGTTGTCGACGGCCGACTTGATGGCGCGCAGCAGGGCCTTGAAGTCGGCGTCCAGAAGCTGACGCGACTGGGTCTTCAGGGAGACGTCCTTGGCCGCGACGACCTTTTCCTTGAGCTGGTTCAGGAGGTCGGAGATCGATTCGCCGGCGGCCATGGCCACGTCGGCGATGGAGGTGGCGCGGTCGAGGCTCTGTTTGACGGCCGACAAGGCCCCGAGATCGGCGCGCTGGCCCTGGGCGATAGCCCAGATGGCGGCGTTGTCCTTGGCCCCCTGGACCTTCAGGCCCGTGGAGACGCGGTTCTGGACCCCGGTCAGATTGTCGTTGGTGCGGGACAGGTTCTGCAGCGCGACTGCGGCGGCGGCATTGGTGTGAACGCTGTTCGTCGTCATAGGTCTTCTAGCCCCGGGATGTTCGCCGAGAGGCTAGGGCTGTAACGGTTCCCGTATGGTTAACGGCGATAAACCACGACGATTAACCGCGTCGGGCCAGCCCGAGCGGTTCCAGGGTTCAGCCGGCGGCCGATAAATCAGGCGCTGGTGTCGATCAGGCCCCCGGCCGAGTAGCTTCCGCTTTCAGCCATTCGCATGACCTGCTCTCGCGGGAACTGGCGGACGATCTCACCGGTCGTCGAGTCCAGGGTCTTGTAGACGAAGGTCCCTTGTGTCGGCCCTTCCTCGATGACCAGGCGATAGCGAGCGGCGTCTTCGGCCTGTTGCTGAGCGCGGCTCTTGTCCGACGTCCTGCCCGTGTCGACCGAAACCGCGACGGGCGGGACGGCGATCTCGGACTGTTCGGCGACGACCGGAACGGCGGCGACGGGGACAACAGTCAGGGTTACGGGTTTTGCATTCGTGTCCATGGCTCCTCACGCCGGGATCGCCGGCGTCCCTTGGGAACGGTCGGGCGGGACCGAAGTCCCGCCCTTCCATTGGCTTATCGGAACAGGCCGAGCAGGATCGAGGTCGACTGGTTGGCGATCGACAGAGCCTGCACGCCCAGCTGTTGCTTGGTTTGCAGGGACTGCAGTCGAGCGCTTTCCTTCGCCAGATCCGCGTCAACCAGGTTGCCCACACCATTTTCCAGGGCGTCGGAGAGCTTGCCGACGAAGGCGCGGTGCGTGTCGAGCGACTTGGCGCCGGTGCCCAGGCGAGCCAGGGCGGACGACACGTTGTCGATGGAGGCGTTGACGGCGGCCAGAGCGGTCGTCGCCAGGGTCGAGGTGCCGATGGTCATCGCAGCCGTGACGGTCACGTTCGCGCCGCCGAGAGCCAGGTTTTGAGCCTTGACGTCGATGGTGGTGCCCGAAGTGTTCGACAGCGCCTTGAAGGCGGCGCTGGTCGTCGCGTCCTTGATCATGTTCACGCCGTTGAACGAGGCGTTGTTGACCACCGTGGTGATCTGATCGCGGATGGCCTTGAAGTCTTCGTTCAGGGCCTTGCGCGAAGCCGTCGACAGCGACTTATCGGTCGCGGCCAGGGCCTTTTCCTTCAGTTGAACGAGCAGGTCCGAAACGGACTCACCAGCGGCAAGACCGACGTCGATGGCGGAAGATCCACGATCCAGGCTGTCCTTGACGGCGTTCATGGCCGAGATTTCCGAACGCTGACCCTGGGCGATAGCCCAGATGGCGCCGTTGTCCTTGGCCGAGTTCACCTTCTTGCCGGTGTTGATGCGCGACTGGACGGTGGCCAGCTCGGCGTTGGTGTTTTGCAGGTTCTGCAGGGCGACCAGAGCGCCCGAGTTCGTGTTCACGCTGTTCAGCGCCATGACGAAAGTCCTTATTTTCAAGGTTCCGGCCGCCATTTTGGCAGACGGGAGCGTTTTGCTCGGAGGCCTCAGAAGCAATCGTCGGGCCAACCGCCGTTATTTCGACACGCAGCCATCGTCTTGAAATCGTTGCGTTACCTTGCCTTAACCACGCTCAACACCCGGCAGGTTTTGCCGCTTCCAGCACCGGACGGCAGGAAGTGCCGGGCGCCCGGCAGGTTTTGCCGGGTGGTCCGCCTCGTCCGGACAAAAGACTCCATGACGAGACGGACGAAGTCAGCGTCGTTGCACGCGCGCCGCCTCCCCCGCCGCCCGCTCCGCCAGCAGCGTCTCGACGGCCAGGCGACGGGCGGTGTCACAGTCGGCGATCTGGCGCCCGCGCGTCATGTAACCGGCTTCGAGGTCGCCCAGGGTCGGGCCCTCGGGCAGGCGGTGCAGCTCACACGGGCGGCTCGCCCGGGTCGGCAGGGTCAGGCGCGGCAGGGCAGCCGACGAGGTCGGGGGCGAGCCGGCACAGTTCGCGGTCATGAGCGCGCAGGCGATCAGCACGATCGTTCGGCAAGGGAATGGAAGAGTCATCGGCGCTTCTCGCGATCTGGATGGAGTGGGCGGTGACGCGTTCGAGCGCCACGGTGGAGCGGACAGCGGCGTCGAGCCGGGCGACCTGACCCGCCTGCCCCTCGGCCTCGGCGGATCGGGCGGCGGCCTCGGCCAAGGCTGAGGCGGCGACCTGTTCGGCTCGGTCGAGCCGCCGTCGGTTCAGATCGAACGGATCCCAGCGAAAGCCGAGGCCGCCCAGGACGACGGCGGCTGCGGCGAGGCCGGCGACGCCGACGGCCAGCCAGCCCAGCGGCGTCAGGGTCTTCAGGAATGGGGGCGTCACGGGAACACCCTGCGGTCGAGCTCGAAATGGGGGCCGTCGCGAAGGCGGGGCCAGTCGCCGCCCCAGACCAGGGCCACGCTCCTGGCCTTCGCCGCCGCCTTGATGGCCTCGGCGATGCGGGGATACAGCGGCCAGTCCCAGCGGATGGCGCCGTCGACGACGGCGGCGACATCAACGGCGTGGCCGGTCAGGTGGCGCGAGTTCAGGGTGCGGCTGGCGCCCGCGCGGACGAGGCCGGCCTGACGGTCCTTCGAGCGCAGACCCTCGGTGACCATGAAATCGACCGGAGTGGTCAGAATGGCCGCCTCGATCACGCCGACGAGGGCGGGATGCACGCCCTTGAGCCGGCCGCGCGAGCGGGCGGAAAGGCGGAAGCTCATTTCAGGCCTCCAAGACGCAGACGCAGATCGGCCAGAAGGGCGGCGAGCTGCTGGGCCGTGGGGGCCACCAGATAGAGGACCAGCGTCAGGGCCAGCAGCGACATCAGGCCGGACGCCACGGCCGGGAGGGCGACGGGCTGGGTGCGATCCACGATGGCGGACAGTGTTCGCCACAATGCGAAGCTGGCGGCGAAGACATAGAGCCTGCGCCACAGCCATTTGGCTTCCGCAAGCGGCGGTGGGGTCTGGGGATTGTCGTCAGTCATCGGCGGTCTCCTCGTCGGAAGTCAGGTGGGTCCAGGCCCAGTCCGGGCCGATGGCGACACGGCTCTCCTCGCGGGACAGGCGGCGCGGCGCGGCGAACGCGTCTTCGACGGCGTCGAAATCCAGCAGCGGCTCGTCGCCGTCGAAGAAGGGATCGGGGGCGTGGGGCTGGGGCGGATGCAGCATCGGCCTCAGCCCTGGATCAGGATGACGACCACACCGGCCGAACCGGCGCCGCCCGCCCCGCCCGCGGACACGCCCGCGCCGCCCCCGCCGCCGCCCGCGCCATGGCCGCCCGCCGCTCCGCCGGACAGGCCCGCGCCTGACGTGACCGCCCCCGCGCCCCCTCCCCCGCCACCCGAGACCGAGCCGAGAGTCGCGGGCGTCGATCCCACCGAGCCGGCGGCCGAGCTTCCGCCGGCGCCCCCCGGAGCGGGAGAGGCCAGGACGCCGCCGTCGCCGCCGGGTCCGCCCGCGCGGGCCACGCCGCCTGCGTCGAGGCCGCCGCCGCCCCCGCCGCCGCCGGACGCGCCGGGGCTGGTCAGGCTGGCGCCCGTCGCGGCCGTGGCCGTGGTCGAGGCCGCGCCGCCGGGATTGCCGCCGTCGAGGCCGGCGCCCGAGGCGCCCCCTGCTCCGCCCGCCGAGCCGTTCGCGCCGGGCTGGCCGCCGCGCGCGGTCAGGAGGGTCGCGCCGGACGCGGTGATGGTGGTGTCCCCGCCGGCCGCGGCGGAAGCTCCGCCGGAGCCGAGGCTGACGGTCAGGTCGCCGGGCAGGTCCTCGACCCGCCAGATCGCCTGGGACAGGCCGCCGCCACCGCCCCCGCCGCCGCCCTGACGCACGCCGCCGGCCCCGAAGGCTCCGACGCCGCCGCCGCCTCCGCCGCCGACAGCGGTGACGATCAGCAGGCGGGCCCAATCGGGCGGGATGAAGTCGCCGCTCGCGGTCAGACGGACGGTCTCGGCGCGGACAGCGCCGTTGGCGAACCAGACGCGGGCGTCGTCCTTGTCGATGCGCAGGGCTTCGCGCCAGGTCCCGCCGTCAGAGCTGACCTTGAGGCGGAGGTCGTCGTCGCCGATCAGGCCCAGTTCGGCCCGGCCGCCGTAGCCGCTCTGGAACAGCAGGGACAGAACGTCAGACGCCGTGTCCTTGTTGAAGGTGAAGCGCAAGCTCCCGTCGCCGCCGTCGCCGGTCGAGCGCGCGGTCCACAGCGCCTTGTTCAGCTTGGCGGCGAAGGGATTGTCGGCGTCGGCCGCGGTGTTGAGGCCGAGCCGTTCGAGAGACTGGAGCCGGGCCGGGAACGGGCTCCAGCCGTCCTCGCCGCGCACGACCAGGCCGCCTTCGTCGAGCACGACGGCGAGCGCGCCCTCCGGCGCCGGGACGCGGGTCCAGCCCCCGAGCTCGGCGCGAACGAGGTCGCCCTCGGCCCAGGCGGACCAGACGGCGCCGGTGGGGCCGGCGGGCAGGATGTAGAGGTCGCCGTCTTCGGGGGCTGCAGGTTGGGCCGCGAGACTGCGGCTGACCACGGCCGTCTGGGCCAGGGCGTCCAGCCGGGTCAGGGCCTGGTTTAGGGTGACGTGCTTCTGAAGCTGGCCCGCCGCGAGATAGGGCAGGTCCAGGCGCGCGCTCTGGTTCGAGGGCATTTCGATCTCCGTGTGAAAGCGGAGATCAGTGTGCGGGCGCTCCGGAGGGGGGCGCGGATAATGGCTTTAAATAATGCCGACCGTTGTTTTCATTGAGGTCCTAGGGCGATCCGTTGATGGGTATCGGCCCATACGGGGTGCGGGGAGACCATTGGAAGGGCTGGGCGGTCTCCCCGCTGACCGGGTCGCGGCTGTCAGGACCCACGACGTCGCGCAAGGCGGCGGCGATGCCGACCCGATCGCATCGAGTTACGAAGGCGGCGCGAGGTTGGATGCAGTTTCTAAAGCGCTTTCAGCTCGCCGGCCGCGACGACAGGGCCGTCGGGCTTGTCGGAGGCGGGCGTGTGGCCGGGCGTCTCCATGGAGATGGCGACGGCGACCGCCTGACCCGCTGTGGAGGCCAGGACGGCGTCCAGCTGATGCTGGGAGGCGGCCGAGCCGTCGATGGCGCCGATCAGTTGGACCCCGGCCTCGTCAGGCTTGACCAGCCAGAGGTGCGGGACGGCCGCGCCGGCGCCCATCTGGCCCATGGGGGCGACGAACAGACGGCCAGTAGCGGTGTCGTAGGCCAGGGCGACTACGGGCGTGCCGCCGTCGGTCATGGCGATGGTGGCGACGCGGGTGACGCCGACCACGGGGGCCGGCTCAATCACCGGCAGGGGGGCCGGACGAGCGACGAGAATGGCGACGGCCACGAGGCTGGCGGCCAGAAGGCCCGTCGAGCCGAGGGCCCAGGCGCGCCAGAAGCTGGCGCGATTGTCGTTCGCAGCCATGGGGGCAGCGGCGGGCGTGGAGATGCCCGCATCGACACGGGGCCAGACCTGGGGCGAGGGCTGGACCGAGGGGATTTCGGCGATGAAGCCGGCCAAGTGCTCGTTCCAGACCTCGACCTCGCGGGCGAAGGCGGGGTCGGAGGCCTCGCGGGCCTGGGCGGCGGCCTCTTCGGCGGGCGGCAGGACGCGCAGGGCAAGCTCGCCGGCGAGCGCGCGGTCTTCCTCTTCGGGGGCGATGGGGTCGGTCATGATTCGAGGCAGCTCCTGAGCCGCAACAGCCCCCGCCGGATCCAGCTCTTCATCGTGCCCAGCGGCACGTTCTCGCGCGTCGCCAGGGCGTCGTAGGTCACGCCCTCCATGAAGGCGGTGCGGATCACGCCGCGCACCTTGTCCTCCAGGGTGTCGAGGCAGCGGTTCAGGCGACCCACCTCGTCGGTCGTCTCGACGACGTCCGAGGCCAGGGGAGCGGCGTCGGCCAGACCGTAGGCTTCCTCGACCGGCGTGGTCTTGCGCATGGGGGCGCCCGAGCGGAGGCGGTCGATCGACCGGTTGCGCGCGATCGTCACGAGCCAGGTGATCGGGCTGGCGCGCGAGGGGTCGAAGGTCGAGGCCTTCCTCCAGACTGTGAGATAGGTGTCCTGCAAGACGTCCTCGGCCAACTGGCGGTCGGACAAGATACGCAGGCAGACTCCCAACAGTTTCGCCGAGGTCGCCTCATAGACCTTTTTGAAGGCGGCGCGGTCGCCGCCGCCCGCTTCGCCGAGGGCCGCGGCCAGTTCGTCTCGCGTCAGCATGGGGGTCATCGGGCAAGTCCGGGCGCGGTGTCGGTCGGCTGACTTGGCGTGGCCCCGGCTAATCCGTCAAGCAAAACAGGACCGTTAGTCGTGCAGGTAGACGATCCGTCGCTTCTTAGGGTCGGCCTTCATCGCCGCGACGTGGCGGTCGTGATCGCCGGAGGCGCGGGCCTCGCGCTCGTTGGCCTCGACCCAATGGGTGGTCTCGATGTCCTTCTGCAGCGCCTTGGCCGCCATCAGGTGACCGGGGAAGAAGAAGTCGACGACGCTGCCGGCCACCGGCACGCTTCCGGTCACGGCGTCCGTACCCAGATATCCAGCCATGCGAGCGAGGGTGTAGGGCGTCGCCTTGGCGCGCACCGCTTGCATCAGCAGCCAGCCGCCCGCGCCGACCGAATAGACGGTGCCGACGACGGGAATCCAGGTCAGCAGGCCGTCCATGCCGATGCCAAATGGGCCCAGGCCGATGGCCCGGTCGGAGAGCTTCTTGACGCCCTCGACATTGGACCAGATCTTCTCGATATCCCCGATCGACCGTTTCGCCATTTCGCCCTCCAAGCGAGTGGTCAACGCCCCACATCGACCCGCGTTCACCCAGGATAGCAAGTCTTCGTGTCTGACAGAGTGTCGCCTGTGCGATTGTTCGCGGCCGGGGTCGTGGGGCTGGCCTTGCTGGCCCCGCTGGGAATCGCGCTGGCGGGATTGAGCGGGATCGGTCACCGTTGGGTGGACATCCTCGCCCAGTTCACGGGACCGGCGCTGGCCGCGGCCATCGTGGGACTGGCGGCAGCGGCGTTGGTGCGGGTGCGCGGACTGATCGTGGCGGCGGCAGGGGTCTGCGTCCTAACGCTGGCGGCGGGGTGGAGCCAGTGGGCGCCGCCGCGAGGAAAGGCCGAGGCCGGATCGCCGGGCTTCACCCTCTATTCGGCCAACCTCTATGTCCGGAACATCGATGTGGCGGCGATGGCCGCCTCCATCGCCGCTGCCGACGCCGATGTCGTCGTGCTGGTCGAGGTCGGGAACGCGCCCAGGGCGGCGATCGACAGGATCCTGGTTGGATATCCGTATCGGGTCGTGACCGGGCGGCTGGACCGACCGGACGGGCCGGCGCTGTCGCTGATCGCGTCGCGACGGCCGTTGCGGGATATCGAGCTGAGAATTCCGGTGCTGCACGTCGTGGGGGCGGTGGCGGAGACGCCGCTGGGGCCGGTGACCATCGCGGGGGTCCACTTCACTCGGCCCTGGCCTTATCAGGTGCAGTGGGAGCAGATCCGTCAGGCCGAGGGGCTGTCAAACTGGGCGGCCTCGGTCGAGGGGCCGGTGATCGCGGCGGGGGATTTCAACAGCGTGGCGGGCGCCCGGATCGGCAAGATCATCCGGATCGACGGCGGCCTGATCCCTGCGCCGGGCTGGCCGGGGACCTGGCCGAGCCCCCTGCCCGCCTTTGCCGGGATGACGATCGACCAGGTCTATCGCTCGCCGGAACTGGCGGTCGTCGATCGCAGGCTGGGGCGGCCGACGGGGTCGGACCACCGGCCGGTGATCACCCGCTTCGTCAGGGCCGCGCCAGCCGGCTGAGCCTTGCCGCGTGGCCGTCGGCGGGGAAGTCGTCGGCGATCCATTCGGCCTCGAAGGCGTTCAGGATGCGGCCGTGCTCGGGGCCGGGGTCGATGCCGAGTTTCGTCAAATCACGGCCGCCGACGGGCAAGCGGGGCGCGGGCCAGGTTTGGATCAGGGTCAGGGCGGGGGCGGCGTTCGAGCCAGGACGAACGGCCGCGCCCCGCTGGATGCGGTCATGAACCGCCTGGGCGCCCTCGCGATAGATCAGGGCGCGGAGGGTGCACGGGTCGGTCGCCGGATCAAGCGGCCCGACGGCGGCCTCGGCGAGGCGGCGTTCGACGGCCTTGGGCAGGCGAAGCACGCGCGCGATTTCGGCGACGGCGGCCGGGTCGTCAGGCAGCAGGGCGGACAGGCGCAGGACCGGGTCGTCGCTCGCCCCGCAGAGGGCGTCAAAGGGGGCCAGGTCGGGGACAGCGGGGAAGAGGCGGATCAGCACCCCAGCCTCGGCCATGGCATGGACCGCTGGCCGCGGATCGGGGGCGGCGAGCAGTTTCAACAGTTCCTTGGACACTCGCTCGGCCGACAGTCGTGTCAGGCCCTCGGCATGGGCGGCGCAGGCGGCGAGGCCCTCCGGGTCGGGCTCCGATCGGCCATACCAGGCGAAGAAGCGGAAGAAGCGGAGGATGCGAAGGTAGTCCTCTTCGATGCGAGTGTTCGGATCGCCGACGAAGACGACGCGACCGGCCAGTGCGTCCTCAACCCCCTGCCCGGTCGGGTCAAAGATCGCGCCAGTGCGGTCGGCGTAGAGGGCGTTCAGGCGGAAGTCGCGCCGGGCGGCGTCCTCGGCCCAGTCGTCGGTGAAGGCGACGACGGCGTGGCGGCCGTCGGTCTCCACGTCCTTGCGCAGGGTGGTGACCTCGTAGGGTCGTTTTTCCGAGACGGCGGTGACCGTGCCGTGCGCGAGGCCGGTGGGGACGACCTTGATGCCGGCGGCCTTGAGGGCGGCCATGGAGTCCTCGGGCCTAAGCCGGGTGGCGATGTCGAAGTCGTCGACGGGGCGACCGACCAAGGCGTTGCGCACGCTGCCGCCGACGAAGCGGGCGCAGTCGGGGCCGCCAACCGCCTCCAGCGCATCGAAGACGGCGGCGGTGGCCGGACTGGTCAGCCAATCCTGACCCTCCAGCCGGGTCACGCGGCGTCCTCGGCGGCCGAGGCCGGCACGTTGGCCTCGTCGCCGTACAGGCGCGTGCGCAGCGCCCGGATGATGCCGGCGGTGGCGCCCCAGATGTATTGCTCGCCCCAGGTCATGGACCAGAACCAGCGTTTGACGCCCTCGGGCGCATCCAGATGGTCGCGGGTGTGGTTGGCCGGGTCCATGAGGAAGTCCCATGGCGCCTGGAAGATTTCGGCCACCTCGTCCGGCGAGGCCTTCAGCGGCGGCAGGGCGTCGATCCAGCCGATCACCGGCGTGACCAGATAGCCGGTGCCCGTCTCGTAGGCGTCTGACAGGCCGAGCACGGTGACGGCGGCGGGGTCGAGATCGACCTCCTCCCTCGCCTCGCGAAGCGCCGCCTCGACGGCGGTCTCGCCGGGGTCGAGGCGGCCGCCCGGGAAGGCGACCTGACCCGTGTGATGCGCCAGGCTGTCGGCGCGGCGGGTCAGGAGGACGCAGGCGCCGTTCGGATTGGCGATGATCGGAATCAGGACGGCGGCGGGCTTCAGCGGGCCCTTCGCCCAAGAGGTCATGCCGGGGTTGAGGTCGAAGTCGGAGCGGACGGCGCGGGTCTCCGCTCGCCAGTCGTGCACCGGCGCGAGGCGTTCGGTCAGGCGGTCCTTCAGGGTCTGATGGCTCATTCGACGCCGGCTCCCGGCGGGCCGAGCGGGAACCAGACGCCGCCAGACTGGACGGCGAGTTGTCCGTCGCGGACCTCGGCCATCTCGACCAGATCGTAGAAGACCGTGCGGGCGATGCGTGCCTCCAGGTCGGCGCGGACGTGGACGCGGGGGGCGGGTTCGCCGGTCGCGGGGTCAGTCTCGACGATGATAGGGTGATCGGGCCCGGCGCGGGTCTCGTCGCCGACGTCGGTGGTGAAGACGAGGTCGTCGCCGTCGCGGGTCATCGTCACGGCGCGGAACGGCAAGTCCTCGACTTCGATGCGCATCTTCTCGACCGGCGTGACGAGGTGATAGCCGTCGGGGTCCTTGCGCAGAACGGTGGAGAAAAGCCGCACCAGCTCGGCCCGTCCGATGGGCGAGTTCTCGTGCATCCAGACGCCGTCACGCCGGATGACGATGTCGATGTCGCCGCAATGGGCCGGGCGCCACAGGTGAACGGGCGGCAGACCGCGACCGGGCGCCTGTTTGGCGGCGGCGGTGATGCCGGCGAGGCCTTTGCTCGATTCCTCGGTCATACTCTTCACCGTGCACCCCAGCGAAGGCTGGGGTCCAGATGGAAAACTCCGACGGCGACGATGCGGTCCCGGTGGGTCGTCCGAACCGTCTGGCCCCGTGATCTAAACCCCAGCCATCGCTGGGGTGCACGGATGTGGAGCTCAGGCCGCCACAGTCAGCCCCGACGGCGCCGAGCTGGCGATCGGCAGCCACAGGACACGGCGCGGGTCGGCCGGACCCGGCAGGGTCACGTCCGGGGCGGGCTGGAATCCGAAACGCTGGAAATAGGGCGGGTCACCGACGAGGAGGATGCCCGCGACGCCCCGGTTCTGGGCCTCTCCGATGCAGGCACCGACCAGATCGGCGCCGAGGCCGCCGCTGCGGACGTCCTTCGCCACCGTGATGGGGCCGAGGAAGAGGGCGTCGAGGCCGTCAATCGTGATCGCCCATAGCCGCACCGAGCCGATCATCCGGCCATCCTCGCGCGCGACGAAGGCGGCGGTCATGCGGGCGGTCTCGCGAATGCGCTCGGCGGTCTTGGCAAACCGGCCCGGGCCGAAGGCGGCCATGACCAAGGCGTCGACCTCTTCACGGTCGGCGTCGGTCTCCGGAAGGATCCGGAAGGTGGACGGGATGGGCTCGGCGCTCATGGCGCGGGCCGATAGGGCCAATGCGGGGCCGGATCAAGGCACAGCTTTACGGCGCGAAGTTCGGGGCCCGCTTTTGTGTGAAGGCCATGAAGGCTTCCATGGCCTCGGGGCTGGTCATCTGGGAGCCGAAGGCCTGGCCCTCTCGCTGCATCAGGGTCCAGAGCTGTTCGGCGTCGCGCATCAGACGCTTGGTCTTCTTCAGTGAGTTGGGGGCGCGGGCGGCGAGCTTGGCGGCCAGGCCGTCGGCGGCGGCATCGACCTCGGCGGCAGGCACGGCGCGGCTGGCGAGGCCCCAGGCCAGCGCGGTCCTGCCGTCGATGGGCTCGCCGAGGGCGAAGATCTCAAAGGCGCGCTGGTGGCCGATGGTCATGGGCAGCAGCAGGGATGACGCGGCCTCGGGCGCGAGGGCGAGGTTGATGAAGGGCGCCGACAGCAGGGCGTCCTCGGCCACGACGACCATGTCACAATGAAGCAGAAGGGTCAGGCCGATGCCGACGGCGCGGCCGCGCACGGCGGCGACCACCGGCTTGTCCATCTCGGCGAGGGATTTGAGGAACTGGAAGACCGGGGCGTCGGTGACCTGGCCGCCGCCGGACTGGGCGATGGAGATGAAGTCGGCGATATCGTTGCCGGCCGAGAAGCTATCGCCCTCGGCCTTGAACAGCAGGACGCGGACGGCGTCGTCGGTGCGGGCGCGGTTCGTCGCCTCGGCCAGCAGGGCATACATGGCCTGGGTGATGGCGTTCTTCTTGTCCGCGCGGGCGAAGGTGACCGTCAGGACGCCGTCGGCGAGGTCGGTGCGGATGGGGTCGCTCATGCGGCGGGCTCCGGTTCGTTGAGGGTCCACCAGTCCACGCCGTCGGCGTCGCGTTCGCGGCGCACGCGGCCCTGACCGGCCAGATAGTTGAGGTGGGCGATCGCCTCGCCCGTGGCCATGCCCAGGATGCCGTCGCTCACGGGGCGGGCGAACAGGGACGCGAAGATGTCGACGGCGCGCCTGGGCTCGCGCAGGGTCCGTTCGAGGCGTTTGAGCGAGACGGCGTGACCGCGCTTCAGGGCTTCGATGCGCGGCAGGACGCCGGTGAACGGCTCGCCGTGGCCGGGCAGGACCAGCAGGTCGGCCGGAAGAAGGTCGCCGAGCTTGTCGAGCGACCGCATCCAGTCGTCGAGCGGATCGGCCAGGGGCTCGGTCGGCCAGACGGAGATGTTGGACGAGATGCGCGGCAGGATCTGGTCGCCCGAGAGGAAGACGCCGTCCGATTTCCTCCACAGGCAGGCGTGCTCGGGGCTGTGGCCGTTGCCGACGACAATGGTCCAGTCCTCGCCGCCGATGGAGAGGACATCGCCCTCCCGCACGCGCTGATAGCTCATGGGCATGGGCCAGACGCCCTTGGTGAAGCGGCCGTAGCTCGCGCGGTAGTTTTCCACCTGGGCTTCGGTCCAGCCGGACGCCTTCCAGAAGACCGCGCCGCTTTCAGGGGCCGGGCCGGTGTCGGCGACCAGCATCCGGCCGGTGATGTATTCCAGCTGGGTCATCAGCAACGGCGCGTCGAACCGCTCGCACAGCCAGCCGGCCAAGCCGATGTGGTCGGGGTGCATATGGGTGCAGATCACCCGGGTGATCCGCTTCCCGCCGAGCGGACCCGCCAGCGCCGTCTCCCAGGCCTCGATGCAGTCGGGCGTGCGAATGCCCGTGTCGATCACGGCCCAGCCGTCGCCGTCCTCGATCGCATAGACGTTGATGTGATTGAGCTGCATCGGCAGGGGCAGGCGCAGCCACAGGACGCCGGGCGCCGCCTGGATGGCCTCACCGGGGGCCGGAGGCGCGCCGAGCGGATAGGTCAGGCCGCGCAGGGTGTCGGCGCCGGGCTCGATCTCGCCCTCCAAGGTGATGACGCCGTCCGCCAAGTCCGTCTCCAAATGCAACGCGCCACCATAGGCCGCGAACACGTCGCGCGTCCAGCTTCCGCCACGCGACGGCCTTGACCTCGCACCGACACCTCGCCAAGGCTCTGGCATCGCAATAGCGGTCCAGGAGACCAGTCGTGTTCAAATCGCCCCTGATCGCCGCCCTCGGCGCGGTGTTCGCCCTTTCGACCGCCGTGGTCGCGCCGGCCCATGCCCAGGATCAGCAACAAAACCAGCAGCAGGACGCGAGTGACGCGACCCGCGACGGTCTTCGGGACCGCCAGGTCCAACCGGAAATCGGCGGACGCACCGGCCGCGTCCAGCGTCCCAACCGCAACAGCCGCCCGGCCGAGCCGACCCCCGAAGAAAACATCCAGGCGGCCCAGGCCATAGCGACCTCGGCCTCCGTCGCGTGCCAGGTCAGCCAGGCGAACTTCCTCGGCCAGACCGCCGAAGGCGCCAAGTCGTATGAAGCCGCCTGCGCCACCGGCCCGGGCTATATCCTGATCAGCACGACCCCGCCGATGGCCGTGGACTGCGTCCTCCTGGCCGGTCAGGCCGAGGTTGATCGCGCCCGCGATCCCGCCGCCGACGTCGGCACCCAGTGCGTCATCCCCCAGAACACCGACGTCGTCCGCGTCATCTCGGCCTATGCGACCGAGGCCGGGGTGCCCTGCGCGGTCGACCAGGCCGCCTCGATCGGCAAGTCGGGCGCGGGCAACCTGATCTATGAAGTCGGCTGCAACGGCCTGGACGGCTACTGGATCGAAAAGCTGCCAACCGGTTGGAAGGCCACCGAATGCGCCATCGTCACCACCGAAAGCGCCACCTGCCGCTTCTCGACGGTCGCCGAACAGGTCGCCACCTTCAAAAGCCGTCTGGTCGGCTCCGAAGCCGCCGCGTGCGACGTGACCGAGGGCCGCTACATGGGCTCAAACGCCAACGGCGCCTTCTGGGAAGCCAAGTGCGGCGAGGGCAACGGCGTCATCGTGCGCTTCAACCCGCAGTACGCCGTACAGCAGGTCTATCCCTGCGAGACCGCTCAGCGCATCGGCGGGGGCTGCCGCCTGACCATCGTGCCGGACGCCCCGGCCGTCGAGCCCGCTCCGGCGGCGCAGCAGTAAGCTGAACGTCAGACCGGCGGGCTTTCGGCTCGCCGGTCTTTTTTCCTGCCATCAGGACTTGCAGCCGTGTTGAAACCCTCCTTCATCGCCGCCCTCGCCGCCGTCATCGGCCTCGCCACAACGGCGTTCCCGGCTTTCGCCCAGGACGCGGGCAGCCCTATGCCGCAGGACCCAGGGGCGGCGCCCGTCGCGCCCGAAACGCCCAACCGGGCCCCGCCGCTGGCGATGTCCGGCCCCGGCGCCATCGCCGTGGCGCAGCGGATCGCGACCGCCGCCGGAAATCCCTGTCGCGTGACCGAGGCCAATGTCATCGGCCAAACCACCGACCGACAGCGCATCACCTATGAGGTCGCCTGCGCTGCCGGCCCCGGCTACATCTTCGTAAACTCCGTGCCGCCCGAGGTGCGCGACTGCATCCTTCTGGCCGGGCAGGCCGAGGCGAACCGCGCCGCCGATCCCAACGCCGATGTCGGCGTCCAATGCGTCATCCCCCAGAACAGGGATGTCGCCCGGGCCGTGTCCGCCTATGCCGCCGAGGCCGGCATCACCTGCACGGTCGACGAAGGCGCCGCGATCGGCCGGACCGCCGAGAACACCCTGATGTACGAGGTCGGCTGCGACGGCCTGGACGGCTACCGCATCGAGAAGACCGCGACGGGCTGGTCCACCACCGAATGCGCCATCGTCGCCAGCCAGAACTCGACCTGCCGATTCTCGACGCCTGAGGAGGCCGCCGCGACTCTCAAGGCGCGGCTGGCGGGCAGTGCGGCCTCGGCCTGCGACGTGGCGGCGAGCCGCTACATGGGCTCCACCGGCGGCAACCGGGTCTATGAGGCCAAATGCGGCGCGGGCAACGGGTTCGTCGTCCTGTTCTCCCCCCGCTTCGAGCCGCTGAACATCTATCCCTGCGAACAGGCGCAGCGCATCGGCGGCGGGTGCCGGCTGACGACGGTGGCGGCTGCGCCTCAGTAGTCCGCACCGTCTTGCCGAGGTGACCGACGCCGCTTAGCGTCCGCGCGATGCGCATCGCCACCTGGAACGTCAACTCCGTCAACGCCCGCCTGGAGACCGTGCTCGCATGGCTGGGGGCGGCTCAGCCCGACGTCGTCTGTTTCCAGGAGATCAAGACGGTCGACGAGAAGTTCCCGAGGGAGCCGTTCGAGAGCCTCGGCTACAATGTCGAGGTCCATGGGCAGAAGTCGTACAACGGCGTGGCCCTGCTTTCGAAATATCCGGTCTCCGACGTGCGGCGCGGCCTGCCGGGCGAGGACCTGCTGACCGAAGGCGCCGAGGATCAGGCCCGGTATATCGAGGCGGTGATCGAAGGGCCCCGACCGGTCCGCGTCGGCGGCCTCTACCTGCCCAACGGCAATCCGATCGGGACCGAGAAGTTCGACTACAAGATGCGCTGGATGGCGCGGCTGAACGCCCATGCCCGCTCGCTGCTCGCGCTGGAAGAAGCCTTCACCCTGTGCGGCGACTACAACGTCATTCCCCTGCCCGAGGACGCGAAGAACCCATCCGCCTGGGTCAACGACGCCCTGTTCCAGCCCGAAAGCCGCGCCGCCTTCCGGGCGCTGAAAGGGCTGGGCCTGTACGAGGCGGGCGAACTCGGCAAACAGCCTCCGGGGACCTATACCTTCTGGGACTATCAGGCCGGCGCCTGGCAAAGGGACCACGGCATCCGCATCGACTTCCACCTGCTGTCGCCCCAGGCGGCCGACCGGTTCGTCAGCGTCGAGACCCATCGTGACGCGCGCGATATGGAGAAGCCCTCCGACCACGTGCCGGTCGTGATCGAGCTGGCCGACTGAGATGGGCGAGGCGCTGCGCGTCATCCTGCTGGTTTCGCTGGCCGCCGCCGCCCTGACCACCGCCGCCCTGACGCTGAACTGGTGGATGGAGCCGGAGCGCCGCCTGCGTCGCGCCATGCTGAAGTCACTGGGCGCCGTGGCCGAAGCCGAGGCGATTTCGGCGCACGAGGGTCGGGCTGCGGCTCTGGATTTCGAAGGCGGCCAGATCGCCGTCCTGTGGGATCGCGGGGCGCACGGGTTGGTCTACAGTTTTGACGAGGTCGAGGGCGGGGAGATCATCGTCGACGGCCATGTGGTGGCGCGGGTCCGGCGCGGCGAGCAGAGGAAGGCGCTGGATGTCATGGCGCCCGATGCGGAACTGGTGACGCTGCGGCTGCTGTTCGCGGATGCGCGCTATCCGGAGTTCGAACTGGCGCTGTGGAACGCCATGGCGCCGGGCCATGCAGGCTCTCCGCCCGAGGCCATGCGGCTGGGCCGGCGGTGGCTGAGCCACCTCGAGGCGTTGCTGAAAGGCTGATCGCCCTTTCGGCGAGCGCCGCCCGGCGCTAGAAGCCCTCACCTCTGTTTCGCGTATCTCTTAGAAGGAGCCCGCCGTGGCCCGCCTGTTCGACGCCTATGTCATCGCCGACTGGACCGCCGCCGAGGGCAAGAAGCTGGGCGAAAACTCGGTGTGGATCGGCGTGGCCAAGCGCGACGTGCGCTTCCGCCTCTACACCGAGACCCACAATGTCGCGACGCGGGCCGAGGGCGAGGCCCTGATTCAGTCGATCCTGGCCGATCACAAGAAGCGCGGCGACAAGGTCTTCCTCGGCTTCGACTTCTCGCTGGGCTATCCGGTCGGGACGGCCGCGCGCCTGCAACTGACGGGCACGCCGGCCTGGACCGCGATGTGGAAATTCGTCGCGTCCAACATCGTCGACAAGGCCGACAACACCAACAACCGCTATCAGGTCGCGGCCAAGATGAACCGGCTGATGACCGACGAGGCCTGGCCGCTTTGGGGCGCGCCGACCAAGCAGGCGCAGCGCTGGCTGACCACGACCAAGCCGCCGCAGGGCTCGGGCGACATCCCCGAATACCGCGCGACCGAGAGCGCCGTGCGCAGGGGCAAGTTGCAGCCCAAGTCGAACTGGCAGATGCACGGTGCGGGCGCGGTCGGGGGGCAGACCCTGGTCGGCATCCCGATGGTGCGTCGTCTGCTTGAGAGCCTGGGGCCGTCGGGCGCCGTCTGGCCGCTTGGCACCGGCTGGCGGGCGCTGGACGCCGTAGACGTCGAGCCCCTGTCGGTCCTGATCGCCGAAGTCTGGCCGTCGATGTGGCCCATTACCGTGGCCGAAGGCGAGTTCAAGGACCAGGCCCAGGTCCGGGCCACGGCCGAGCATTTCGCCCTGATGGACGAGCGCGGCGAACTGTCCGCCGCCTTCGGTCCGAAGAAGGGAGCCGACGAGGCCCTGATCGCCCAGGTCGAGAACGAAGAAGGCTGGATCCTGGGGGTCTGAGCGGCCCCTCAGTCTCGTGCGTGGATCCAGCCGGTCACCGACAGGCGGGGCGCGCGGGCCAGGCGGGTGACCATCGAGACGGCGTGGGTCTGGGGTACGGCGAAGACGTTCAGTGCGTTGAACTTCGGCGTATAGCCCTCGGCGATATGGCCGTCCTCGTCCTGGAACATCAGGACCCCGCCCCAGTCGGCGCGCCAGTCCGGCGTCAGGTTCAGCACATAGGCATAGAGGCGATGCTGCCCCGGGATGTGGTCGCCATGCGCGCCGGCGAAATGGCCCGGCAGATAGCGGGTCGCCATGACGTCGGCGAAGGCCACGCGGTCGTCTCCGGTCAGCCGCCTGAAGAAGTCCAGAAAGGCCGGGCCGTTGACGAAGTCGTGCAGGGACCGCATCGGCGCCGAGACCGGCCGGCCGCCGTCCAGCTCCGACGAGATCCGCACGGTGTCGAAGACGTATTTCAGGCTCTCGGAGCTGGAATCGACCAGGGACCGTTCGAACTCCGCCCGCTGCTCGGGGGTCAGGGCCTCCAGTTCGGAGACCAGAATGTCGACGTCCTGGCCCGCCGCCAGATGCACCGAGCGGGTCCATTCGTTCGGTCCGGCGACCAGGGCGTGAAGGGCGGCGGCGGAGGCGGCGTCGAGGATGCCGGGGATATGCAGGCGGCGATGGCTCTTGAAGACGGGGCGATAGCTGTCCGGCTGAAGGCCGCGGTTCAATCGGAGGGAAAGCAAGACAACGACACCCGGACGCCAGAAGCAGGCCCCACACAAAGCGCCGTCGCCCCGCCTTCGCAAGTCAAAGTTTGAAATCCGGCCGTCGGACGCCGATCCGGTCCAGACGGGCGACGGCCTCGGGCGGCAGGGCGAGGTCGGCGGCCGCCAGGTTTTCGCGCAGATGCCCGACCGACGAGGTGCCGGGGATCAGGAGGAGGTTGGGCGACCGCTGGAGCAGCCAGGCCAGGGCGACCTGCATCGGCGTGGCGCCCAGTTCGGCCGCGACCTCTGACAGGGCGTCGGACTGTAGCGGGGTGAAGCCGCCCAGCGGGAAGTAGGGGACGTAGGCGATGCCGGCCTCGGCCAGATCCGTGACCATGGCGTCGTCCTCTTGGTGGGCGACATTGTAGAGGTTCTGGACGCAGACGATCTCGGCCATGCCGCGCGCCTCGGCGATCTGGGTCGGGGTGACGGTCGACAGGCCTATGTGACGGATCAGGCCTTGCGCCTGGAGCTCGACCACCGTTCCCAACTGTTCGGCGATGGAGCCTTCGGCCGGGCCGTGGCCGTCCGCCGCACCCATGATGCGGAGGTTGACGACGTCCAAGGCTTTCAGGCCGAGATTGCGCAGGTTGTCGTGGACGGCCCTGGTCAGTTCGGCGGGGGACATGGCGGGCAGCCAGGCTCCGGTCCCGTCGCGGCGGGCGCCGATCTTGGTGACGATCGTCAGGTCGTCGCCATAGGGATGGAGGGCTTCGCGGATGATCTGGTTGGTGACGTGGGGGCCGTAGAAGTCGCTGGTGTCGATGTGGTTGACCCCGGCGTCGACGGCGGCGCGCAGGACGGCAACGGCGGCTTGACGGTCGCGCGGCGGACCGAAGACGCCGGGTCCGGCAAGTTGCATCGCGCCATAGCCCATGCGGCGGACGGTGCGGTCGCCCAGGGTGAAGGTTCCGGCTTTCGAGATGTCGGTCATGATCGGTCTCCTTGGTTCAGGCCTATGTGCGCCCGTCCCTTCCGTGCGATAAGCCGATACAATCGAAACAGGCCGTGCGGAAAAGCGAACGATGGCTGCGGATCTGGGCGACCTGAACGCCTTCGTCGCCGTGGCGCGGGCGGGCGGCTTTCGACAGGCGGGCCGGGCCACGGGGCTCAGCGCCTCGGCCCTAAGCGAGACGGTGCGGCGGCTGGAGGATCGGCTCGGCGTGCGTCTGCTGAACCGCACGACCCGCAGCGTGGCGCCGACCGAGGCCGGGCAGAGGCTACTGGACCGGCTGACGCCTGCGCTGGGCGAGGTCCAGGCGGCGCTGGATACCGTGAAGGGACTTGGCGACCGGCCGGCGGGGACGCTGAAGCTGAACGTGCCGGTCTCGGCGGCTCTCATGGTCCTGCCCCGGATCGTGCCCGCCTTCCTGGAGGCCTATCCGGACATCGTTCTGGAGCTGGTGGTGGACGAGCGGTTCGTCGATGTCCTGGCGGCGGGCTGCGATGCGGGCATCCGCTACGAGGAAAGGCTGGAGCAGGACATGATCGCGGTCCCCATAGGTCCGCGCCGCCAGAGGTTCGCCGCCGCCGCCGCGCCCGCCTATCTTGATCGGCGCGGACGACCCGAGCATCCGCGCGACCTGTTGCAGCACGACTGTCTTCGCGGCCGGGGCTCCAGCGGGGCTCTGCTGCCGTGGGAATTCGAACGCGAGGGCGAGATCGTCATGATCGACCCGCCGGGCCCGCTGATCGTCAATCTGGGCGCCGGGACGGAGGTGACCGTCCAGGCCGCGCTCGCCGGAACCGGCGTGATCTTCCTGTTCGAGGACTGGCTGAGGCCGCATCTGGACAGCGGAATCCTTGAGCCGGTCCTGGCGGACTGGTGGCAGGAGTTTTCGGGGCCGTTTCTCTATTATCCCGGCCGACGCCATGTCCCGGCGCCGCTGCGCGCCTTCGTGGACTTCATCAAGGCGAACCGGGACTAGCCGATCAGGGATCGGGCGGCCGCGCGGGCTTCCTCGGTGATGGTCGCGCCCGACAGCATACGGGCGATCTCTTCCTGGCGCTGGGCGTCCGAGAGCGCATCCACGGTGGTCGTGGTGACCCCAGCGGCGTCGGCCTTGCGCACCTTCCAGTGGGCGTGACCGCGCGCGGCGACCTGGGGGCTGTGGGTGACGACAAGGACCTGGGCGCCGGTCGAGAGGCGTTTCAGGCGCTGGCCCACGGCCTCAGCCACGGCGCCGCCGACGCCCTGATCGACCTCGTCGAAGATCATGACGGGCTGGCGCTGGTCCTCGCGGCCCGCCAGAGCCGCCTTCATGGCCAGGGCGAAACGGGCCAGTTCGCCGCCCGAGGCGATAGCGTCCAGTGGCCCGAAGGGCGTGCCGGCATTGGTGGCGATCTCGAACCGAGCGGTCTCGACCCCCAGAGGACCGCGACGGCCCTCGGCGACGGGCTCCAGGGCGACGCGGAAGCGGGCGCGGTCCAGTTTCAGCGGGCCGAGCTCTTCCATGACCGCCTTGGCCAGCCGGTCGGCGGCGGCTTCGCGGCCCGAGCTGAGCAAGGAGGCGGCGATGTCGTAGTTTTCGCGCGCCACGGCGACGTCGCGGGCGGCGACGGTCATGGCCTCGGCACCGTCCTCGATCAGCCGGAGTTGTTCGCGCAGGGAGATGCGCAGCGCCGGCAGGGCGTGGACGGTGGTGTTCAGCTTGCGGGCGGCGGCGCGCAGGGCGAACAGCCGCTCCTCGGCCTTGTCCAGACGGCCCGGCTCGAAGTCGAAGGCGTTGGCGGCGGCGTCGACCTCGGCGATGGCCTCGGCGGCCTCGACCATGGTGCGGTCGATGGCCTCGGCGGCGGAGGTCAGGCGGATCAGGACAGGGTGATCGGCTTCGACGCCGGCCTGGCTGGCCCGCTGGCGGGCGTGTTCGACGGCGCGCAGGGCGGCAGAGAGCTTCTGGCTCAGCTTGTCGCCGCCGAGGTTCGTGCGGGCGTCGGCGAGGTCGGCGACGGCCTTTTCCGCAGCGCCCAAGACGGCGCGCTCGCCGGCCAGTTCGGTCTCCTCGTCTTCGCGTGGGTCGAGGGCGTCGAGGTCGGCGAGGTTGAGGGTGATCTCCTCGGTGCGGGCGGCGGCGTCGGCGGCGGCGGCGCGCAAGCCTTCCAGCTTCGCCTCAGCCGCTTTCAACTTGTCCGAGGCGGCGGCGACACCGCCGAGCTGGGGCGCCAGACCGCCATAGGCGTCGAGCAGGCCGCGATGAGTCTTCCAGTCCAGCAGGCCCACGGTCTCATGCTGGCCGTGCACCTCGACGAGGCGGGCGCCGATCTCGCGAAGGGCGGCGACGCCTGCGGTCTGGTCGTTGACATAGGCCCGGCTGCGGCCGTCGGCGGACAGGACCCGGCGCAGGATCAGGTCCTCGCCGGGCGTGACGTCGAAGCCCTTCTCGCGGATCAGCGCCAGGAGGTCCGCGTCGTCGGGGGCGGTGAAGACGGCGGTGGCCACGGCCTGTCTGGCGCCGGAGCGGACCAGACCCGCCTCCCCTCGCCCGCCCAGCGCGAGGCCCAAGGCGTCAAGGATGATCGACTTGCCGGCCCCGGTCTCCCCGGTCAGCACGGTCAGGCCCTCGTCGACCTCCAGATCGAGGACATCGACCAGCACCACGTCGCGGATCGAAAGACTGGTCAGCATGGGGCGCTTCGATTCGGCATCGCCGACACTCTAGACCAGAACAGGCCGGGAACGGTTAGCCCGGAATGATCCGGCGCAGCCAGCTTTCGCGTTGGGCGGTCGGGGCGGTCTCGGGCTGGCGGCCGCCCTCGGTCAGAAGCGCATAGGCCTCGGCATACCAGGGGCTGCCCGGGTAGTTGTAGCCGAGCACGGCGCCGTTGCGCTCCGCCTCGTCCTTGAGGCCGAGCGTCAGATAGACCTCGACCAGACGATACAGGGCTTCGGGCGTGTGCGAGGTGCGCTGGAAGGCCTCGTTGTCGATGACGGCCTTGTAGCGGCCGATGGCCGCCAGCGGCTGATTGGCGCGCTGGTAGTATCGACCGATGTTCATTTCCTTGCCGGCCAGCTGGTCGTTGACCATGTCGATCTTGACGGTCGCGTCGGTGGCGTAGGACGACCCGGGATAGCGGCGGGCCACGTCACGCAGACCGGCCAAGGCCTGCTCGGCCTGATTCTGGTCCCGACCCACATCCACGATCTGCTCGAAGTGGCAGGTGGCCCGCATGTAGAAGGCGTAGGCGGCCGACGGACTGCCCGGGAACAGCTGGATGAACCGGTCCGCCGCAGCGATCGATTCCTCGTAATTTCCATTCTGGTAGTAGGCGTAGATCTGCATCAGGATCGCGCGACGCGACCATTCCGAATACGGGTGCTGACGCTCCACTTCCTGGAAATAGTCCACGGCGTCGGACCAGCGGTGACGCTGAAGCCGCTCGTAGCCCGTATTGTAGAGCAGCTCGACCGGCCGCTCCTCATAGGCCAGGCGGGGGCGATTTTTCTGGCCCGCACAGGCCGACATGGTCAGCACGACGGCGGTCGCCATCAGGAGAACGCCGCCCCGGCGCAGAACGGACGAAGACTGGAAGGAAGTCGGCAACCTGGAACCTCATCACACGCCGCCCGGACGCCGTGAGGGGCCGCCAGGGTATCAAGACCGCGTTCTCTAACATCGGCGCTCGCAACGCGCCATGCGCCGGATAAGGGCGATCACGGCTTGATACGGGCCGACGCGCTGCTAAAGAGCGCGCCAGTACAGAACTGACGTCATTGGCGGTCCGATGACGGCGAAAGGATGACCGGATGAAGCTGCTCGCTGGCAACTCGAACCGGCAACTCGCCCAGGCCATCGCCGACCACCTCGACATGCCGCTGACCAAGGCCCAGGTGAAGCGCTTCGCCGACAACGAGGTCTTCGTGGTCATCGAGGAGAACGTCCGCGGCGAGGATGTCTTCGTCATCCAGTCGACCTCCTATCCGGCCAACGACAACCTGATGGAGCTGTTGATCTGCATCGACGCCCTTGTGCGGGCCTCGGCGCGTCGGATCACGGCGGTCGTTCCCTATTTCGGCTACGCGCGTCAGGACCGGAAGACCGGCGGTCGTACTCCGATCTCGGCCAAGCTGGTCGCCAATCTGATCACCCGCGCCGGCGCCGACCGTGTCCTGACCATGGACCTGCACGCCGGCCAGATTCAGGGCTTCTTCGACATCCCGACCGACAATCTGGTGGCGACGCCGGTTTTGGCCCAGGACGTCAAGGAAAACTACCAGCGCGGCAATCTGATGATCGTGTCGCCTGACGTCGGCGGCGTGGTGCGCGCCCGCTCGCTGGCCGAGCGCCTGAACGTGGACCTGGCCATCGTCGACAAGCGCCGTCCCAAGGCCGGCGAATCGGAGGTCATGAACATCATCGGCGACGTCTCGGGCCGCGAATGCATCCTGTTCGACGACATCGTCGATTCGGGCGGCACCCTGGTGAACGCGGCCAAGGCCCTGATCGCGGCCGGGGCCACGGACGTGTCCGCCTATATCAGTCACGGCGTTCTGTCGGGCCCTGCGGTGCAGCGCGTTACGGACGGCCCGCTGAAGGAGCTGGTGATCACCGATTCGATCGAGCAGCCGCACGAGGTCCTGAACTGCGTGAAGATCCGCACCGTGCCGGTCGCTCCCCTGATCGGCGAGGCCATCCGTCGGATCGCCAACGAAGAGTCGGTGTCGAAGTTGTTCGACTGATCACGAAAACGTCGGACGACCCGCCTCAAAACCGCCGGACTGGACGTTTCAGTCGAACGAAGCTTTCGGGGAACCACCATGCGTCTGAATTTCCGTAGCCGGGGCCCGGCCCTGGTCGCCATCGCCGTCGCGGCCGTGCTGAACAGCTGCGGTCCGAGTCGCGCCGAACTGCAGGCCGAGGAAGCGCGCGTGGCCGCCATCGTCGCGGCCCAGGAAGCGGCCGCCATTGCCGCCCGCCTGCCGCCGCCCGTGGCTCTGAACGACAGTGTGGCCCAGTCGGCCGCCGTCTATCTGACCTTCACCCGCGACATGGCGACGATCCGGGGCGGCTTCGCCAGCCCGGCTCAGGTGCAGGAGGCCTTGCGCCGCGGGGCGTCCTACGACCCGAACCAGATTTCGCGCGGCCTGGTCGCCTACGGCTCCATCCTGGCGCTGCAGTCGCCGGAGTTCGTGTCGGGCGTGCGTCAGGCGGGCGCGGAGCCTGAGGCGCGGCGCCAGATCATCGATCGGATCGTGGCAAACCCCTCCTATGCCTCGACCCTGCCCGGCGCGGAAGCGGCCGCCAGCCTGGTCATGTCGGTGCTGGAAGCCGACATCGTCGCCCTGTCGACCGCCGCCGACTCCGTCGAGAGCGACGCGTACAACATTCAGTACACCGGCGATCAGCGGAACGTCTGGGGTCGCGCCACCCCGGCGGACCGCGAAGGCCGGTTGCAGACCATCAAGGACCTGAGCCGCCCCATCGCCCCGTCGGGGTCGGAGGCGGCCCGCCTGTACGCCGCCTCGAACAGCGGTTCGGGCCTGGGCGTCACGGCCGGCCGCCTGCGCCGCCCGCCCTATGCGCCGTCGGTGACCAACGCCATCGCCATGGCTGCATTGGCCGCCCTGGGCGCGGCCGGTGACAACGCTCGCGCCAACACCGACGCCCTGCAGTACGACCGCGCCAGCCAGGACTGTCTGGCCAGCTCCAAGCTGAACCTGTTCCAGTGTCTGGCGGCCGCCCGTCCGACCTATGAGGACATGTTCTGCCTGGGCCGACACGTGATCCGCGACCTGTCGACCTGTGCGCGGGGCGCCGCCCTGCCGGCCGCCATCATCACCGTGGGCAACCCGACCCAGAGCCGCAGCGCCGCCCCGGAACGCTCGCCCGCGATCGCGCCTCGGACCCTAGAGCAGCCGACGCCCGCGCCCTCCATCACGCCGACGCCTTTGCCGATTACGCCTTCCGCCCCCGCTGGATACTCCACCGCCACCCCACGGCCGGAGCAGTCGCCGACACAGAGGCTGAACTCGGGCCCGAACAACTGAGGCTGTAACTTGGGCGCCGGAGAGTTGAACGGCGCGGCGCGGATTAACGGTCGGAAAACCTTAGCGAAGGCTTATAACGCCATACCGACGCGGCGCCGGAGAGCGCCCTATCGTCCTATGGGGAATCCATCATGCGTCTGGGCCTTTCGCGCCGCGGCCTCGCCATCGCTTCCGTCGCCGCCGCCGCCGTTCTGGCTGCATGCAGCACGCCCGAGCCTCCGGCGCCCCCGCCGCCGCCTCCTCCGCCCCCGCCGCCGCCCCCGGCCGTGACCCTGAACGAAGGCGTGGCCCAGGCCGCCTCGATCTACGTCACCTTCATCCGCGACGTCGGCACAATCCAGGCCGGCGGCTTCCAGGACGCCGAATCGATCCAGGCCGCCATGCGCAAGGGCGCGGCCTACGACCCGGCCACCCTGTCGCGCGGCATGATCGCCTATGCCTCCATCCTGGCCCTGCAGTCGCCGGAGTTCGTCCAGGGCGTGCGCAGCTACGTCAATGACCCTCAGGCGCGCGCCGACGTCGTCGCCAACATCATTCGCGACCCGGCCTATGCGGCGAACCTGCCCGGAGCCGACGTGGCCGCCGGCCTGATCATCTCGACCCTGGGCCAGGACATCGCTTCCCTGACCGCTATCGCCGACGGCGTGGAAGCGGACGCCTATACGATCCAGGAACGCCGCGACCCGCGCCGCCGCTGGGCCACGACCCCGATCGCCAGCCGCGAAGTTCGCCTGGAATCGATCAAGAGCATCTCCGCCGGCCAGATGCTGCCCTCAGCCGAGGAATCGATGCGGCTGTTCACCGCCGCCAACAGCGGTACGGGCCTGAATCTGCCCGCCGCCCGCAACGCCCCGCCCTACACGCCCGCCGTGGTCAATGCCCTGGCCATCGCCGCCCTGGCGGCCATGGGCGCGGCCGGCGACGACGCCCGCGCCAACACCGAGGCCCTGTCGGTCGAGACCAACGCCCAGTTCTGTCTGGACATGTCGAAGCTGAACCTTTTCCAGTGTCTGGCGGCCGCGCGCCCCAGCTATGAGGACATGTTCTGTCTGGGCCGCCACGTCATCCGCGACCTGGCCACCTGCGCGACAGCGGCGACGGTTCCGGTTCCGGCGACCCCGGTCACGGCCACCGCCGTGGTCAGTCCGGTGGCGGTCGAGGCGACCAGCGCATCCCTGACGGCGACCGCGCCCGCAACCAACTGAAACTCGCGTTCAAGGCCGGTTGCACACGCGGGCGCTTGCGTGTAATGACCCGCGCTCTTGAATTCGAGGGTCCGTGACCCCGCCGCGCGAGCCACAGGGTTGGCGCAGGCGTTTTTGTTGTTGAGGCGAGCCAGATGGCCGAGATCATTCTGAACGTGGACGTCCGTGAAGGCGTGGGCACCGGCGGCGCTCGTGCGGCCCGTCGCGCCGGCTCGGTCCCGGGCATCCTGTACGGCGGCGACAAGGCCCCGGTCGCCATCTCGGTCAACGAGAAGGACTTCCGCAAAAATCTTTATACCGGCAAGCTGCTGGGCCATCTGGTGACCCTGAAATACGGCGACGAGAGCCAGCCGGTCATCGCCAAGGACGTGCAATTCGACCCAGTCACCGATCGTCCGCTGCACTTCGACCTGATGCGCGTCGACGAGAACCAGACGATCAAGATCGAAGTGCCGATCCACTTCATCAACGAAGACCAGTGCAAGGCCTTCCGTCAGGGCGGCTCGCTGGAGATCGTCCGTCACTCGGTCGAGATCATGGTCAAGGCCAACCACATCCCGGAAGACCTGATCGTCGATCTGGCCGGCCACAAGCTGGGCGACATCATCCGCTGGTCGGATGTCAAGGTCCCCTCGGACGTCGACGCCACCATCACCGACCGCGACTTCGTGATCGCCTCGATCAAGACCTCCTCGGCCGCCAAGGCCGCTGACGAGATCGAAGAAGCGATCGCCGAGGAACAGGCCGCCGCCGCTGAAGAAGCCGCTGCGGACGAAGTTCCCGCCACCGAACAGGGCGACGAAGACGCCTCGGAAGACGGCGACAAGTCGGAAGGCTGATCTTCGGATCATTGATTTCGGAAACGGCCCCTCCGGCGACGGACGGGGCCGTTTTCATTTGCGGATAGCGCCATGCTGATCATCGCCGGCCTCGGCAATCCCGGGCCCAAATACGAGAAGAACCGCCATAACGTCGGCTTCTTGGCCGTGGACGAGATCGCGCGCCGGTGGCGCTTCGGCTCGGAGCGGGCGAAGTTCCAGTCGGTGATCTGCGAAGGCGAGATCGAGGGTCAGAAGATTCTCCTGATGAAGCCTCAGACCTTCATGAACAACTCCGGCAGCGCCGTCGGAGAGGCGGCGCGCTTCTACAAAATCCCGCCAAAAGACATCATCGTCTTCCACGACGAGATCGACCTGGCCCCCGGCCGCTTCCGCATGAAGACGGGCGGCGGGGCGGCCGGCCAGAACGGGGTCCGTAGCCTGATCAGCCAACTCGGCGCCGACTTCCGCCGCGCCCGCATGGGCATCGGCCACCCCGGAGAGCCGCACCTGGTCATGCCCCACGTGCTGGGCGACTTCCACAAGGCCGAGCAGCCGTGGCTGGAGGCGATGCTGAACGCCTGCGCCGACGCCCTGCCCTTCGCGGTCAGGGGCGACGACGAACGCTATCAGGGCGAGGTCATGCGCCTGGCCCCCGCGCCGAAATTCAGTCCGCGACAGGCCGCGCACGCGGCGAAAGGCGAATAGGCTTTCCAGCAGACCAGACGTCGGCTATCGCCGCCCCGTGACCCGTCCGCAGGCCGAATCCTGGTCGACCCTGCGCTCGCTGGCCTTCCTGGCCGCGACGTTCGCCATCGTGTTCGGAAGCCTGATGCCGTTCGCGGCGCTGGCGGCCTCGACGCCGGGCCGCCCCATGGTCATCTGCTCCACCGAGGGGCCTCAGACCATCTCCATCGGCATGGATGGTCAAGACTCCGGCAAGGGGATGGTCGGAGCCAAATGCGCCGCCTGCGTCCTGGCCTTCGCCGCCGCCCTGCCCGATCCGCCGCGCCTCACGCCTCTGCGCGGCGCGACCGTCCGCCCGGCCACGGTGTTCGTCGCCCAGCACGAAGCCGCGCCGCCGCCCGCGCGCGGTCCCCCCCGTCCGCCTTCAACCGCTCCTCCCCACGCCTGAACCAGACCGATCCTTCGCCTGCGCGCCCCTGACCAGGGCCGCGCTCGCCTGTCACTGTTCAGGAAATCCCATGTTGAAGATCACCGCGGCGCCGCTGGCGCTGCTGCTCGCCGGCGCGAGCGCCCCAGCCTTCGCCCAGACCACTCCACAGGATTCGGTCGACCTTGGCGAAGTCATCGTCACCGCCGCCCCGAACCCGGAAGACGCCCCTTCGGTCGCCGAGGCCCGGCGTCGCCTGTCCCGCACGCCGGGCGCCGTCGCGGTCGTCTCCGCCGAAAGCCTCGAAACCCGCTTCGCCCCCAACATCGCAGACGTGCTGCGCGACGTGCCTGGCGTTTACGCCCAGAAGAAGTGGGGCGGCGATGTTCGCATCTCGATCCGGGGCTCCGGCATCGGCAATCCCAACCACCTGCGCGGCCTCTTCGTGTCGCAGGACGGAATTCCGTTCAACGAGGCCGACGGCTATGGCGACGTGCAGATGGTCGATCCCCTGCTGGCTCGGTTCACCGAGGTCTACAAGGGCGGCAATGCGCTTCGCTTCGGCGGCTCGCTGTTGGGCGGAGCGGTCAACCTGGTGACCCCCAATGGCTCGAACATCACCGAGACCGCCAGCGCGCGCGTCGATTTCGGCTCGTGGGAGACGGCCCGACTGCATGCCGAGGTCGGTGGATCCCGGGGCGACTGGGACGGTTATCTGGGTCTGACCGGCGCGACGGCCGAGGGCTGGCGCCGGCAGTCCGACGGTCAGCAACAGTACATCACCGCCAACGTCGGCCGATCGCTCGGCGACGACCGCGAAGTCCGACTGACGGTCCAGGGCGCCTATATTCACCAGGAAATCCCCGGCTCCCTGACCCTGACCCAAGCGCTGACGACGCCGGTCATGGCCGCCGCCGCCAACGTCGCCAGCGCCTATCAGCGCGACTACGCCTCCGTGCGCAGCACGCTCTCGACCCGTTGGCGGCTGAACGACGGCCTGGTGTTCGAGGGCGCCGTCTACGGCACTTGGAAGGACCTGCATCACCCCATCTTCCAGGTCGTCGACCAGCAGAGCCGCAACTACGGCACCTTCGGCCGGTTCGATTGGGAAGGGACGCTGTTCGGCCTGCGCGCAGACGCTTTCGGCGGGGCCTGGTACCGTGTGGGGGATCTGGACGCCCAGCAGTTCGTCAACGTCATCGGATCGAGTGGACGCCGCACGGCCAAGAGCCGCCAGAACGCCAAGGCTCTGGACGTCTTCGCCGAGGGCCGGTTGTTCGTCACCGACCACATCGCCCTGGTCGCCGGCGGGACGTTCGGCAGGGCCGAGCGGGACTATCAGAGCTTCGCTCTGCCGGGCGTCGCCTCGACCTTCGATCTGACGCGCGAGAAGGACTACGACTGGTTCGCTCCACGCATCGGCATTCTCTGGGAGGGGCCGTCGGGCGCTCAGGCCTTTGCCAACGTCACCCGGTCGATCGAGCCGCCGAACTTCGGTTCCGTGTCGCCCACCGCCGGCGGCTTCGCCCCGATCGAGGCGCAGGAAGCCTGGACTTACGAGGCCGGCTTGCGCGGCCGGACGGATGCGTTCTCGTGGGACGTCGCAGTCTATCGGGCGGAGCTGGACAACGAGCTGCTGAACTTCGTGGTCAACCCGACGCTGGGCATTCCGGCGGCGACCTTCAACGCCGGACCCACGGTCCATCAGGGCGTCGAGGCTGGACTGGACTGGCGTTTCGCAACCGGTTGGCGTCTGCGTCAGACCTATACGTTGTCGGACTTTCACTTCGATGGAGACAAGGTCTACGGTGACCGCGACCTGCCCCTGGTTCCACCGCACATGTACCGGGCCGAACTGCGCTATGATAACCCGGCGGGCTGGTTCGTGGCCCCGCAGGTCGAATGGACGCCGTCCGACAGCTGGGTCGACTACATGAACACCCTGAGGGCGCCGGGCTATACGGTGGTGAATCTGGGCGCCGGCTGGCGACTGGATGAACGGATCAATCTCTTCGTCGACGCCCGCAATCTTGCCGACGAACGCTATGTCTCGAACTTCAGCGCCGTGACCGACGCCCGAACGGCGTCGACGGCGGTGTTCTGGCCTGGCGAGGGGCGCTCCGGCTTCGTCGGCATTCGGGTGGCCTACTGATGTCCGGACGCATCGAACCGGGGGCGCCTTCGCCCGCTTCCGGCCTTCTCTCGGACGCCTATCGCACCGTCTGGCGGTGGCATTTCTACGCGGGGCTGCTGGTCCTGCCGGTGCTGATGCTGATGGCCCTGACCGGCGCCCTCTATCTGTTCAAGGGCGAGATCGACGACGCCGTCTACCGGCCGATGGCGGCCGTCGCGCCCTCGACGGCCCACGCTCCGCCGGACGAGTGGCGCGCTGCGGCAGAGACAGCCGGAGGCGGGAGGGCGACGACCGTGCTACTCCCGGAACGGTCCGACCGCGCTGTCCGTGTCGGCATCACCCGCGAGGATGGCCAGAAGCGCACCGTTTTCGTCGATCCGGCCACGGCCCGCGTGACCGGGGTGACCGGCTTCGGCGGGGTGATGGAGCCGGTGAAACGGCTGCATAGCCTCGTCCTGTTCGGGTCTTGGGCCAACGTCGTGGTGGAGATCGTGGCCGGCTGGGCCATCATTCTGGTGGCGACCGGCGTCTTCCTGTGGTGGCCGCGCGGCCGGGCGGTGGGGGTCGTGGCCTTGTCCACGACCGACACGGCGCGCCGTCCGTTCTGGCGCGACCTGCATGCCGTCACCGGGCTCTACGCCGGCGGGGTCATCCTGTTCCTGGCCGTGACCGGCATGCCGTGGTCGGTGGTCTGGGGCGAACAGGTCGGGGACTGGGTCAAGTCCAGCGGCCTCGGCCGGCCGCCCGCGCCCGTCGCCGCCAGTCCCTGGGCCCACGCCGCTCACCCCGCCGATGCGCCATCGGGAACTGGCTGGACGATGGAGGGCATGGTCATGGCCGCCGACCATCCCGCCCCGGCGCGCCTTTCCACCGTGATCGCCGCAGCCGAGCACGAAGGTCTGGCCCGCCCCTATCAGATTTCGATCCCCGCAGATCCCACCCTGGCCTTCACTGCCTCGCGCCAGGTCTCACATGTCGAGGACACCCGGTCGCTCTACATCGACGGCGCGACCGGCGCGGTGAAGGCCGATATCGGATACGCCGCCTTCGGCCCGGGCGCGAAGGCGATCGAATGGGGCATCGCCGCCCATCAGGGCACCCAGTACGGCCAGATCAACCGCTTCGTCATGCTGGGCGGCTGCCTCGCCATATGGCTGCTGGGGATCAGCGCCGTGGTCATGTGGTGGAAGCGACGGCCCAAGGGTCGGCTGGCGGCGCCCGTCGCCCCGCCCAGTCCGCGGGCGAAAGCCGCCGTTCTCGCCATCGTCCTGCCCCTCGCCATCCTGTATCCCCTGACGGGTCTCAGCCTGATCGTCGCGGTCGGGCTGGATCGACTGGTCTGGTTCCTGAACCGACCCCGCAGCCTCGCCTCCTGAAAGGACCGCCTCGATGAAATCCCTTCCCGTCCTGGCGACCCTGGCCGCCCTGACCCTCGCCGCCTGCGGTCAGTCCGGTTCGTCCGGCAAGTCGGAGGCCGCCGGACCGGTGGCCGTCGCCGACGCCATCTGCCGCCCGACGCCGAAGGGCCGCCAGGTCACCGGCTGCTACCTGACACTGACCGCGCCCGACGCCGATACCCTGGTGTCGGTCAGCTCTCCCGTCGCCGCCCTGGCGCAGGTCCACGAGATGCGGATGGAGAGCAATATGATGATGATGCGCGAGCTGGAGGCGGGTCTGCCCCTTCCGGCCGGTCAGGCCGTGGCCTTGGCCCCGGGCGGCAACCACATCATGCTGATGGGTGTCACCGAGCCGCTGAAGACCGGCGACACCGTGCCTCTGACCCTGGCCTTCGCCAACGCCGCGCCGGTCGAGGTCAGGGCGACCGTGGGACAACCCGCCGCCTGACCGCCCATGAAGCACGAGCCTGACAAACCGGTGCGAACCGGCTAAAGGCTCGCGCTCATTGAAAGCTCCCGAGACCCATGGCCCTTAAAGTCGCGATCGTCGGCCTGCCCAACGTCGGCAAGTCCACCCTGTTCAACGCCCTGACCAAGACGGCGGCGGCCCAGGCCGCCAACTATCCGTTCTGCACCATCGAGCCGAACACCGGCGACGTGGCCGTGCCGGAGCCGCGTCTGGACGTCCTGGCCGAGATCGCCGGCTCCAAGGAGATCATCCCCTCGCGCATCACCTTCGTGGACATCGCCGGCCTGGTGCGCGGCGCGTCGAAGGGCGAGGGTCTGGGCAACCAGTTCCTGGCCAACATCCGCGACTGTGACGCCGTGGCCTTCGTGGCGCGCTGCTTCGTGGATGACGACATCACCCACGTCGAGAACCGCATCGATCCGATCTCGGACCTGGAGATCATCGAGACCGAACTGATGCTGGCCGACCTGGAAAGCCTCGAGAAGCGCTACGCCAACGTCGAGAAGCGCGCCAAGACCGGCGACAAGGACATGCAGGTGACGCTCCGCCTGATCAATCTGGCGCTGGAGAAGCTGCGCGCCGGCAAGCCCGCGCGTACCGCCGAAATCTCCAAGGAGGACCAGAAGCCCTGGGCCATGCTCCAGCTCCTGACGTCGCTTCCGGCCCTCTACGTCTCGAATGTCGACGAGGGCTCGGCCGACAAGGGCAATGAGTTGTCGGATCTGGTCGCGCAGCGCGCCGCGGCTGACAACGCCAAGTCGGTGGTCATCTCGGCCAAGATCGATTCCGAACTGGCCGTCCTCGACGCCGAGGAGCAGGCCGAGTTCCTGGAAGGCCTCGGGCTCGAAGAGCCGGGCCTGAACCGCCTGATCCGCGAGGCCTATGCCCTGCTGGGCCTGCAATCCTACTTCACGGTGGGGCCAAAGGAGGCTCGAGCCTGGACCATCCACATCGGCGACACGGCCCCGCAAGCGGCCGGCGTCATCCATACCGATTTCGAGAAGGGCTTCATCCGCGCCGAGACCATCGCCTACGACGACTATGTCGCCTTCAAGGGCGAGGCCAAGGCCCGCGAGGCCGGCAAGCTGCGGGCCGAAGGCAAGTCCTATGTCGTCAAGGACGGCGACGTGATGAACTTCCTCTTCAACTAGATCCCCTCACGGAACGGCGGGAGGCTTCACCGCCGTGTCCGTGAGCGTCGTGCACTTGTGCAGTTCGACCGGGTCGCCCGCGCGATCGAGGTAGGTCATGCGCATGTCATTCCCGATGACCTGGAACCGGACGCGTTCGGAGTTGGCCGCACCCTCGGCCACACAGGCCAGGGTGGCGACGTAGCCGTCGGCCACCTCTTCGACCGCCGCGATCTCGCACGAGTTCTCGTAGCCCTCAAACCGGGTCGAACTGATTTCGATCGGCCGCCGTTCGCCTTGCGGGGTCGCACACCAGCTGACGTTCGCCGCCCAGCGCCCGACAAAGCTGGTCGGACCGCGTCCCGGCAGCATCGAGGTCTGACCTGCGGCGGGCACGGCGGAGGGATCCTGGCCCGCGACCGGGGCCGCCGGCTCGGTGGGCGGATTAACGGGACCGCTCTCACCACAGGCGGACAGTCCCAGCGCGCAGGCCGTAAGGGCGAAGGTGCGGAAGATCGGAGTCATCTGAACCCAACGCCCAAAACACGGCCAAGGTTCTTGACATGAAGAAGGGCGGCGATCCCGTCATCGCCACCCCTCCAGCGTCCCGGGGTTGGACCTAGCGGCGGGCGCTGTTGCTCGCCGCGCGGCGCTCGCCGAACTCCGAAGTCGGCTTCCACGTAGGCCACTCGTCGCTGTTGGCCAGTTGCAGGCCCAGACGGTACAGCAAAGTCAGGTTCTCGACAGCCGAGCGCAAATCCCAGTCCGCCGACCATTCGTCCGACGGCTTGTGATAGTCCGCGCCGAACTTGGCGTCCCAGGCGGCCTGGCCAGCCTCGACGCCGCCCTCGTCCCAGTCCACGCCGTGCCAGGTCATCAGAGCCGGGACGCCCATGCGGACGAAGGGGAAGTGGTCCGAGCGTGTGTAGAAGCCCTGCTCCGGTTGGCGGTCGTCGGTGATCACCCGACCTTCGGCCGCCGCCAGCACCGCCAGATCGTCCTCGAGCGTGTTCTGGCCCTTGCCGAAGATGGCGACATCGCGGGTCGGAGGCGACAAGGGCAGCATGTCGATGTTGATGTCGGCGACGGTGGTCTCCAGCGGATAGACCGGGTTGGCGGCGTAGCCGTAGGAGCCGAGCAGGCCCATTTCCTCGGCCGCCATATGAGCGAAGACGATGGTGCGTTCTGGACGCGGAGCGGCCTTGATCTGGCGCGCCATCTCCAGGATGCCGATGGTGCCCGAGGCGTTGTCCCAGGCGCCGTTGTAGATGTTGTCCTCGGTCGTCGAGACCGGGCTGACGTGGTCCGCGCCGACGCCGACGTGGTCCCAGTGCGCCGAATAGATGATGGTCTCGTTCGGGCGTTCCGTACCGGGGATCTTGGCCAGCAGGTTGTGAGTGACCAATGTATCCATGGCCTCCTCGTTGGCGACCGACAGAGTGACGCCAGTCAGGGCCACAGCCTCGAAGTCTCCGCTGTCGACGTTGGCCATAGCCGCCATGTCGAGACCGGCCGCCTGGGCCCAGGCCAAGGCGACGTCGTGGTTGATCGAGCCGGTGAACTCCAGATCCGCCGCGCCCGGCGTCAGGGTGCGCTGGCGGTTGGCGAACTGGGCGCCGCGCAGCCAGCCCGCGTCGGTGGCCGGAACCATGTTCAAGGTGATGACGCCCACGGCGCCGCGCTTGAACGCCTCGTCGTTCTTGTACCAGCCGTTCGAGTAGGCGGTCGGATAGGCGCCGTTGAAGCGTTCGGCGACGGCGGGCGTGTTGGGCTCTCCGGCGATGACGATGACGACCTTGCCGCGCACGTCGATGTCGCCCCAGTCATCCCAGTTCCGTTCCGGCGCATGAATGCCGTAGCCGACGAAGACGAGGCCGGCGTTTTCCACATCCGCCTTGCCGTCATTGGTGGCGGACCGCAGCAAGATGTCTGTGCCGATCGTCATCGGATGTGCGGTTCCGTCGGGTCCAGTCCAGCTGGCCGAAGCTGAGCCCGCGACCGGAGTGAACCGGTTCAGAACAACGTCTTGCAGCCATTGACCATTCGGGCCGCCGGGCTCGAGGCCCATTGCCTCATACTGGGCCTGAAGCCAGGCCAAGGTCATCCGCTCGCCTTCGGTGCCCGGATAGCGACCTTGGAAGCCGTCGGACGAGATGTGGCGGATCTCATCGGATATCCGCTCGGCGGAGAAGTCCTGAGCCTGGGCCAGACCGGCCGACAGGATCAGGGTCATGGCGGCCGCACCACCGAACAACGCACGCAACATCAGGGCTCTCCTCGCCATTTGCGCGGGACCATAGAAGCGACCGCCCAAGGGCGCTCATTACGGATTCGTCATGAAGGCCCCCGGTCTGGAAAGAGGGGTCAGTCTCTTTCCGCCGCGCTCTCCGCCCGTGCGGGTCCGAACTCCGAGCCTTCCTTCCACTCCGGCCAGTCACGGCTGTTGGCCAAGGTGTGACCCAGCGACCAGTACACCTCGAGATCCTGGATCTGGCCCGAATAGTCCCAATCGGCCGACCACTCATCGTCCGCCTGGTGATAGCGGTTGGCGGTGTAGGCGGCGCGGGCGGCCAAACGGTCGGCGATCGGCTCCTCGACGAAGTCGCCGGCCGATTTGGCGTAGGCCATCGGCACGCCGCGCTTGGCCAGGGGGAAGTGATCGGAGCGGAAATAGGTGCCCGAGGCCGGGTTGCCGTCGGGCTGTATCACGCGCCGCTGCGCCTCGACGATGGCGGCCATCCGCTCGTCGAAGTCGGACTGGCCGTAGCCGACGACGCCGAAGGCGGCCGTGCGGCCATAGACGTTGGCCGAGTCCATGTTCACCCCGCCGACCGTGGTCGCCAGAGGATAGATCGGGTTGGCGGCGTAGTATTCGGAGCCCAGAAGACCGCTCTCCTCGGCCGCGAAGCCGATGAAGACGATCGACCGCTCCGGCCGCTCACCCGCCGCATAGACGCGCGCCAGTTCGATCAGGCCGGCGATGCCCGAAGCGTTGTCGATGGCCCCGTTGAAGATGGCGTCGCCGTTGGCGTCCGGCGTCCCGACGCCGATGTGATCCCAGTGCGCTGTGTAGAGGAAGGTCTCGTCCGGGTGCGTCGCGCCGGGCAGGCGGCCGATGATGTTGTGGGTCTCGACCCGCTCGGAGGCTACGTCAAACATGACGTCCATCTCGGCGCCTTCGAGCGGCACCGGCTGAAAGTCGCGGCTGCGCGCCTGAACCTTCATAGCTTCGAAGTCGAGGCCGGCCTGCTGGAACAACTGGACGGCGACATCGCGCTGGATCCAGCTTTCCATCGGAACGCGCTCGTCGGCATCGGCGCGGACGATATCGAACTGAGCGCCCGACCAGCTGTTCTTCACCGTGGTCCAGCCGTAGGAGGCCGGCTCGGTCTCGTGGACGATGATCACGCCCGCCGCGCCCCGTCGCGCCGCCTCCTCATATTTGTAGGTCCAGCGACCGTAGTAGGTCATCGCCCGGCCGCCGAAGGTGTTCAGGGCGGGCTCCTCGAAGTCCGCGTCGTTGACCAGAACGACCAGGATCTTGCCGGTCATGTCCTGGCCCTTGAAGTCGTCCCAGTTTCGCTCGGGTGCGTGGATGCCGTAGCCGACGAAGACCAGGGGCGCGTCCATCAGCATCACATGGCTTTCGCCCGGGCGGCGGCTGGAGATCACGATCTGCTCGCCCTGGGCCAGGGGCTGAGTCCAGTCGCCGACCGTCAGTTGGGCCCGAATCTCCGAGGCGGTGAAGCGGTTCAGCGCCACGGCCTGGGTCCAGCCCCCGCTGTCGCCGCCGGGCTCCAGCCCCGCCGCCTGGAACTGCTGCGAGACGTAGTCAATGACCTTCTGTTCGGCCGGGGTGGCGATGCCGCGCCCTTCGAAGGCGTCGCCGGACAGTGTCTGGATATGTTCGGACAGACGGGCTGCATCGAACGCGGTGTGATCCTGAGCCCAGGCGATGGGGGTCAGGGACAAGCCCGCGACGAGCGCGGCGGCGGCGGTGAACGTACGCATGGAACCCTCGACTGAACGAATGTCGGCGAAGGTTAGGGGCCGGTGGCCCTGCTGTCGATCACAGCCGCCCGCGACATGGCGCGCGCATGCAAGACCGACGCGATCCCGATCATCACCGGCACGCTCATGTAGACGAGGCCGCCGCCCCAGTCGGCGATTCCTTCCGGCGCGGTCAAGGCGATGAGGATCGAGGCCAACGATGCGAGGGACAGGATGATCCAGTTCTGGATCCAGATGCGCGCGCTGACCGCCTGGGTCGGGCTGGCCTCGCCCTGTTTCAGGTGGTGGCGGTAGAGCCCCGCGAACAGCATGGAGAGGGTCAGGCATCCGCCGCCATAGGCAACGTAGAGGAAGCGAAGGTCGTCGGTCGTCTCGATGAGATCGCCGCCGGGTAGGGCTCCGCCCGACATGGCGTGAAGCGCCGAGGCCATCATCAGCCTGAGCGGGAACACGTAGAGCAGGACCACGAACACGACGCCGAGGCTTAGCGCTGTCGAGAAGCCGTCGCGATGCGGCCAGAGCCGGCCGAGGTCACGGTAGCTGAGCCAGAACATCACGATCAGGGCGAAGCTGGCGAGATAGGAGGGCGCGCTCAGGAACATCGTCCGCATCTCGACCAGGGTCGTCGGCGGGTCGCCGCCGCCCGCGACCAGCAGGGTGATGGCGAAGGCGAAGGCGGCGTCGACGAAGGCGTCGAGCCTGCGGGCCATTTCCAGCTTGGGCGTCTCGGTCATGGGCGAGAGTGTGCAGCGCTCATTCGCCGGGCGCTACGGCTCCGCCGGCGGGCCAGTCGGTGTCGCCCTTGCGGGTCAGGCGCAGGGTGATGACCCGCATCGGCTCGCGGCCCGGCATGATGAAGTCGCCGGTCTCGACCCAGCTGTCGGGAGTATGGACCGTCTCGTAGAGCATCTCGCCCCCGCGCGCGGGAGTGGACCAGCGCCACCCGGTCGGGGTGATCTCCAAGGGGAAGTCGCCCGCCATGCCGCCGGTATAGGAGCGCATCGTGTAGCGGTCGTGTTCCTGATTCCAGGACAGGACGGCGAAGGCGTTGAAGCCCGTCGAGCCGTCGGCTTCGTAGCTGTGGCCCTCGATGACCTTGATGACCCCGTCCAGCATCGGGCCGATCCGTTCGGTGTGGCGCAGCGTGCGGGTCTGGCCCATGCCGACCATGACCTCGGCGGTCCCGGTCCACTCGCCGTTCATCCAGTCCAGTTGCGAGAGGTGCTGGCGCTGGGCGGCGACGACGGCGGGATCGGTCTGTTGCGCCAGGGCCGGCGCAGCCGTGAAAGCCAAGGACAAGGCGGCGAAGGCAGCGGCGGTAGGAACAGTCATGGCGGTCTCCCAATATACTTTGCGTTACAAAGCACTTTCGGAGAACGTCGTCAATCGTGTCTCCTCTTCCGTGAGACGGGCTGGTTCGTCCGGTTCGTCATGACGCGCGCAACGTGACGAAAGGTGACGAAAAGGACGAAACACACCGGTGTCCGCTCTCTGCGCGAACCGAAGTCGCCATTGGAGGGCGCCCGGACACCAGGGCTAACAAGTCGGTCGAAACAGGCATCTGGAGCAGACAGGGCCGTGCTTGCGACTGTCGAATTGATTTTTATCTTCGACAGGAATCCTGGTTGTGCCGAGGATCACCTTTTCATCCCCGACGAAGCGAAGCGGAGATCGGGGACGCTCGGCCTTGACCGATTTCGTCGCGGTCAGCCCGCTGGGCTGAACAGGGGAGATGGAGAGAGCCCAGCCAATGCCCCGGATGAGCTGCGCGCTCCGGGGCCGGGATGCCGTGGTTAGGTCCCGTCCCGGCTCTTCGCTTCGCTTCGGCCGGGTTGGCAAGGCCCCCCTGTGCGCACGAAAAAGCCCGCCGGGCGGACCCGGCGGGCTGCTCTCGTTCGCAGAGGAGCGCGAAACCCTAGTGGGCGACGCCCTTCCAGATGCGGCGGTAGCTGGCGTAGGTGATGCCGGCGAAGATGGCCAGGAAGGCCAGGACGCCGATGCCCGACTGTTTCCGCTCGGTCGCCTTGGGGTCCGAGGACCAGGCGATGAAGGCGGCGACGTCCTTGGCCATCTGGTCGACCGTGGCCTCGGTGCCGTCGTCGTAGGTGACCTGACCCGTGGAGGTCAGCGGCGCGGGCATGGCGATGAAGCCGCCGGCCGGAACGTGCTCGGGGTCGCCGTCCCAGAACGGGGTCATGTCGCCCGCCATATATGGGTTGTAGTGCTGGGTCGCCGTCATCCGCAGGCCGGCCGGCGGGGCTTCGTAGCCCGACAGCAGCGAGTAGATGTAGTCGGCGCCGCCGTGACGGGCCTTGGCCATGACCGACAGATCGGGCGGAGCCGCCCCGCCGTTCGCGGCGGCCGCGGCCGTGCGGTTCGGATAGGGGTTGGGGAACTTGTCCGCCGCGGTCGCCGGGCGACGGATCGCCTCTCCGGTTTCGGTGTCGATGTCCGCGACCTCGATCTCCGCGGCCAGGGCGCGCACGTAGCGGTTCTGGGCCGGGTTTTCGGCGTGCGGGTCGTAGAAGGGACCGCCCTTTTCGCCCAGGGTGCGGAAGTGCATCAGGTCCATCGAGTGGCAGGCCGCGCAGACCTCGCGATAGACCTTGTAGCCGCGCTGCAGCTGGCCCTGATCGAAGGTGCCGAACGGACCTTCGAACGAGAAACCGCCCGAACGCGGGTGATGGGCGCCGCCCTCGGCCAGGGCCGGGGAGGCCACGCCGACCGCCGCGACGGCGGCCAGCGACAGGGCCAGGTTGCGAATAGAAATCGACATCGCGATCAGCCCTTCTTTTCGGCGTCGGCAGGAACGGCGCCGCTCATCACGGCCGGCCCCGAGAGGACCGGCTCGGAGATCGAGGCCGGGATCTTCAACGGCGTCTCTTTCAGGCCCACGAAGGGCATGATGACGAAGAAGAAGGCGAAGTAGTAGAGCGTGGCCAGACGGGTCAGCCACAGATAGCTGTTCAGCTTGCCGTCGATCAGGGTGAAGCTCGGCATGCCGGGAACCACCGGGGCGTCGGGCAGCTGGGCGCCGCACCAGCCCAGGATCAGGCCTACCGCCACGAAGATCAGGAAGAAGACCTTCATCGTCGGGCGATAGCGCATCGAGCGAACCTTGGAGGTGTCCAGCCAGGGCAGGATGAACAGGACGCCGATGGCGCCGAACATCGCCACCACGCCGCCGAACTTGTCCGGGATGGCGCGCAGGATCGCGTAGAAGGGCAGCATGTACCACTCGGGCACGATGTGGGCCGGAGTCTGCAGCGGGTTGGCCGGAATGTAGTTGTCGGCGTGGCCCAGGGCGTTCGGCATGAAGAAGACGAAGACGGCGAACAGCATCAGGAACAGGATGACCGCGAAACCGTCCTTGACCGTGTAGTAGGGGTGGAACGGGATGGTGTCCTTGGCCTCACGCTCCTTGGGGATCAGGATCCCGACGGGGTTGTTCTGGCCGGCCGTGTGCAGGGCCCACAGGTGCAGCACCACGACGCCGAAGATCACGAACGGCAGCAGATAGTGCAGCGAGAAGAAGCGGTTCAGCGTGGCGTTGTCGATGGCCGGGCCGCCGCGCAGCCAGATCAGGACCGGCTCGCCGACAACCGGGATGGCCCCGATCAGGTTGGTGATGACCTCGGCGCCCCAGTAGGACATCTGGCCCCACGGCAGGACGTAACCCAGGAAGGCCGTGGCGATCATCAGGAAGAAGATCACGCAGCCCAGGATCCAGATCATCTCCCGCGGCGCCTTGTAGGAGCCGTAGTAGAGGCCGCGCAGCATGTGGATGTAGACGGCGATGAAGAACATCGACGCCCCGTTGGCGTGGACGTAGCGGATCAGCCAGCCGCCGTTGACGTCGCGCATGATGCGCTCGACCGAGGCGAAGGCGAGGGCCGTGTTCGGCGTGTAGTTCATCGCCAGGAAGATGCCCGAGGCGATCTGCACGACCAGGCAGAGCGTCAGAATGCCGCCGAAGGTGTACCAGTAATTCAGATTCTTGGGCGTCGGCAGCGACAGGTAGTCAGCGCCGAAGCGCACGATCGGAAGCCGGGTGTCGAGCCATTTCTCGATGCCGGTTTTGGGAACGTAGGTGGATTCGTGTCCGCTCATGGTGTCTCTTACCCGATCCGGATGGTGGAGCCGGCGGTGAATTCGTATTCCGGCACCACCAGGTTCTTCGGCGCCGGACCCTTACGGATGCGGCCCGAGGCGTCGTAGTGCGAACCGTGGCAGGGGCAGAACCAGCCGCCGAAGTCGCCCGAACCGAAGGTGGGGATGCAGCCCAGGTGGGTGCAGGAGCCGATCACGACCAGCATGGGCTCATGGCCCTCCTTGGTGCGTTCCTGGTCTGTCTGCGGTTCCTTAAGGTCCGAGGCGTTGTTGTCGGCGATCACGCGCTGCAGCTCAGCGGGAGTGCGGTTGCGCACGAACACCGGCTTGCCCTGCCAGGTGATGACGATCTGCATTCCCTCGGCGACCTTCGACGTGTCGAACTCGACGGTCGACAGCGCCAGGGTGTCGGCGGCCGGGTTCATGGAGTTGACCAGCGGCCACACCACCATGACGCCGGCGCCCGCGGCCGCGGCGCCGGCCGCGATATGGATGAAGTCCCGGCGAGTGGCGTCGCCCTCGGGATGTTCAGTCACGACCGATTCGGCCACGTCTCACCTCTGTAAAACTCGCATCGCGGCCCGTGGGAAGACGGCCCGCTATCGAGGAAATGTCCTTAGCGCGATGAAGAGATTTCGGCCCGGTCAGGATTTGCGGCGGATCGCCACAAGGTGCTGAGGTTACTTGAGAACCGCTCGCAACACTGACCGCGACAAGACCCCTGCCCGCGCGTATGGAGGGCCTTAGAATGCGTCTCGCCCTTTTTCAACCGGCCATTCCCCAGAACGTGGGCGCCTGCATCAGGCTATCCGCATGTTTCGGGGTCGAGCTGCACATTGTCGAGCCCACGGGCTTCCTGTTCGACGACCGGGCGATGAAGCGCGCGGCGCTCGACTACGGCCCCCTGTCGCACATGACGCGTCATGGGGATTGGGCGTCGTTTCAGACCGCGCGGGGGCCGGGAAGGCTCTGTCTGTTCACGACGAAGGGGGCGACGCCGCTGACGGAGTTCGTCTTTCGGCCGGACGACACGCTTCTGTTCGGATCGGAAAGTTCGGGGGCGCCCGACTTCGTCCACGCAGCGGCCGATGCGCGGGTCTTCATCCCGATCCTGCCGGAGGCGCGGTCGCTGAATCTGTCGGTCAGCGCGGGGATCGGCCTGTTCGAGGGGCTGAGACAGACCGGCGGGGCGGGGTCAGCCACGCGCGGCTGAACCCTAATCCGGCGAAGCGGCTGTCGCAATCATGGCCAGCGAAGGCCGCTCGCCGGCCTTCGACGCCGCCACGGCCTCGACCGCCCGCATGACGCGCAGGACGTTCTCGCCGGCCAGCTTGCGGATATCGGCCTCGGTCCAGCCGGCCGCCATCAGGGCCGACAGGATGCGCGGATAGGCGTCGACGCCGTCCACGCCGGTCGGCAGGCTGGTCACGCCGTCGAAATCTCCACCCAGGCCGACGTGGTCGATGCCCGCCACCTCGCGCACGTGCTGGATGTGGGCGACGACGTCGTCGATCCCGGCCGTCGGCTGGGGGTGGGCCGTGTCCCAGGCCGCCGTGCCCGAGGTCACCGCCGCCGGGTCGCCAGGGTTCAGGGCCAGAAGCCGCGCCGCCTCCGCCGCCCGATCCGCGTTCCAGTTCCGCACCGCCTCTGAAATGAAGCCCGGCACGAAAGTGACCATCACCACGCCGCCATCGTCCGCCATGGCAGCCAGGACGCTGTCGGGGACGTTGCGAGGATGGTCCGTCACCGCCCTCGCCGAGGAGTGGGAAAAGATCACCGGCGCCTCCGACACCCGGATGGCGTCGACCATGGTTTCTTCGGAGACGTGGCTGAGGTCGACCATCATGCCGATGCGGTTCATCTCGCGGACCACCGCCTCACCGAACGGAGACAGCCCGCCCCATTTCGGCGCGTCGGTCGCGCTGTCGGCCCAGGTCGTTGTCTTAGAGTGCGTAAGGGTCATGTAGCGAGCGCCCGCCTGATGGAACTCGCGCAGCAGGCCCAGCGAATCGTCGATCGAGTAGCCTCCCTCCATGCCGATCAGGGAGGCGATCTTGCCGGCCCTGTGGATGCGCTCGACGTCGTCGGCCGTGGCGGCCAGTTCGAAGACGTCGGGATGGGCGGCGACGATGCGGCGGACGGTGTCGATCTGTTCGAAGGTCTCGCGCGCGGCCTCGGTGGGAGGCAGGGTCGCGGGCACATAGACGGACCAGAACTGTCCGCCTACGCCCCCGGCCCGCAGGCGCGGAATGTCGGTGTGAAGGGGCGTGGAGGCATCCAGATCGGTCGCCAGATCCACCGCGCGCGGGTCGTTGCCGAACCCCTGACGCAGGGCCCAGGGCAGGTCGTTGTGGCCGTCGATCAGCGGCGTGGCCCGCAGGATCTCGCCCACCCTCGCCAAGCCGTCATCCGTCTGGGCCTGGACGGCGGCCGGCGGGGTCAGGGCCAGCAGGGATGCGGCGAGCAGGCAGGAGCGGATCATGGACGGCCTCCGAAGGGTGAGCGCCTACAGTGGCAGACGCCGGCTCTGGAGGAAAAGCGGCGATCCGTCGCCGTCTAGCGGTCGCTGCGGACCGGAGCGCTTAGGTCGGGCGTCTGAACGCCAGGCCCCGGGCCCGGAGCCGGGGCCTGCATGGCGGCGGGCTCCGCAGCGGCCTGCTCGCGGCAGCCCCGCCCGGCGTGCAGGCCGTTCAGATAGTACCAGCGGTTCTGGATCGCGGCCTGTTCGGCCTCCGCGCGCTCTCGACCCGGCTGCCGCACGGCGTCGGCGCCGGCGACCGCCAACCCCGCCCCGGGAATGATCAAAGACGCGCCGGTCTTTGCCAGATTGCCGAGAGAACTCAGCCAGCCGCCCTGGGGCGTCGCATCGCCCATGGCCTGGCTCAGTTGCGCCGCCTCGTCGCCGATCTGCGCACAAGTCAGGCCCGAGTCGGCCTCCCGGAAGACGCTCGTCTCCTGCGCCGATGTGGTTCCGGCGGTCAGCAGGCCGACCGTCAGTGTGGGGATCAATATGGATCGCATCGCAAACTCTCCAACAGCTTGCAGTGCAAACGGCCCCCGCCGTTTGGGGTTCATCCGCAGATGGCGACGGGGCGCCGGATATGCTTCAAGCCGCGCCATGAGCGACGCGACGACTCCTTCCCCCCTGGACCTGAAGAAGGTCGAGGCCCGAGCCTGGTTCGAGGCCCTGCGCGACCGTATCCACGCGCGGTTCGAGGCGCTGGAGGACGCGGCCCCCGCCGACCTATTCCCCGGCGAGCCGGGCCGCTTTGTGCGCACGGCTTGGGACCGGCCGGCGGGCGGCGGCGGCGTCATGGGCATGATGCACGGCCGCCTGTTCGAGAAGGTCGGTGTCCACGTCTCCACCGTCTACGGCGAGTTCCCAGCCGACTATGCGCGGACGGTCCCCGGCGCCGAGGAAGACCCGCGTTTCTTCGCCACCGGCATCAGCCTGATCTGCCACCCGGTCAGTCCGCGCATTCCGGCCGTACACATGAACACCCGCTTCATCGCCACGACCAAGAGCTGGTTTGGCGGCGGCGGCGACCTGACGCCGGTGCTCGACGTCGACCGCACCCAGGACGCGCCGGATACGATCGCCTTCCACGCCGGAATGAAGGCCGCCTGCGACCGCCATGACCCGACCTGGCATCCGAAATTCAAGGCCTGGTGCGACGACTATTTCTTCCTGCCGCACCGGAACGAGCCGCGCGGCACGGGCGGCATCTTCTACGACCATCATGACTCGGGCGACTACGAGAAGGACTTCGCCTTCACCCGCGATGTCGGCGAGACCTTTCTTCAAACCTACAGCGACATCGTCGCCCGCCGCATGACCGAGGCCTGGACGCCGGAAGAGCGGGAGGAACAGCTGGTCCGTCGCGGCCGCTACGTCGAGTTCAACCTGCTCTACGACCGCGGCACGATGTTCGGCCTGAAGACCGGCGGCAACGTCGATTCCATCCTCAGCTCGATGCCGCCGGTGGTGAAGTGGCCTTAGGCGGGTAACGTCACCTCTCCCTCGCCTGGCGCGATGGAGAGATGACGAGGGACCTAAATCCCGCTGCCCTCGCCCTCGACCGGCGGTGGCGTCAGCATCAGGAAGGCGCGGATCCACGCCGTCAGAACAGCGCGGTCGTTGGACTTCGCCAGACTGGCCAAGGCTTCGTCCGCCAGAGCCTCGGGAATGCGCGTTCCCCGCCGGCTCTCGACCAGGGCGGCGGCGTACTCCGGCTGGAACTCCGGGTGGCACTGGAACGACATCGCGTCGTCCCAGGCCAGGCCCGCGAACGGTGTGAAATCGCTGGCGGCGATGATCCGGGCGTCTGCGGGCGGGACCAGCACCTGATCCTGGTGCGAGACCGGGATGGCGATGCTGGACGCGCGCGGGAACATCCACGGCTCCTCGCTCATCACCTGATAGCGATGCAGGCCGACGCCCCAGCCTTTGTCGGACTTGGCGACATGGCCGCCGAAGGCCTGAGCCATCACCTGATGGCCGAAACAGATGCCGACCAACCGCGTCTTGCCGCGCGCCGAACGCAGCCAGTCGATCAGGCGCGCGATCCACGGCAAGTCGTCGTAGACGCCCGCCGCTGACCCCGTGACGATGGCGCCCTGAAACGTCCCCGGGTCGTCGGGCAGCCGTCCGGCCTGGACGTCGAACCGCACCGTCTTGACGCTTTCGCCCAGCAGGGCCCGGAACCGCGCCGGATAGTCGTCGAACGCATCCTTCAGCGCCTCGGGCGGCTTGCCGGTTTCCAGGATCGCGATCGGTTTCATCCGGCCATAGGGACCGGACTGAGATGGCGGGACAAGGGCAAACAAGCTACAGCGCCGCCCATGAGCGATGACGACAACGCCCCGGTGGTGCTGATCAACACCTTCAAGGTGCAGCCCGACAAGCAGGACGAGTTGCTGGAGCTTCTGGCGGCCCTGACCCGCGCCCAGGTCGGCCTGCCCGGCTTCGTGTCGGCGACCCTCCATCGCGGCCTCAACGGCAAGACGGTCGTCAATCAGGCGGTCTGGCGCTCGGTCGAGGACTGGAAGGCCATGACGCGCACCGACGCCGTCTCCAACGCCATGTTGCCGATCATGGCCATCGCCACATTCGAGCCGAATCTCTACGAGGCCGGCGAGGTGATCGAGTAGGTCACGCCCGCCAGACCTCGGCCTTCGCGCCGTCGTCGCCCAGCGTGTCGGCGACCCAGCCGCAGATTTCCGTCGCCGCCGCGTCCGCGCCGTCGGGAGGATTGACCACCACCATGGCGCAGCCGTTCATCTTCATCGGATCGGTCAGCGGCCTGAGCCGCGCCTCGGCCACCAGGGTCGGAGCCTTCGTGCTAGACGCCAGCCGACGCAGGAAGCCGTCGAAGGTCTCCAGATCCTTCAGCGGCGTCCAGATGGCGACGACCGCTGACGGATCGGCCCTCACGATCGCTGCGCCCGTGTCCGCCGCGCGCAGATAATCGTCGGGCCGCTCGAACGGCGGATCGATCAGCACCAGCGATCCGCGCGCCTGCTTTGCCTCGGCCAGCACCAGCTCATAGCCGTCGCCAATCTCACCCCGCGCGCTGGCGAAGCCCGACAGGCTTTGGCGCAGCAAGCCGGCGACTTCCTCGCGGAGTTCGAAACCGACGTAGGCGTCGGCGGCCGTCAGCAGGCGGGAGACCAGCACCGGCGAGCCGGGATAGAAGCGCACCCCGCCGCCCGGGTTCAGCGCCGCGACCTCGGCCGCCAAGGCCTCGATCAAGGTCGGTCGACGGCTTGCCGCCATCAGTCGTTCGACCCCGGCCTCGGCCTCGCGCGACCGCGTCGCGTCGCCGGTCAGGTCGTAGAGCCCCGCCCCCGCGTGGGTGTCCAGCACGACCACCGGCCCGGCCGCCTGCCGCGTCTTCAGCAGCCACAGGACGAGCGCATGCTTGACCAGATCGGCGAAATTTCCGGCGTGGAAGCTGTGGCGATAGTTCATGTCGTCCCGTGTCCTTCCAGACAGTGCGGGTCAAGAGGGAACGCCCTGCCCCGCCCACGACTTCAGCATCCAGACTGGAGACGATCATGCCCGACACGAACACGCCGACCCCTGAAGAAATCGAGACGCTGGAAGACGAGGCGGACGCCCTCGAGGAGCGAGCCGAACGCGACGGGACCATCCCGGACGAAGACAACATCCCTGAAAACGGCGTGGGTCCGCAGACCGGTCTGGTGCCCTGAGGTGAGCGCCTCGTCCCTGACGGAAAAGCAGCGTACGCCTCCGGCGGCCGTCGCCAAGGAGGCGGAAAAGGGTCTGAAACTGCGCGAGCAGCATGGCCGGGGCGGGACCGAGGTCGGTCGTCGCCGCGCCAACCAACTGAAGAACCGCGAGGCCGTCTCCCAACGCGACATCAAGTCGATGTACTCCTATTTCGCGCGCCACGACGTCGACAAGCGCGGGAAGAACTGGGCGGACAAGGAAAAGCCCTCGGCCGGTTATATCGCCTGGCTGCTGTGGGGCGGCGATGCGGGTCGATCATGGGTCGAGGGCCTTCACGCCAAGCTCGAGAAGACCGATGCCTGACGGCAGCCACGCCTTCGTCGCAGAGCACGAGGTCCCGCAGGGCCTGACCTACTGCAGCGACGCCCACCCCGGCCTGACCCGCGTCAAGGCCGGCAAAGGCTTCTCGATCCGCGACGCCCACGGAAAGGTCGTGAAGGACGCCAAGGTCCTGGACCGCATCCGCATGCTGGCCATTCCGCCGGCCTGGACCGACGTCTGGATCTGCCCTCAGGCCACCGGGCACATCCAGGCCACCGGCCGGGACGTGAAGGGCCGCAAGCAGTACCGTTACCACAACGACTGGAGCACCCATCGGTCCGGCAACAAGTTCGACAAGATGTCGGCCTTCGCCAAGGCCCTCCCGCGCCTGCGCGCAAGGGTCGAGGCGGATTTGGGCAAGCGGGGCGTTACGCGGGACAAGGTCCTGGCCACCGCTGTTCGACTTCTCGAGATCACGCTGATCCGCGTCGGCAACGCCCAGTATGCGAAACAGAACCGCAGCTATGGCCTGACGACGCTGCACAAGCGCCACCTCGACATCGACGGCGCTGCGCTCAGCTTTTCGTTTCGCGGCAAGAGCGGCGTGGACCACAAGGTCAATGTTCGGGACCGTCGCCTCGCCACCGTCGTCCGCTCGCTGCGAGAGTTGCCCGGCCAACATCTGTTTAAGTATCGCGACGCGGACGGCGACCTTTGTCCCATCACCTCCGACGATGTGAACGCTTACATCCGCGACGCCATGGGCGAACAGTTCTCGGCCAAGGACTTTCGCACCTGGGCCGGGACGGTGTCAGCGGCGCGGGCGCTTCGGGATATGGAGGCGCCGACCTCGCCCACCGATGCGAAACGGAAGATCACGGTCTGCGTCAAGGCCGTGGCGGGACTGTTGGGCAATACGCCTACGGTGTGCCGGAGCTCCTATGTCCACCCGGCGGTGTTCGAACTCTATGAGAGCGGCAAGATCGGCGAGGTCCTTCCGGGCTCGGACACCAAGGGGTTCGAGCCCGCCCTGATCAAGGTGCTGAAAGGCTAGGCCTCGATCCAGTGCTGGCGGCTGCCGGCGCTGATCGGTTTGCCGGCCTCTTCGTCGCGCCTCAGCACGATCCGGCGGAAATCGTCGGCCTCCCCCGGCCCGCGCAAGAGCCTCAGCGACTTGATGATGCGGGTGATCCGCAGATGATTGTGGTCGTAGGCCGTCAGCCAGTGGCTGTTGCGCTGGTAGAAGAAGGCCATGCGGTCGGTGCCCGCCGCCAGAGCGATCTGGGCCAGCCCCGAGGCATGGACTTCCGCCACGTCCTCGGCGGTCAGCACCGGCGCACGCCGGTTGGCCCCGGACGGCTCGGTCAGGGGAAACAGCCACTGGATGAAGTCGTGGTTCTCTTCGATGTCCCGGTCGCTCATGGCCACGACCTCGAAGACCGTGCGGCCCGCGCCGTCGGTTCCCGCACCCTTCAGGAAGTCGACGAGCGCGCTCATTCAGCCCCTATGGCCGCTCAGCTCTGGCGGCCCCCCTCTTATGCAGCCTTGTCCCAGTCGAGGATGACCTTGCCCGATTGACCCGACTTCATGGCGTCGAATCCCTCGCGGTAACGGTCGTAAGCCAGACGGTGCGTGATCAGGGGCTCCAGGTCCAGCCCGGCCTTCAACAGGCCCAGCATCTTGCGCCAGGTGGTGAACATCTCGCGGCCGTAGACGCCCTTGATGGTCAGGGCCTTGAGGATGATCGAGCCCCAGTCGGTCTCCATCGGCTTGGACGGAATGCCCAGCAGAGCCATGCCGCCGCCCATGATCAGGGTGTCGACGCATTGCTTGAACGCCACGGGCGAACCCGACATCTCCAGCGCCACGTCGAAGCCGACCTTGAGGCCCAGCTCCTTCATGACGTCGCGAAGGTCCTCGTTCATCGTGTTCACGGTGCGGACGCCCGGGGCGACCTTCTGGGCCAGCTCCAGACGGAAGTCGTTGATGTCCGTCAGGACCACCGTCCGCGCGCCCGCGTGACGAGCAACGGCCGCCGCCATCATGCCGATGGGGCCGGCGCCAGTGACCAGCACGTCCTCGCCCAGGAGGTCGAACTGCTGGGCCGTGTGAACGGCATTGCCGAACGGATCCAGCATCGAGGCGACCTCGTACGAGACGTCGTCGGGCAACTCGATCACGTTGAAGGCCGGGGCCACAACGAACTCGGCGAAGGCGCCCTGACGGTTCACGCCGATGCCGCGCGTGTGCGGGTCGAGGTGGAAGTGGCCGGCGCGGGCCGCTTCGGAGTTGAGGTCGATGACGTGACCCTCGGCCGAGACGCGCTGGCCGATCTTCAGGGGGCGGTTCACTTCCGAGCCGATGGCGACGATCTCGCCGGAGAATTCGTGGCCGGTGATCATCGGGGTCGGCACGTTCTTCTGGGACCACTCGTCCCAGTTCCAGATGTGGATATCGGTGCCGCAGACGGCCGTGCGATGCACCTTGATCAAAACGTCTTCCGGTCCGGCCACGGGGATCGGCGCATCGATCAGCTCGAGGCCGATGCCGGGCTGGGTCTTGGCCAGCGCCTTCATGGTGTCGGTCATTATTTGATCACTCCCAATTCCTTGCCGGCCGTCGTGAACGCCGCGACCGCTTGATCAATGTGTTCGAAGGTGTGCGCTGCCGACATCTGCGTGCGGATGCGGGCCTGGCCGCGCGGCACGACCGGGAAGCTGAAGCCAATGACGTAGACGCCGAGCTCCAGCATCCGCGCGGCCATGGTCTGGGCCAGTTTGGCGTCGCCCAGCATGACCGGGACGATCGGATGCTCGCCGGGCAGGAGGTCGAATCCGGCCTCGGTCATCGCAGCCCGGAAGCGGGCGGCGTTGGCGAACAGCTGGGTCCGGAGTCTGTCGCCCTCTTCGCCCTGGGCGATGCGGATGGCTTCCAGAGAGGCGCCGCAGACCGAGGGCGCGATGGCGTTGGAGAAGAGATAGGGCCGCGCCCGCTGCTTCAGCAGCTGCACCACCGGGGCGGTGGCGCAGATGAAGCCGCCCATGGCGCCGCCCAGGGCCTTGCCGAAGGTGCCGGTGACGAAGTCGACCTTGACCCCATGGTGGGCGTAGGAGCCGCGCCCCTGCGGACCGAGGAAGCCGGTCGCATGGCAATCGTCGACCATGATCAGGGCTCCGTATCGGTCGGCCAGGGTCCGGACTTCATCGAGCTTGGCGATATAGCCGTCCATCGAGAAGGCGCCGTCGGTGGCGATGATGATGTCGCGCGCGCCGTCGGCCCGAGCCTGTTTCAGCTGGGCTTCCAGATCGGCCATGTCCGAGTTGGCGAACCGGTAGCGCTTGGCCTTGCAGAGGCGGACACCGTCGATGATCGAGGCGTGGTTCAGGCTGTCGGAGACGATGGCGTCCTCGGCCCCGAAAAGGGGCTCGAACAGGCCGCCGTTGGCGTCGAAGGCCGCGGCGAACAGAATCGAATCCTCGAAGCCGAGATAGTCGGCGATGGCCCGTTCCAGCTGCTTGTGGATGTCGAGCGTGCCGCAGATGAAACGAACCGATGCGGTCCCGGCGCCCCGGCTCTCCGCCGCCGCGTTGGCCGCCGCGACGACGCGGTCGTCGCCGCCGAGCCCCAGATAGTTGTTGGCGCAGAAGTTCAGAACCCTGCGGCCCCCAACCTCGATCACCGGGCCCTGGCGGGATTCGATCACACGCTCGGGCTTGGTCAGCCCCTGGGCGTCGATGTCGGAAAGCTCGGCCGCGACGCGGTCGTGGAAGGCTGTCGTTTGCATGGCGGCGGACTACGCCCTTTCGAAGACGGTTTCCACCTCTGCGACGGTCAGGTGGACGAAGCCGCCGGAACCGCAGCGGGCGCCGCGCCGGGCTCGACGCCAGCCCGGAACGGATTGACGCGAATGCGGCCCCCGCACGCGGTCAGGCCGAGCGGAACGGCCAGGGCCGCCGTGTCTCCCGGGATCAGGACCCGCACCCGCGCCGCCGTCGGACAGGTCCGCTCGCCCGCGCCCTCATTCGGGATCACCGACCAGTGGATGTCGAAATAGGCCTTGCCGCCCGCCGGGATGTTCACCGGCATCGCGGTGTTGGGGTTCTGATCCGATCGGACGGCGGTCAGCCCGCGCCCCTGGCTGTCCAGCAGGCTGACCGACGGATAGCCCGACACGCTGCACGGCGTGGTTCCGGCATTGGTCAAGGCGAGGACCTGGGTCCGGCCGCCCATGCCGGCATCGGCCGTATCGGTGCTCAGACGCAGATTGGCCGCGCGGCAGGGAGTGGAGGCGGGCAGGACCCCGCCCGGCGTGGGCTGGGGCGTCGTCGGCTGGCCGGGAACGGGGAGGTTCGGGTTGGCGGACGGGCGGCTGCAGCGCTCGAGCACGGCGACGCCAACGTCGTCGTTGGGGCCGAGACGGCTGAGGGTCGCATTCTCCTGGCCCTCGCGCGCGGCGATCCACCACTCCAGGCCCGAGCCGGAATAGCGGGCTCCCGAGCCGGACGGAACGAGCCGCAGGGCATAAGTCTGGCCCTTGTAGACGACGCTGGCCGTGGCCGTGTCGGGATACTGGACCGTCACCGTCTGGCCGCTCTCACAGGCGTAGCCGATCGCGGGCGCGGTCGGCGTGGGCTGGGCGACGGGGGGTGTCTGGTTCACCGGCTCGGCGGGCGCCTCGGCCTCGCGGGTGCAGGCGGACACGGACATCGCGCCGATGACGGCGGCGGCGAGAAGGCGATTCAGGCTCATGTCGATCCCCGGTGAATGCTCAAGGTTAACTCCGTTCTGCGGGATTGGCTCCCTTGCGCCTTGGCGCGGACCATGCCGCTTCGATAGGGTCGACGCAGGAGACCGAGCATGACCGATCAAAACCTGTATCCCGTCCCCGCCGACTGGGCCGACCGCGCCCATATGGACGCCGCCGGCTACGAGGCCGCCCGGCGCGCGGCGCGGGAGACGCCCGACGCCTTCTGGGCCGAGCAGGCGAAGCGGCTGGACTGGACGACGCCGCCGACGGTCATCAAGGACGTGTCCTTCGACAAGGACGACTTCCGCATCCGCTGGTTCGCCGACGGGGTGCTGAACGTCGCGTACAACTGCATTGATCGGCATCTGGCCGAGCGCGCCGGCCAGACGGCGATCCTGTTCGAGGGGGACGATCCATCGGTGTCCGGCGCGATCACCTACGCGGAGCTGCACCGGCAGGTCTGTCGCATGGCCAACGTGCTGAAGGGTCTCGGCGTCGCGAAGGGCGACCGGGTGACCATCTATCTGCCGATGATCCCGGCGGCGGCGGTGGCCATGCTGGCCTGCGCACGGATCGGAGCGGTGCATTCGGTGGTCTTCGGCGGCTTCAGCCCCGACAGCATCGCCGGCCGGATCGAGGATTGCGGGTCGAAGGTCGTCATCACGGCGGATCAGGGCCTGAGGGCCGGAAAGACCATCCCGCTGAAGGCCAATGTCGACGAAGCCCTGACCAAGGTCTCCGTGGAGAAGGTTCTGCTCATCGCCCATACCGGGGCGGATGTGCCCATCGTCGAGGGCCGGGACGTGCGGTTCGAAGAGGCGGTGGCGAAAGTGTCGGATGACTGTCCGTGCGAGGCGATGAATGCCGAGGATCCGCTGTTCATCCTCTACACCTCGGGCTCGACGGGAAAGCCGAAGGGCGTGCTGCACACCACCGGCGGCTATCTGTTCTGGGTGTCGTGGACCCATGAGTTGGTGTTCGACTACCGGCCGGGCGAGGTCTTCTGGTGCACGGCTGATGTGGGCTGGGTGACCGGGCACAGCTATGTCGTCTATGGCGCGCTGGCGAACGCAGCGACGACGCTGATGTTCGAGGGGGCGCCCAACTATCCGGACAACCGCCGCTTCTGGCAGGTGGTGGACAAGCATCAGGTCGAGATCTTCTACACGGCGCCGACGGCGCTGCGAGCCCTGATGCGGGACGGGGATGAGCCGGTGAAAAGCTCCAGCCGCAAGTCGCTGCGGCTGCTGGGCACGGTCGGCGAGCCGATCAATCCCGAGGCTTGGCGCTGGTATCACGAGGTGGTCGGCGAGGGCCGCCTGCCTATCATCGACACCTGGTGGCAGACCGAGACGGGTGGCGCCCTGATCGCCCCCCTGCCCGGCGCGACCGAACTAAAGCCAGGGTCGGCGACCAAGCCTCTGCCGGGCGTGGAGTTGCAACTGGTCGACGCCGAAGGCGGGGTGCTGGAGGGGGCTGTGTCCGGCAACCTGTGCATCACCGACAGCTGGCCGGGTCAGATGCGGACGGTCTGGGGCGATCACCAGCGGTTCTTCGACACCTATTTCTCGACCTATCCAGGCAAGTATTTCACCGGCGACGGCTGCCGTCGGGACGAGGACGGCTACTACTGGATCACCGGCCGGGTGGACGACGTCATCAACGTCTCGGGCCACCGGATGGGGACCGCCGAGGTCGAGAGCGCCCTGGTCCTGCATGAGGATGTGGCCGAGGCCGCCGTCGTCGGCTTCCCGCACGAGATCAAGGGTCAGGGGATCTATGCCTACGTCACCCTGAACAGGGGTGTGGAGCCGACGGACGACCTGAAGAAGGCGCTGGTCGCCCAGGTCCGCCACGAGATCGGGCCGATCGCCGCGCCCGACGTCATCCAGTGGGCGCCGGGTCTGCCCAAGACCCGGTCCGGCAAGATCATGCGGCGGATCCTGAGGAAGATCGCGGAGAACGATCTGGGCTCGCTGGGGGATACGTCGACGCTGGCCGATCCGTCGGTGGTCGATGATCTGGTGAAGAACCGGGGCGGGTCGGTCGGTTAGTCGGGACTCGAAAAACAGAGTCCGGGGAAACCGCCGGGTCGTGAAATGGGCTGACGGTCAAAGACCGGATGCGGGACGTGGCGGCGTGATGCCGTCGGCGCAAACCGCTTAGAGGAATAAATTCGTGTTCTAGACCCTCCCCTAGCGGGAGAGGGTTATTGGGGCACGAACTCCGGATCGATGAGGCAGGGCTGGCCATAGGTCTGCGCCCGCGTGCGGCAGGCCGCCAGAACGTCGTCCGCGTCCGGCTTTTCCCCCGTATCCAGCCAGTGGGTCATGGCGATCAGCATGCCGGCGTACTGGGGAAGGCTGAGCTGGCTGTGCAGGGCCTCGGTGGTGAAGACCTGGCTCAGCAGATTCGAGCGGCCGGCGTCGGCGACCGTGCGGGCGTAGGCCGCCTCATGCGAGACGAAGACGGTGGGATCGTAGCGGGCGTGCATCGTCAGGGTCGGCAGCACGATGTTGCCTGTCAGGTCCGCGTCATAGGCCAGGGCGGCGACGGCGGCGGGGTCGGCCTCGAAGCGCTCGACGCCCTGGTTCAGGGCGACGTCGTCGTCGGAGCCCTGGTAGGTGGTGTGAGCGTTGGAGAACGGATTGCGACCGTCGAGACGCTTCCACACCATGTCCTGGAACAGGTTGGTGCCCCAGGCGAGGTGGGAGACCAGATTGTCCTGGGTGACGCCGACCACCGAAAGGATATTCCGGAGCGCATCGGCCTGGGCGCGGCTGCGGGCCTCGGGCGCAAGGCTCAGGCCGGTGCATTCCTCGACACGAGCGGTCAGTTCGGCGCGGGTCATGGCGGCGCCCTCGGGTAGGCCCTGCCACAGCGGGTACTGGGTCTCAGTCGCGCGGGGATGGTTGTGACAGTAGAATTGGTAAACGGCGCGCAGGTCGGCGCGGAAGCCGTAACCCTGTGACCCGCCGGCCAACAGGCCGCTGGTCAGGATGACGCCGTCGTAGTTGCGTTCGCCGTTGGCGGAGACGGCGTAGAGTTCGGCAGCCTTGGCGGCGACGTTGCCGCCCCAGGATTGGCCGTGAAGGATCGTGCGTTTGGGCTTGCCGAAAGCGTCCCAGACGATCTGGCGGAGCGCATCGGTGTCAGCCGCGGCCATGCGCACGCCGTAGCCGCCACGGCGGTAGGTCGAGCCGGCCCAGGCGTAGCCCTCCGACACCATGACGGAGAAGCGTTCGAGATCCTCGACCGGATCGTTGCGCTGGGGCTCGGCGGTGCGCGGGCCGCCGTGGGCGTGGACGATCAGGGTGCCGTTCCAGTCGCGCGGATAGGCCGTCCAGAACCAGGCCCCATCCGCCGACCGCCCCGAATGACAGACCGTGCCCTGGGGCAGGCTGTCGGGACAATCGGCGGGTTCCGGGGAGATTGTCAGTGACTCGCTCTGAGCCGAAACGAGGTCATGGAAGCCCGCCCCGGCCCAGATCGCGCCCGCGAGGGTCAAGATCGAAATGACTGAACGCATCGTCCCTCTCCGTCGCAAGTCGATCAGAACTCCTTGGCCATCGACACGTACCAGTAGCGGCCGTACGGGCGATAGAGCGAACCCAGATAGCCAGTCGACGCCAAGGGCGGACGCTCGTTGGTGATGTTGCGAGCGCCGAAGCGGATACGGCTGTTGGAGATGAAGCCGTTGTTCTCTTCCCACTCATATTGGCCATAGAGGTTGCCGGTGACCTGGCTTTCGACCTCCCATGGGTTGCCGGCCGTATCGAGGAAGCCGGTCTCGTCCACGGCTGAAATGTACTGGGTGAAGGCGCCGACCTGCCAGGGGCCTTGGCTCCAGGTCAGGGAGCCTGACACACGCCATTCCGGGCGGCCGTTCTGCGCCAGCAGGCTCGATGATTCCGGCAGAGGGGTCGCGGCATTGATGACGCCGGCAGCGCGGGCGGCGTAGAGGGCGTCGACCTGGGGGCCGGCCTCGCGTGAGAACTTGATCAGCTTGGCGGCGTCGATGTTGACGCGGAAGCTGCCCAGCGGCGTGTTCCGAAGCCGCCAGTTGAAGCCGATGTCCAGCCCCTCGACGTCCTGCGGCAGCAGGTTGACGAACCGGTCCGAGATCGAGGTGATGACGCCGACCGGTGTGATGCCGGTGCCAGCGAAAGTGGCGATGTCGTCGGCGTTTACAGCCGCACGCGTGACCAGCGGGTTGGAGCGTCCCTGCACGCGCTCTGCGTAGTCGAGGATGACGGCGTTCGGACCGCCAAACAGACCGACGATCTGTTCCTGCTGGATCCGCCAGCGATCGACGGTGAAGGTGAAGTCGCCCCACTCGGCGGGAATGAACTGGGGTTGGAAGACCACGCCGTAGGACTGGTTCTTGCTCTCTTCCGGCTGCAGGTCCGGATTGCCGGACACCAGCAGAGACGCGCCGATCGAGCGCGAGCAGGCGCCGAAGGTGGCGATGCGGCCGGCGCGCAGGTCCGCCTCGCAGCGGATGTAGTCCGGGTTGGTCGACAGGCGACCATAGGTGGCGGCGTTGGTCTGTTCCAGGTTCGGAGCGCGGAAGCCTTCAGAGTACGAGCCCCGGATCCGCAGGCCGTCGAAGATGTCCCAGGCGCCGGCGATCTTGGGCTTGGCCACATCGCCGAAGTCCGAATAGTGCTCGGCCCGACCGGCGATCTGGAACTCCAGATTATGCACCAGCGGAATGTTCATCTCGGGCGAGACGACGGGCACGGCGAACTCGATATAGGCCGATGTCACGGTGCGCTCGCCGTGGGTGTCGGGGTTCTGGCTGACCGCGATGACGTTCGACAACTGGGTCGCCCCGGTGACCGAGTCACGGAACGGGTTCGAGCCGTCCAGATTGGAATCGCGGTCGTCGTTCTGCGTTTCCTTGCGGGCCTCGAAGCCGAAAGCGAGGCCGACGTCGCCGGCGGGCAGGCTGAAAAGGTCGCCGCGCGAGACCTTGAAGTCGTACTGCGTCAGGGTGGTGCGGCTCTCACGCTTCAGGGTGAAGGTGATGGCGTCGATGGCGGCCTGGGAACTGGGCGAGCAATCGCCGACGCTGGTGTTGCTCAGGCAGCCGCCACTGAAGGGGTTGTAGGCGTCCGTTGTGGACAGGGCCAGCGACGCCTGAAGAGCGGTGCTGTTGACGGCGAGAGATTTATCGACCGCCTCGGCTTCCGAATACAGCAGCGCCGTCTCCCAGTCCCATCCGCGCCACTCGCCGCGCAGGCCGCCGAGAGCACGGGCCTGGTAGTTGGTGACATCGACCTTCTGGAAGCCAGCGTCGACGAAGCGGTACTGGTTCAGGGTGATGGCCAGACCCTGGACCGGCACGTTGGTCAGCCCCGAGAGGCGGTTCGGATTCACCCGCCCGTCGGCGAAGGTGACCGGCCCAAATGGGTTCCAGTAGTTGGTCGTGGGGATGGTCAGGGTGTTCAGATTGATCACCGGCGGCTGAATTCGCTGGGTGTCGGCGGTGTAGTAGCCCAGTTCGCCAAAGGCGGTGACCGTGTCGTTGATGTCGTAGTGGCCCTGCAGGAAGACGTTGAGGCGCTGGGTGTCCGGCTGGATGGTGGTGCCCGGCGCCGTGTCGAAGCGCAGGTCGCGCTGGGCCCCGTTAAAGGTAAGCGCGCCGGAACCCAGGCAGATACTGGCGTCAGCGTTCGTGGGCGCCAGACAGCCCGTCAGGGTGCTGGGCTGGATATGGAAAGCGCCGGCGGCCGTGGTCAGGGCGGTCGTGCCGCGCCGGATCGCGGTCGTGGCGCCGACAACGGCGAGGTTGGCCCAAGGCCCGCGCGTATTGCGGAAGTCCGGCGTCAGGCTGGAGGCGAAGGTCGGGTCGCCCGCGAACAGGAAGCGCAGGTTGTCGGTGGCGGTGAACTCCTGGTCCTCGGCCCGCAGCGCCGAGCGGTCGGTATAGTCGATGTAGGCCGAGATATTCCCGCGGTCGAAGTCCTTACCGGCGAAGATGCCGAGGTTGAACTCGCGCAGATGGGTGCCCTCTGCGCCGCCATACTGGGCATTCATCTTCAGGCCGTCGAAGTCGTCCTGAAGCACGGTGTTGACGACCCCGGCCACGGCGTCGGCGCCGTAGATGGCGGCCGCGCCGTCCAGCAGGACCTCAAGACGCTCCAGCCCCGTCACCGGGATGGCGTTGGAGTTGTAGGAGAGGACCGGGACGGTGCCGGTGTCGGTCGTGCCCTGGCTGGTCGGGTGCTGCACGATGCGGCGGCCGTTCAGCAGGACCAGGGTGTTGCCGACGCCCAGCGAGCGCAGGTTGACCGAGTTGACGTCGCCGCGCGCCGCGTTCGAGGTCTGGGGGTTGTTGGCGGCCGAGAACAGGACGTCGCCCATCTGGGGGATGGAGCGAAGCAGGTCGTCGCCGTTGACCGCGCCGGTGGCCAGGATCTGCTCTTCCGACAGCACCGTGACCGGCAGGGCGGCGGTGACGTCCGCGCCCCGGATCTGGGAGCCGACGACGACGATGTCGTCGACCTGCGAGCCGTCCTGTTCGGCCTGGTCGGCGATGGCCTGGGAGGCCTGCGACAGCTGGGTCGTGGAGGGGACGGGCGCCGGGGTCTGTTGCGTCTGGCCCGAGCTCTGGGTCTGGGCGAAGGCGGCGGGCGCCAGGCTCAGCAGGGCGGCTGCGGCGGTGGTCGCCAGCATCGCGGTCTTCTTGGTGTTCATGTTCATCCTCCCAAAGTCTTTTTTGTTTTCCGGCACGTGAAAAGGGTCAGTCGCGGGCGAGGGCCAGGTCGTCGCCGGGTCCGGCGGCGGGGTCGGGCTGGGCCGCCAGAGGGCGGGGCGTTCCGTTCAGGGCGTCCTTGAGGGCGTCGCGATCCAGCTCGCCCTCCCAGCGCGCCACGACGATGGTCGCCACGGCGTTGCCGATGAAGTTGGTCAGGGCCCGGCACTCCGACATGAAGCGGTCGATGCCGAGGATCAGGGCCATGCCGGCGATCGGCACGGTCGGCACGACGGCCAGGGTGGCGGCCAGGGTGATGAAGCCGGCGCCGGTGATGCCCGCGGCCCCCTTGGAGCTCAGCATCGCGACCAGCAGCAGCAGCACCTGCTGCTCGAGCGTGAGCTGAATGTTCAGCGCCTGGGCGATGAACAGGGCCGCCATGGTCATGTAGATGTTGGTGCCGTCCAGGTTGAACGAATAACCGGTCGGGACGACGAGGCCGACGACCGACTTGGACGCCCCGGCCCGCTCCATCTTCTGCAGCAGGCTCGGCAGGGCTGCTTCGGACGACGAGGTGCCGAGCACCAGCAGCAGCTCTTCCTTCAGATAGCGGATCAGCTTCAAGACCGAGAAGCCGTTGGCGATGCCGACCGCGCCCAGCACGCCCACCACGAAGATGGCGGCGGTCAGATAGAAGGTGGCGATCAGGGCGATCAGGTTGCCGATCGTCTCGATGCCGTAGGCGCCGATGGTGAAGGCGAAGGCGCCGAACGCCCCGATGGGCGCGGCCTTCATCACGATGGCCACCAGCTTGAAGAAGGCGGCGCTGACCGATTCCAGGAAGTTCAGGACTGGCTTGCCGATGTCGCCGATGGAAGCGAGCGCGATGCCGAACAGGACCGAGACGAACAGGACCTGAAGGATGTTGCCGGTCGAAAACGCGCTGACCACCGTGTCCGGAATGATGCCCAGGAGGAAGCCGATGATCGTCGTCTCATGGGCGGCGGTCGAATATTGGGCGACAGCCCCGGCGTCGAGCGTCGCGGGATCGATGTTCAGGCCGCGACCCGGCTGGATCAGATTGCCGACCACCAGGCCCACGATCAGGGCCAGGGTCGAGAAGGTCAGGAAGTAGGCGAAGGCCTTGGCGGCGACGCGGCCGACGCGGCCCAGGTCGCGCATTCCGGCGATGCCCGTGACGATGGTGAGGAAGATCACCGGGGCGATGACCATCTTCACCAGCTTGATGAAGGCGTCGCCCAGCGGCTTCAGGCTCTCGCCGAACTCGGGCCAGAAGTGGCCGATCAGACCGCCAAGCAAGATCGCGCCCAGGACCTGGACATACAGGTGCCGGTACCAGGCGCGCGGCGCGCCCGACGCATGACCGTGATCGCCCGAAAGCTGCACTCGACCTCCCCGGCGCCCGTGGCGCGGTTTCCCCACGGTCTGACGCCGTGTCCCAGAACCTTATTCTGGCCGCGATGCGAGCGAGGACAAAGCGAGGTTTCGTCGATTTCAAATGATTGATTATGCTGCGTTTTGCTTACTTTTCGTCTCTCGATGTCCGAAGTTTCGGCCGTCGATATGGCCAAAGTGTGCGGATTTCCGCATACTCGAATGATGTTCGCACAACGCCTGCATCGACTCGCCGGCCGGGGTTCCAACCCGTCGGCGAGGCCGTGGATCGCCCTCGTCCTCGGCTGGCTGGTCGTCGCCATTCTGGGGATGGCGGCCGCCGGAGAGATCGCGCGTCGCGACGCCCAAGCCGATCTGGCGCGTCAGGCGGACGCCGCCGCCGCCCTGCACGCCGCCGTCCTGCGCAGCGAACTGGAGAAGCACCGGTCTCTGCCCGTTGTCCTGGCGCAGGACCCCGAGGTCGTCGCCCTGCTCGCCGGCGCCGGGCGCGGTGACGCCGACGTCGTCAGCGCCAAGCTGGAGACCCTGGCCGGCCAGACCCGCGCCGCCGCCATCTATGTGCTGGACCGGACGGGCGTCGCGCGGGCGGCCAGCAACTGGCGCCAGCCCACGAGCTTCGTCGGCTCCGACTACGCCTTCCGCCCTTATTTCCGGGGCGCGATGCAGAACGAGGCGGCGGAGTTCTTTGCGCTGGGCACCGTCAGCGGACGGCCCGGCCTCTACCTCGCCCGCCGCATCGGCCCGCGCGATCAGCCCCTCGGCGTCGTGGTGGTGAAGGTCGAATTCGACGCCCTGGAGGCTGATTGGCGCAGCTCCGGAGAGCCCGCCTATGTCACCGATTCCCGGGGCGTCGTCCTGGTCACCAGCGTCCCCGAATGGCGATTCCGCCGCAGCCGCACCCTGACCGCCGCCGAGCGCGCCGCCATCCTGGAGGACCAGACCCTGACCGGCCAGGCCTTGGCGCCCCTGCCCTTCGACAGCGAGACGACGGGCGCCGGGCGCATCGTCCGCACGGCGGCGGGCGGATCGCCCAGCGACTGGATTCTCTCGCACACATCCACGGACACCCCCGGCTGGACCCTTCACCTGCTCGACCCGATCGGCGGAGCCATCGTCGCCAATGTCATGAGCGCGCGCGCCGTGGCGGGCCTTCTGGTGACCCTGCTGGCCGTCGGCGCGGGCGTCCTGCTGCGTCGCCGCCAGCAGGCCATGGCCAGGGCGATCGCGGAGGAACAGGCGCGCGCCGAGCTTGAGCAACGCATCGACGAACGGACACAGGAACTGCGCGCCGCCAACGGGCAGTTGAGCCGAGAAATCGATGAACGCCGCCGCGCCGAGGCCAGCCGGGAGATCCTTCGCGAAGAGCTGGTCCAGGCCAACAAACTGGCGACGCTGGGCCAGATCGCGGCGGGCGTGGCGCACGAGATCAATCAGCCCGTCGCCGCCATCCGCACCCACGCCGACACCGCCAACGCCTATCTGGATCGCAATGATCCCGAGGCCGCTCGCCGCAGCCTGGTCCGCGTCGCCGAACTCACTGGCCGAATCGGCGTCATCACCGACGAACTCCGCGCCTTTTCCCGCAAGAGCACGCAAGGAAACACCCCTGTCTCCCCCGCCGCCGCCATCGACGGCGCCCTGCTGCTGATCGGCGGGCGGTTGCGCGAAGGCGGGGTCGAACTGGTGCGGACCGGCGATCCCGACCTGAAGGTCCAGGCCGAGCCGATCCGTCTGGAGCAGGTCGTCGTCAACCTGGTCCAGAACGCCTTCGAGGCGATGACGGAGGCCGGCACGCCCTCCCCGACCCTGACCATCGACATCGCCAGGAAAGGTCGCCGGATCGAGATCGTCATCGCCGACAACGGGCCCGGCGTGGACGCCGCCGTCGCCGCCGCGCTGTTCACCCCGTTCGTCACCACAAAGTCGGCGGGGCTGGGTCTGGGCCTCGTCATCTGTCGCGACATCGTCGCCGGCTTCGGCGGCGAGTTGGCGCTGAGACCGTCCGCGACCGGCGCCCGGTTCGTCATCTCCCTGAGGCCCGCGTCGTGAACTTCTCCCGCCCCCGCTGCGTCACCCTGATCGACGACGACAACGATTTCCGCGACGCCCTTCTGGAACGGCTTCAGCTCGAGAATCTGGACGTCCAGGCCTTCGCTTCGGCCGAGGCGGCGCTGAAGGTGCTGACCGCCGACTATCCGGGCGTCGTGGTCTCGGACCTGCGCATGCCCGGCATGGATGGCCGTGGCTTGCTGACCCGGCTTCAGGCGCTGGACGAGGGTCTGCCGGTCGTGATGATCACCGGCCACGGCGACATCGCCGACGCGGTCGATGCGCTGCGCAACGGCGCCTACGACTTCGTGGCCAAGCCGTTCGACTTCGGCCGCCTCGCCGACAGTCTGAACCGGGCGTTGGAGAAGCGCGGCCTGGTGCTCGACAACCGCGCCCTGTCGGCGGCCGTGTCGCGGGTGACGCCCGACCTGCCTCTGCTCGGCTCTAGCCCCTCCATCGCCCGCCTGCGGACCGTCATCGAACAGGTCGCCGACGCCGGGATGGACGTCCTGATCGAGGGCGAGACCGGGGTCGGCAAGGAGGTCGTCGCCCGCGCCCTGCACAACAGCGGACGGCGGCGCGTGCATCCTTTCGTGCCGGTCAACTGCGGCGCCCTGCCCGCCGGCCTGATCGAGAGCGAGCTGTTCGGCCATGAGCCCGGCGCCTTCCCCGGCGCGGTGAAGCGGCGCGTCGGCCTGATCGAACAGAGCCATCGCGGCACCCTGTTTCTCGACGAGATTGAGAGCATGCCGATGTCGGCGCAGATCGCCCTGCTGCGCGTGGTGGAACAACGCGAGATCCAGCCCTTGGGCGCCTCCGGTCCGAAACAGCTGGACCTGCGGATTCTGGCTTCGTCCAAGATCGATCTGGAGAAAGCCGTTTCGCGCGGGGCTTTCCGCGAAGACCTCTACTACCGGCTCAACGTGATGAAGCTCAGGGTGCCTCCCTTGCGCGAACGCCGCGACGACGTGCCCCTGTTGTTCGCCCATTTCCTGGCCCGCGCCTCGGGCGAGCATCAGCGCACGCCGCCGCCGATGAGCACGGCCGTGCGCCGCACCCTGATGGAGCATAACTGGCCGGGCAATGTGCGCGAGCTGGCCCATTTCGCCGACCGGATCGCGCTCGACATCGACGCACCGGCGGGCGGGGGATCGGTGGAGGAGGGTACGGCAGGACTGACCGAACGGCTCGAACGGTTCGAGAAGGCCGTTCTGGAAGAGGCCCTGGATCGCCACGCCGGCGACATCGTCGCCATCACCGAGGCCCTGCGGATTCCGCGAAAGACCCTTTACGACAAATTCCGCCGCCACGGCCTGCGCCCCGGCGCGTTCAGGGCGCGTGAGATGAGGTAGGGGAAGCGTCGTGACGTTCGCTTGGATCCCCGCGTCGCAGGCAACAGAAAGCCCCGCGGCACTGGGCGGCGGGGCTTTATGTTGTTTGGGTGCGGGAGCAGGATTTGAACCTGCGACCTTCAGGTTATGAGCCTGACGAGCTACCGGGCTGCTCCATCCCGCGGCGAACGGTAGGGTGAAGGAAGACGTTCGAGAGAGGCATTCGTTCTTGATCTGCATATCCGCTGGGTAGACCCGGCGGCGACCTACTCTCCCATGCCTTGAGACATAGTACCATTGGCTCTGGAGGGCTTAACGACCGAGTTCGGGATGGGATCGGGTGGGGAACCTCCGACATAACCACCAGGTCAACCGAGCGGATATGCAGATCCTTGGGCTCGCGCAGCGCGAACGCGCGTGAGGCCAAAGAAGAATGTCGAGAAGACATTGTCGGTGATCAAAAGATCGAATGAGTTTTGCTGAGAAACGATCAAGCCGATCGGATTATTAGTACCAGTAAGCTTCATGCGTCGCCGCACTTCCACACCTGGCCTATCAACGTGGTAGTCTTCCACGATCCTCAGCGAAGCCTTGTTTTGAGGTTAGTTTCCCGCTTAGATGCTTTCAGCGGTTATCTATTCCATACTTAGCTACCCTGCTGCACAGCTGGCGCCATGACAGGTCCACCAGAGGTATGTCCATCCCGGTCCTCTCGTACTAGGGACAGATCCTCTCAAGCTTCGAACACCCACGGCAGATAGGGACCAAACTGTCTCACGACGTTCTGAACCCAGCTCACGTACCACTTTAATCGGCGAACAGCCGAACCCTTGGGACCTGCTCCAGCCCCAGGATGTGATGAGCCGACATCGAGGTGCCAAACTTTGCCGTCGATATGGACTCTTGGGCAAAATCAGCCTGTTATCCCTAGAGTACCTTTTATCCGTTGAGCGATGGCCCTTCCACTCGGGACCACCGGATCACTATGGCCGACTTTCGTCTCTGCTCGACTTGTCAGTCTCGCAGTCAGGCGGGCTTATGCCATTGCACTCGACGACCGATTTCCGACCGGTCTGAGCCCACCATCGCGCGCCTCCGTTACACTTTAGGAGGCGACCGCCCCAGTCAAACTACCCACCACGCCATGTCCCGGGACCGGATAACGGCCCTCGGTTAGACGTCAACGACAGTAAGGGTGGTATTTCAAGGATGGCTCCACCGGTGCTGGCGCCCCGGTTTCATAGCCTCCCACCTATCCTACACATACGGTCGCTAACGCCAAGGCGAAGCTATAGTAAAGGTTCATAGGGTCTTTCCGTCTGACCGCGGGAACCCCGCATCTTCACGGGGAATTCAATTTCACTGAGCCTGTGCTGGAGACAGTGGGGAAGTCGTTACGCCATTCGTGCAGGTCGGAACTTACCCGACAAGGAATTTCGCTACCTTAGGACCGTTATAGTTACGGCCGCCGTTTACCTGGGCTTCAGTTCGACGCTTTCACATCTCCCTTTAACCTTCAGGCACCGGGCAGGCGTCAGACCCTATACGTCGCATTGCTGCTTCGCAGAGCCCTGTGTTTTTGCTAAACAGTCGCTACCCCCTGGCTTGTGCCACTCTGCAGAGGTTGCCCTTAGCAGAGTCACGCTTATTCCGAAGTTACGCGTGCAATTTGCCGAGTTCCTTCAGCACAGTTCTCTCAAGCGCCTTGGTATGCTCTACCTGACCACCTGTGTCGGTTTCGGGTACGGTCTCTGCTGGAGTTATTTCCAGGGACAACTTCCCTGCCAGGACAATCCAATAAGCCCTGACAAGTTGCGCCATCCGTCACTTCCAGCTGGTGCAGGAATATTTACCTGCTTCCCATCGACTACGCTTTTCAGCCTCGCCTTAGGGGCCGACTAACCCTGCGCAGATTAGCTTTACGCAGGAACCCTTGGTCTTTCGGCGAGAGTGTCTCTCACACTCTTTGTCGTTACTCATGTCAGCATTCTCACTTCCGATACCTCCAGCCAGGCTCACGCCTGACCTTCACCGGCTTACGGAACGCTCCGCTACCGCTCACTTACGTGAACCCATATCTTCGGCGACTGGCTTGAGCCCCGTTACATTTTCCGCGCAGGATCGCTTGATCAGTGAGCTGTTACGCTTTCTTTAAAGGATGGCTGCTTCTAAGCCAACCTCCTGATTGTCAAAGCAATCCCACATCGTTTCCCACTTAGCCAGTACTTGGGGGCCTTAGATGATGGTTAGGGTTGTTTCCCTTTTCACGACGGACGTTAGCACCCGCCGTGTGTCTGCCCGATAGTTCTCTCAGGTATTCGGAGTTTGGTTAGTATTGGTACCGCTCGCGCAGCCCGCAACCATCCAGTGCTCTACCCCCTGAGGAATTCGTCGGACGCTCTACCTAAATAGATTTCGCGGAGAACCAGCTATGTCTAGGTTTGATTGGCCTTTCACCCCTATCCACAAGTCATCCCAGAATTTTTCAACATTCACGGGTTCGGACCTCCAGTAAGTGTTACCTTACCTTCATCCTGCTCATGGATAGATCACCTAGTTTCGGGTCGTCATACGTCGAACTTAGCGCCCTATTCAGACTCGCTTT